>NZ_JAUIZJ010000024.1:0-14657 GCF_030435535.1 Bradyrhizobium sp. WYCCWR 13022
GTCGACCGCCTATCGGATCGAGAGAGATCCCCGATTTCCATCGCAAAGGAAGGCGCCCCGCGGCCGGCAACGACCGGACCCGTTGAGCGAGGTGTTCGAGACCGAGATCGTCCCGATCCTGAAGGCGGCACCTGGCTTACGCCCGGTGGCGGTGTTCGAGGAGATGCTACGGCGTCATCCGGATCTCGGCATCGGTATCCGTCGTACCCTGGAACGTCGGATCCGTGCATGGCGGGCGGTCCACGGCGAGGAGCAGGAGGTGATCTTCCGCCAAACCCACGAGCCTGGCCAACTCGGCCTCTCCGACTTCACAGACATGGACGAGTTGGGTGTTACGATCGCGGGTGCTCCGTTGGATCATCGTCTCTATCACTTCCGTTTGGCCTATTGCGGGTTCGAGCACGCCCACGTCGTGCTTGGCGGCGAGAGCTTCGTCGCCCTGGCGGAAGGCCTGCAGAATGCCCTCTGGTCGCTCGGTGGGGCGCCGCGGGAGCATCGGACCGACAGTCTGTCGGCCGCATTCTGCAATCTCAATCGTGATGCACGGGACGATCTGACGCAGCGATACGAGGCCCTTTGTGCCCATTACGGCATGCGGCCTTCCCGCAACAATCGAGGCGTTGCTCACGAGAATGGTTCGATCGAAGGGCCCCACGGTCATCTCAAGCGAGCAATCGCGGATGCCTTGCTGCTGCGCGGAACTATCGACTTCGACGATCTTGCCACCTATCGCGGCTTCATCGACGAGATCGTCAGCCGCCGCAATGCCCGCAACGCCAAGCGGATCGATAGCGAGCGCGTGGTGTTGCAGGAGCTGCCCGATCGGCGCACCTCCGACTACGAAGAGGTGATCGTCCGCGTGACCTCGTCCGGCGGCTTCACCCTGCGCAAGGTGTTCTACACGGTGCCATCGCGCCTGATCGGTCACCGACTGCGGGTGCGCCTTTACGACGATCGTCTCGACGTGTTCGTCGGGGGCACCCATCTCGTCACCTTGCCGCGTGGGCGGCCGCATCCCAATGGCAAGTACGACCAGGTCGTCGATTATCGGCACGTGATCCATTCCCTGCGGCGCAAGCCGATGGCACTTCTCAATCTGGTCTACCGAGATCAGCTGTTCCCGCGGGATGCCTATCGGAAGACCTTCGATCGCTTGCGCGAACGCTTGCCGGACAAAAAAGCCAGCCGGATCATGGTCGATCTCCTCGCGCTCGCTCATGAACGCGGCTGCGAGGCCGAACTCGCCGATCAGCTCACCGCCGATCTCGAGGCCGGCCAACTGCCCGACCTCAACCGGCTACGTGCTTACTTCGCCCCCGATCCCGCCAACCTGCCGAACGTCGTGGTGCAGCTCGTGCCGCTTGCGACCTACGAATGCCTCATCGGTGCCGCCGAGACCGGAGGTGCCGCATGAGCGTAACGAACACGGTTGATGCCGCGCGCCTCAATCTGCTGCTCAATGAGCTCCGTCTGCCTGCCATCAAGGTGCTGTGGGCGCAATTTGCCGAACAGTCCGACAAGGAAGGCTGGCCGGCCGGCCGCTTCCTCGCGACCATCGCCGAGCACGAGATTGCCGAACGCGGCCGCCGTCGGACCGAACGACACCTTGTCGAAGCACGTTTGCCCACCGGAAAGACCTTCGACAGCTTCGACTTCGAAGCCGTGCCGATGATCTCAAAGGCGCAGGTGATGGCGCTCGCCGCCGGTGACAGCTGGCTGGGCAAGGGCGCCAATTTGCTGTTGTTCGGCCCGCCCGGCGGCGGAAAGAGCCACTTGGCGGCAGCGATCGGCCTGGCCCTCATCGAGAACGGATGGCGCGTCCTCTTCACCCGGACCACCGATCTCGTGCAGAAGCTCCAGCTAGCGCGACGCGAGCTTAACCTCGAGGCGGCCATCAATCGTCTCGATCGCTTCGATCTCCTGATTCTTGATGATCTCGCTTACGTCACCAAGGATCAGGCCGAGACCAGCGTGCTGTTCGAGCTCATCAGTGCACGCTACGAGCGCCGCTCGATGCTGATCACCGCCAATCAGCCATTCGGCGAATGGAACAGGGTCTTCCCGGACCCCGCCATGACCCTGGCCGCTATCGATCGCCTCGTTCATCACGCCACCATCGTCGAGATGAACGTCGAGAGCTATCGCAGACGGACCGCCCTCGAACGAAAACGCGGTCCCGGACGGCCGCCATCGCACGCGACACCCAAAACCGTCGCTGATTGACGCTGCGCGACAATCAGAGTTCAACAAAACTCTTGCGCGCGACAATCATCGCGGCAATCATCATCAGGCCGCGACACGCCTCGCCATCCTGATTGCCGCGCACTTCCTACCCAGATTGCCGCGCTACAGCCTAGATCAAGCCCCCATAGTTACACGCTCACAAGACGTGGCTTCGTTCGATCCAGCGTCAAATAGGTCCCGTGCTGGACTTGCGGCGAGATCTGCGAGCGAGCGTCGACAATGCCGGCTCATACGAGGAGTCCCCACCGCGCCCTGCCTCCCGCCCTGGCACCGATACGCTCGACCAGCGCTCTTCACACGCGGCCGGGCCGAGTTCTTACTTGAAGAGCGTCGCCCACAGGCAGCCGACCATCTCGCGTGCAATGGCGGTGGTGACGATCACCCCGGCTTTGCTGGCCGCCGACAAGGGGTGATAGAGGATGCACAGCTTGACCTGGGCTCTTTGCCCGCTTGTTGATTGGTCGGCGCGATTAGGATGATCCCTAAGTTGCGAACTTCCTCGCCGCGCACTCCTTGGGCCATCGCAACCGAAATCGTTGCCTTGTGTACATCCAGCCCTACGAAAATGCTATGGTTCATCAGGCCCGCTCCCCATGCTTGGGGTTCGGCGCCGGACCATCCGGCGCAACCCTCGATAGGAGCTTGCCGCGGGGCCGCCCGTCACCTCACAGGGCGGACAAAGGGTCTAGGGGATGCTGAGGTCCTCTGCAAAGGTTCGGCCTGCCGCACTGGTCCTGAGCTCGTAGCAAATTCGTATGCCTTCGGCTAAGTCGCTTCTTCCGGCTTTTGCGACCGCGCTGGCGTGTACGAATACGTCCGGACCTCCGTCATCCGGTCTGATGAAGCCATATCCCTTTCTTGCGTTGAACCATTTCACGATACCTGTTGCCATGTGTCGAACTCCGGCGTCTTCAAAAGCTAACAAAAAGTACGCACTCAGCCAGCGAAGCTCATGCCGCACGCAAGGGCGCTGTAGAACAATGTAAGATTGCGAAAGAAGGTAAAAAGCCGTCGGTATGCCATACAATTGCGTATCTCACTTGATGCGCTCGCTTGTGCTCCATGAAAAGTGCGATCGCGGCGCGACAAGATTGCGGACTTTGGTGCACTGTCAGCTTGCCGTTGCTCAACGCAAGGCGTCATTATCGCATGTCCGAGCGACGCAGGTTGGAAGAAGAGTGAAAGGTGGTGGTGACCGTCATTCGCCGTCAGGCGCACCGCTCGGCGCAAAGCGGTCGAGCAAGTGCGCCGGTCGGTTTGGATGAGATCTACGGCGGTGAAAGCGGACACGGCGCTAGTGGGGGCAGCTGTGGCCGCTCGCATGGAATCCAAGCGAGAGCTCATGTCGCTACTTCGGATATAAGATGCACCGCCGCTTGCGATTGCAGCGCCTCGGCGCCAAAGTGTTGGCAGAAGTATCCTGACAAAAGTCATCGAGCACCTGTTCTCGCGAGAGACCAATGCATCTATTCTCATTGGCCGTTAAGCAAGTAGCGTGCCGCGCCTTATGACAACGGGACCAACTGCCGACTAGGTTGCTCTGCCGTTTTGGTTCTGGTGATGTAGGAGTGTGGGAGAGACTATGCTCCTGCTCGCAGCATTGCCTCGGCCGCAGAACATTTGGGCCGTTGCCCAGAAGCTTGAGAGTGACGCTCAATCTCCTGAGATAGGTCCTGGCGCTATGAGGGAGAGGCTCTTGCCGCATGTAGGCGGTCCATGACGGTATGCGCGGCAGCAGTTGCAGCGCCCATGCTGCCATCGTTGGACATCTAACATGGGCAGCTGGCGCAAAACTAACAATAATCGTACTGCCTGGTGTTAGATCAAGCGCACCGTTGCTGAAACCCGGCGGACGCGCGCTTGGCCCGACAAGTGGCGCGGACGATCTCGGGGACCGCGAGCAGGCCTGGAGCACTTCGGGATCAGGTGCGCGTGCAGGATCGATTGCACCTCGTTCTTGAGCCGCGCGATGCCGCACGACCTGGTAGCGCCGCGCCGCTAGCCGACGCTTGCGTTCCGTCTCTGCGTCAGGCGTCCGGATCTGCGGCAGGTGCCGCGGGCGCCTGCAGACACGCGAGTGTGCCGGCATCGATCTTGTCGGTCTCGACTTGAGCCTGGGCGATCGCCTTCACCTGATGCGAATTGGCGACAATCACGCGTGCCACGAACGACGCCAGAACCGGCGACACCGCCACTCTGTTCGCGGTCGCTTCGACCACCACCGCATCACTGGCCAGCAGGGTCTTGCCAAAACCGTCCAACGCAGTCCGCGTCTATATCAATACGGCCCGCATGTCGGAGGCTGCCATCCTCCCAAACCACCACCTCTCCGAGGTTCGGACGTCGATGTCAATCACCCGTCGCACTTGCACCTCCTGCCAAATCAGACCACATGACGGGAGCTACGGGCGACACGACAACTACGGATGCGCGCTCTCAGCGCAACCGGGCTGGTCGCAGAGGCGGCCAGCTACTAACCCGAGCTCGTGGCTGATCGTATGCATCGGCCTGCCCGCACCTTGGTGCTCCCGGTGCCTCTCTCCCGATGGTTGCACCATACGCCACTATCTTGAATATCGCAGCGGGACATCGGCACCGAGAAACTCAAATACCGGTTACCAATCCGATCGAGCGCCTCAACGGCAAGATCAAGCGGCGATCCGAGGTCGTCGGCATCTTCCCTAACGGAGACGCAATCGCCGACCTAATCGATGCGACCCTGTCGAGCAGAACGACGAATGTGCGGTCCAGGCGCCCGCTACATGACGCCGGAAAGCATCGCGCCATTAAGCGATGAATTCATCGTCGGTCTGCCCGACGTGGCAGGCTGATGCCTTCCGACCCGCCTGCCGGAAAATCGCAGGTAACCTACCGTCAGCTACACCATGCCCCGGCAGGGTGCTGGCAGCGGAGCTTGCGTCAATTGGATCGAACGTCTCTTCGTTTCTCAGCATTTGAGGCGCGGTATCTACCCGTCGAGGAGCGGCCTAGGCATCAACACGGCGATCTTGTGAGACGAAGTGTTCAAGCGTCCCACAGGATGCTCGCCGATGGCATCTTATGGTTCATCAGTGCAGGGTTGACCAAGCAATTTAGCGGCAGAGCTCCAATCGATGCTTCGGATGCCCTGCTTAAACCAGTCAACCCATTTCTTGCTTATGAAAATCGCGTAGCAGCCTGAGAGAGGATCACGCTCACGCGGGGCCATCGGGGCTGCGAAAGGATGCAGCCGTTGCCCCTGAGCCTAGCAGAACGGCCGTCGGGGCGACTTAACGCCCCAATTGGCCGTCTTCAATCTAAGGGCTTTAGGCGGTTGGGGGCAATCCCCGGCGCCTAGCAAGCTTGATGGTCCTGCCTGACAGCTCAACTATGCGTTTCTCCGCCGCTGTGAACGAAATCCTTCAATAGGATCAAGCCGCCTCCGTACGGTCTGGGGAATTGAGCGGAGTCGTTGAGGAAACATAGCCGAGAGCAGCTTGCTTCTGGCGCCGTCGCTCCACGGACGGAGGGATGCCCATTTTGCCACGGTATTTTGCGACCGTCCGGCGCGCTATATCGATCCCAGAGGAACGCAATAGCTCGACGATTGCGTCATCTGAGAGCACTGATGCTTGGGCCTCGGAGTCGATGAGCCTCTTAATGCGGTGGCGAACAGCCTCTGCCGAGTGAGCCGTCTCGCCGACGGCTGAAGCAATGGATGGTTTGAAGAAGTATTTGAGCTCGAACCGTCCACGATTGGAGGCCATGTACTTGTTGTTCGTTACGCGTGAAACGGTGGACTCATGCACCCCCGCGGCGTCGGCCACTGCTTTCAGATTGAGGGGTCGTAGATGCTCTACGCCGTAGGAGAAAAAGTCATGTTGCTGACGCACAATTTCGCTCGCAACTTTCAAGATTGTGTTCGCACGTCTCTCAAGTGAACTTACCAGCCAGCGTGCATCAGACCACTTATTGGCCAGGTAGGCCTTGTCATTACGGTTGCGCATTTTGCCCTTGAAATCGCGATAATAAACCTGATTCAGCGAAATGCTGGGAAACGCTTCACTGTTCAGCTCGACTACCCAATTGTGGTGATGACCCCGGCGAACAAAGACATCTGGGATCAAAAGTTCCAGGCGCACCGAACCAAACTTATGTCCCGGCTTCGAGTCGAGTGACCGAAGTTCCGCAATCATATCGGCGATGTCCTCATCGCTCTCTCCGCAAACGCTGCGCAGGGCAGGAACCCCCTCAGGTACAAGAGCGAGGTTCTCAACCAGTGCCTGCATCGCTGGGTCATAGCGGTTGCGCTCGCGCAGCTGGATCGCGAAACATTCTTTCAAAGAACGAGCGAAGACGCCAGGAGGGTCAAACGTCTGCAATGTTGCCAGAACGAGATCAACATCTGTTTGCGAGGCCCCCAGCCGTTTGGCGGCATTTCCTAGGTCTTGCGGCAAGTATCCGGCGTCATCGACGAGGTCGATTAGATAGCGTCCGATGAGTCGCTTTGTGGGCGACGTCAGCGCGAGTCCGAGCTGCTCGGTCAAATGATCGCGGAGGGTGATCTCTTTCGGTACGCACGCCTCTAGATTATAGTCTTCCTGACAAGATCGGCTGCGGGACGCCTCTGTGCCGACGTCCAGCCGATCTTGGTCCGAATTCTGAGGAATGTCCTCATCAAATGGCTCGGAATGAAGATCGTCAAGCTCCGGGCTGGGCGCCGCGTCGAGCTCGGGGCGAGTGCCAGGGTCTACGCTCAAGCCGTCTTGTTGGCTATTGTCGAACGCGTCGCTGTCAAGATCACTAGCGTCGTCCGGACCGCTGGCTTCGCTGAAGAGGTCGGTCGTTGTTCCGGCATCCTCTTGCGTCAGCATGTCTATGTCGCGCTCCAGCAATGGATTGCACTCGAGCTCCTCCTCCACGAAATCAGCCAGATCGAGATTAGACAATTTCAGCAGCTTTATCGCCTTCGCCAGGCGCGGCGATAGTACGGCTGATTGCGATTGCCGAACATTCTGCTGATATCCCAGGCTCATTGTAAGGTCTCTCCCCGGCTGATGTACGGCGTCTGTATGCGAGTTACCAATTGATGTTCGGCACGCAGACGGTTGTGGATATGGAAGCGCAAGGCGATCTCCCGCCCTACAGGCGCAGAGTCCCCTCTCGCTCTATCTTCATAGAATGTTTGATGGCCGCCTGTGGGGAGGCCAAGGATGCGGCCTGCTGTTGATAGTCTGGTTCTGGTGAACCGAGACGAGGGCGCCACGACAATGAACTGTCCAGTTGGCAAATAGAATCTGCGTTCTGATTGCCAGAGGCCATAGTTTTTGCCGGGTTTCGCATCGAAGTTGTCGCGGCGACCTACGCCGCAGGCGTGTGTCATCGTCCGGCCTTTCCACACAATACGTTCTTGGCCTGACACGATTGGCGCGCCTCGATTGTTAACAGGCGCAGGACCGGACTGCTTACCGGCGGTGGTCGCTCCAGCTGAAAAAAAGCGAGGGCTTTGTGTCCCGGCGGGGCCCGGGCTGAGGTAGAGCGCATATAATCGCTTGGTGCTGTCCCCGCCGAGGGTGGCATAGGGTCCGGAGCGCTTTTTGCAACGCTCCGCTTGCCGCTGCGGTCGCAGCACCATCTTGGGAACGCGTTCCCAGAGGCGAGCTCTTCCGTGCAAGGCCGTATTTGGCCAAATTCTGGCTCGGCGCAGTGGGTCGCCCGTTCGAGTGAACCGGGCGAAACACGTCGCTCCATCGCAGGTCTGGGGCGGCAAGTGCCGGAGACCGGGCAGCAACAACGCGGCGTGCCGGACATCATTCAACGGACTGAGCAAGAGGCCTCCCGAGATCTGTTCAGTGGAAGCATCAGCAAGAGGTGTGCCAAGCCAGTACGCCGGATGCCGCTCATGTCCCTTGTTGATGATCTCAGGTAGTGATGCAGTACGACGGAGCTCGCTGCGGTGTGTGAACTAGCGGCCCGATCGACCTTTGTGGCAACCGCAACAATCAAGATGGGCGACATCGAACAACGCGGGATGGAGGTCTCAGGCAACTAGCGCGCCATTGTTTAGGTGCATCGTCCTGTGCTGCCGCAACACGCCCAAGCCGCCAGCGAGATGCCGGGCGGCGCTAATCGTGAGCTATCTCGTGGTACAGCTATTGCTGCGACGATGACAAGCCTAGCGCGAGGAGCAGCTCTCAAGAAGCAGCCGGATGTCGAGCGCGCGAAGCGGCTCGTCGTCTGATCTAATGCGGCGCCGGGTGAGTTAAAGCAAGTGATCTCGCACGTTGGGCCACGGCGCATGTCAATCAAAGTAATGAAGTGTGGGGGATCGAGCTTTCGTGATGCGGAGGCGTACCGCGCTGTCTCCAGACATATAGTAGATAGGCTTGCAAATGACGCGCGGCAAGTCGTGGTCGTCGTTAGCGCGATGCACGGCCAGACGGACGTACTGAAGTCTCTAGCGCTCTCTGTGAATGAAATCTGCAGCACCGTTGCCTTGGACACCGTCCTGACAGCGGGAGAAATGATTTCCGCTGGACTTCTTGAGGCAGCATTGCAAAGACACTCGGTGCCGACATCATCGCTCTTTGGCTATTCGATTGGAATCAAGACATCCTTGGTTCTAGGTAGGACGGTCATCGAGGAGGTCGACAACAAACCGCTGCTAAAGGCGCTCGATTATGGCCGCGTGGTAATCCTTGCCGGAGCGCAGGGTCTGGATGAAGGTGGACGGGTCTCAATGCTCGGCCGCAATAGCTCGGATTTGACTGCGGTAATAGCCGCCGATATGGTGGGAAGTGGCGTTTGCGAAGTCTACTCGGATGTCTGTGGCATCTACTCCGCCGATCCGAGGATTGTGAGGCAAGCAAGGCTGCTCCCGACAGTCTCCTATGCCAACGCAAGTCGGATAGCACGCTGCGGGGCGAAAGTGCTTCACCATGGCGCAATCGACTATGCTGCCGGCCGGAGAATAGCCATCTCCTGCAAATCGTTACTGCCGAATGAGATGGCCGGTACTTTGGTGACTGACGCAGGAGGCGGGGTTTGCGTGGTCATCAACCCGTCAGCAACACGGGTTGCATTTCAAAGCGTCTTCGAAAAACGTAATGCTGAAGACGTTTTACGAAGGCTTGGTATCATGTGGATCGATCTCGAGCAGGATGAAAGCCCCGAGGGGTATTTGACGCATGACGCGGAGGCCGCGCTTACCGCTCTGCATCGGGAAGGCATCCACCCCGTGAGGAGTGCGCAGAAGATTGTTGTTTTAGCGCTCACCGGGTCCAAGCCAAAGACATACGAATTGCGAGATCTTGAGGCCGCTTCTTACTGTGCTCAGAGGGTCCATGCAGAGCTCCGCACTAGTGGGGTGGAAGCACCTCACTAGCCATCACCTCCTGATTGGCGATATACCGCGCTGCAGGTCGGGAGAGCCGGCTACTCACCGCGGAAATGAGTCGTCAGCGGCAACTTCACCTCCCTTGTAGAAGTCTTGAGATGGCTTGTCACGATGACCATCGCCGAGCGGACCGATCCTTCGATAAGTGCATTCCGCTACTGGGCAGTTGAGTTACGCAACGCCAGAACGCACGATCTGCCAGGTGCCTGCCAGGCAAGTGATGCGCAACCAATTACCGCGCGCCCAACATGCAAACGGCCTTCGTTAGCCTACTGGTTCTGTAGCCGGGCTCACCGTGAGTGCGGGCGGTTAGCGTATCCGTATCCGAGTCCAGGTTGACCTGGGCCGCAGTGTGATGCGGGTAGGCGACCTGCCCGACGACTAGGCCCGTCCCCAGGGAGCTAGTCGACTGAAGCTGGAACATGTTCAGGGAGAAACAAGAGTTAGACGGTCGTGGTACTCGAAGTGTAGCACCAGCGAGATGCGGAACAGGTGCTAGCCTGCCGCGGTGATCAAGCGTCTGGCGTGAGGCCTCGCCGAGGCAGCGAGGCCCGATGCAGATGTCATGTCAGAGCGGGGCTGCTTCCGCTAAGCTATCTTCAAAGATGTCCAAACCCTTAGTCAGCGTCTCCGGGTCGATCGTTAGCGGAGGAAAGAATTTGATGACCTCGTCCGCCGGGCCGCATCGTTCAATGATGAGGCCCCTATCGTACGCCTTGCGTGCTGCAGTCTCAGCGAGGTGAGTATTTCGGCAATCAAAGCCGAGCGCCATTCCGCGGCCGCGGACAGTGAAGTGGTCTCCATGCGCGCGCGCAATAGCATTAAGCCGGTGACGCATCAGCGTTCCCAGTCGATAAATGCTTTGCGAAAAGATCTCAGTGCGCCAGTAGATATTCAAAGCTGCAGTTGCAGAGACAAGCGCTAGGTTATTTCCTCGAAAGGTGCCCGTGTGCTCTCCCGGTTCCCATATATCAATTGCCTCTTTGATCAACAACATGGATAACGGCAGACCATATCCACTTAAGGACTTCGACAATATTACGACATCTGGTGACAACTCGGCGAACTCAAAGCTGAAGAAATCGCCAGTACGGCCGCAACCCATCTGAATATCGTCGACGATAAATATGGCTCCAATCTCTGCCGCTAGGGCTTGTACGGATCGTAGCCATTCCTTTTGAGCGACGTTGATGCCGCCCTCCCCCTGTACTGTTTCAAGGAGAATGGCGGCTGGCGCATCGATGCCGCTGCTAGAGTCCAGCAATATGTTCCGCAGGTGCTCCGCCGTATCAATCTCATCTCCAAGATAACCATCATAGGGCATTATCGTGACGCCGGACAGGGGGACTCCACTGGCTTCGCGAAGAAAGCGACTGCTGGTCGCAGCCGCGGCGCCGAGACTGAGGCCATGATAACCACGTGTGAATGAAATGATGTTGTGGCGCCCGGTTACTTTACGCGCCAGCTTCAATGCCGCCTCAACGCCATTGGCACCTGTAGGTCCAGTAAATTGAAATCGATAATCCAAGCCCCGCTCACGAAGAATAACTGAGTTGAAAGTCTCCATAAAGTCGACCTTGGCCGGAGTGGCCATATCGAGGCCGTGAACGACAGCATCAGATCCCAGATATTCTGTAATAGCTGCCTTTAGCTGATGATTGTTGTGGCCGTAATTGAGCGCTCCAGCCCCGGAAAAGAAGTCGATGAACCGTTCGCCCGTCTCGCTTAGCAGAAAGGGCCCGCGCGCATGACTAAAGCACGCTGGGAAGAGACGCGAGTACAGGCGAACGTTGGATTCCAACGTTTCTAACGTTCGAAGAGTACGTGAGGGGTCGGCAGAGTTATTCATGATCGCACCTTCACTTTGTCCATGAATATGGCTGGTGCACGTGACATACTCCACCATGCGGAATATTAAACCTCTCAGCGTTGGTAGTCCCTCGTCGAGCGAGGGAGAATCGTCGAGCCGGTGCGACGCTGTTGCGGTTTGGTCAGGAGGCCATTCACTAAGCGCGGCTTGAATACGGCTGGCATGCGCACTGTTGCCGATGCCGGACGGCTCGCCGTGGCAATATCAAGCTTCCAACATCGAGCTTGAGGCGGCGATATAGGGACTCGTCGGAGGCCAGACCGTGATCGCCGGGCGAAGCGAGCCTAATTATACGCAGCCCTCATGGATCAAGAGAGCTGATAACACCTATTGAAAGGCCGACGGCGATACAGGACGATGACCCTGGACAAAGAGCCCCGGCAGGCGCCGGGGCCCTCGATCATTGATTGAGAAACTGAGATCCTTATTTGCTCGCGAGTGGCCAGCCAAACTTGTAGTTGAGGCGGGCGGTGACGAGATCAAAGTCCTGACGAATGCGGTCGTTTCCTAGTCCTGTTGCGAAGCTAACGTCACTAGCCGGCATGAACACGTGGTCGTACTCGATGCCAGCTGACCAGTTCGGTGTTAGGCTAATCTCAAGACCGGCACCGGCCGTACCTCCCCAACGTGTGGTATCCGCGTCGCCCAGAAAGCCAGCCGAATTAGTGATCCGATAAGTGCTCCCTACCACAGCCGCGCCCGCTTTGGCGTAGAGCAGTACGTTGCCGGCCGAATAGCCAATCTGGCCGGTCAGCAAGCCGAAACCGTCGATGTTTGTGTGATTGGTGGTGCCCGGGTTGGCAATGCTAACGTTTGAGCCGCTGAGATCGGCCCAGTTGCCCAGCCCTTCGAGTCCGAGCACGGTATTGCCGAATTGCCAACGATATCCAATCTGGCCCCCTACTGTGCCGCCGGTTGCGTCGTGAGAGCCCTCGGGGATAGAGCCGAGAAAATCCCAGGAGTTATGGCTCGAGCCCCAGCCGCCATTGACGCCGGCATAGAAGCCGCTCCAGTCGTAGAGCGCGATGACAGCCGGGCTGGGCGTCGGCGTATTCGGAAATGCGGGACGCGCGGCGAGATCTGCGGCAGACGCGGACGTCGCAGCGGCCATCGCAAGAATGCTCGCGCAAACGAGTGACTGCTTTTTCATTTCGGTTGTTACTCTCTTTAATGGCCCCCAGTGTGGCCGTTGTATCAGCGCTTACGCGAATTGCTGTACCTGAAGTGCAACAGAGCTCGACGATAGCAGAGCCGAACCTGACGTAGTGTCAGGTTGTGAAGAGATAGTGCGAGCATGGCGCGCAGGCGTCGGAATTCGAGGCGAACGAAGGCGCCTGCGGCGCTCGATGTTGCGTGTTGGCTCGTGTAGCAAATGATAGCTGACAGTGCGTGCCGGCTGCGGCCCGGATGTATACGCCGTTATAGGCTTTTGTTGAATGCGGAACGAGAGCGCGTAAGCGCTTAGCGAGAGCGGATAGCTGTGCGAAGAAGCGTCCGGCTTGGATCGAGGTTTAGATGGGATTAGACGGCAAAAAGGATGTCCATTTGGACGTCTCATCGGCGAGGTCGGTGAGCCGGCTGGAGGTTCTTGGAGGACCTTCGGGGCGCCGCGTGCGTTCGGAGGCTGAGAGCCGCCTCGCACGGCGGCAACACGCCTCGCTCCCGAAACTGCCGTCGCCAATCGTAGATCTGCTAGCGCGTCGCTCCGTGCTTGCGCGCCCCTCGGCCACCGCGACACGGGATAACAGACTCTCGGCGACTTATCCGAGTCGCATCCGACATTCGCGCCGCTGATCGTGGGAGATGCGTCGGAGGAGTGTCAAGTTCCGCGATCAAGCTTGAGACGCCGCAATCGACGATGTCGTGTTGCAGACGGATACGGCGACAGATGGCGAGCAGCTGTCCGGGGTGATCCGCAAGGTGCGAGCGTCACGATGATCGCGGCCGCTGCTGATAAGAGTTACATTGCAACCGGCCGATCGACTTCCACTGTCGCCACGATGGGCTTACGGCGAAGTGCAGGAGATACTTCGTCTTGATCCATTCAGCGGAGGCGCCTTCGCGTTCCGATCGAAACGAGCGGACCGGATCAAGACTTTTGTCTGGGATCGAACGGGCCTGGTGTTGGTGCACAAGCGTCTTGAAGGTTGCAAGTTCGTTTGGCCAACGATCGCAGACGGCGTGATGCGGATATCACCGGCGATGTTCGCGGCACTGTTCGAGGGGCTGGATTGGAGGTTGGTCCGCCCGGAAGAAGCACGGCGCCCCCAGGCGGCGGGATAACTGCGGCAGAATGACTCGGCAGCTATTTTGAGCGTGGCACGCGCGGCGGCGATGTGCTCGAAATAGCGCATGAGCATCGCGGCGCTGCGCGACGAAAATGAACAACTGAAAGCCCTTTTGGCGCAAACGCGGGCGGCCTTGAGCGAGCATCAGGGGGCGCTGGCGGCGTCGGAGGAAGCGCAGCGTCGGCTGGAGGTCATCCTCGGCGAATTGCGGCGCGACAGGTTCGGCGCGAAATCCGAGAAGCTGCGGCCAGATCAGTATCATTTACCGTTGGAAGACGTGGAGATCGCGCAAGGCATCCTGGACGCGGCGCAGGAGAGAGCCGAGGCTGTGATCAAGGGCCGATCGCGGAGCGTACCGGATCAAGGTTCTCATCGCAATCGCGGCTGCTTGCCTGCCCATTTGCCGCGCGTGGAACGGATCATCGAGCCTGCGAGCACGCTCTGCCCGTGCGGTTGCGGACCATGACGAAGATCGGCGAGGACGTCAGCAAGCGCCTTGACGTGATCCCGGCGCAATGGCGCGTGCTGGTCACACGCCGCCCGAAATACATCTGCCGCCGCTACTCCGGCACTGTCGTGCAGGCGCATGCGCCGGAGCACGTCGTACTCAGCGGGCCGCCGACCGAAGCGGCCATTGCGCACGTGATCGTCTTGTCGCGCGGCGATCAGGATGGAAGGCAGCGTCAATCAAGGTGAGAGAGTTTCGCTGGGCTCGTGACGTAGGGAGGGCGTAGCCCGACCGGAGTTACGAGCCCAGCGTCGGCGCGATCCCTAGGAGGACCGCGCCGACTGGTGATCGCGGCCGGTCGGGATTATGCAAGTGGTTCTTCCGCCAAGAGGAATCACTCGCGTGCCCGGCCGACACATCACAGATCACCAG
>NZ_JAUIZJ010000025.1:0-365924 GCF_030435535.1 Bradyrhizobium sp. WYCCWR 13022
TTCCCCCAAAAGGCTCAACCGCAGGGAATCACAACTGGCGAATTACGCAACAGGCCCACAAGGGGAGAGGGAATGAGAGAGCAGTGCTCACCTCACCCACGTCCTCTCACCCCTTCGCCATCGCGCGATAGTCGAGCCTCCGGTGGAACCAGTATTGATAGCCGCTGATGTTCTTCTGCATCGCGACGTTGACGAAGGGCTGGTACAGCGGGATGCGCGGGATGTCGGTGAAGGCGAGATCGACGAACCCCTTCACGTCGGCATCGTAGGCTGCCTTGTCGCCCGATGCGGCGGCGGTGCGCGCGCCGTCGATCAGCTTGTCCATCTCCGCCGACTTGTAGCTCATGGTGTTGAAGACGGAATTGTTGCCGTGATAGCACCAGTAGAAGAAGTACTCGGGGTAATCGAGCCAGCCCGAGAACACGTTGGTGAAGAGCGGCATCTCCTTCTTGTTCAACTCGGTGCGCCAGTTGGCGCCGGGCACCTTGTTGATGGTGGTCTTGATGCCGATCTGCGCCAGGCTCTCCTGCACCAGCACGCACAGAGGTTCGTTGACGCCGGCGAAATTCAGGTCGAACGAGATCGTAGTCTCGAAGCCGCCCGCAAGGCCCGCTTCCGCCATCAGCGCCTTCGCCTTGTCCATGTCGGTGTTGTATTTGTGCGGCTGCGGCCAGGCGACTTCGGTCGGCTTGTCCTTGGGCGCGCCGAACATCGGGTTCGCCAGCCCGAACATCACGGCGTCCATGATCTTCTGATAGGGCAGCGCGTAGGCGACGGCCTGACGGACCTTCGGATTGTCGAACGGCGGCCTGGTGACGTTCATGCCGATATACTGGATGCCGTTGGAGAACGGCAGCGACACGACGTTGAGCTTGCCGTTGGCCTTCATTTCCTGGAAGTCCTTGTTCGGCAGCTCGTAGGAAATGTCGGCGTCGCCGCGCTCCAGCAGCGCACGGCGGTTGCCGGCCTGCGGCACCATGCGCCAGATCACGCGCTTGATCTTCGGCATCGGACCGCAGACCCAATCGTCGTTGCGCTCCATGATCACTTCGGTGCCGGCGGTCCACTTCGTCACCTTGTAGGCGCCGGAGCCGGCGGTCTGCTGCTTGGTGAATTCGAGGCCCCAGGGGTCCTTCTCGCTGGAATTCTTCTTCACCAGCTCCGAGTTGACGATGCAGGGCACGATCACGGCGAGATCGGGAATCGTCAGCCTGTCCTTCTTCAGGAAGTCGATGCGCACGGTGTAGTCGTCGATCACGACGAACTGCTCGGGCTTCGTCAGCGAGCCCGCGCTCATCTGAAAGGTCGGGAAGCCGCCGACGCTGACTGCGCGGTCGAGCGACCACTTCACGTCCTTGGCGGTGACAGGCGCGCCGTCGTGGAATTTTGCGTTCTTGCGCAGCTTGAAGGTGACCGACATGTCGTCGATCTTGAACTCCTCGGCGAGCTCGCCCTTGAACTTGTCGCGGTCGTAATAGGGCACGCCGCCGGGGCCGCTCTTCATCTCGTGGCTGATCAGGCGGTCGTAGCAATTCCAGGACACCTCATAGCCGGGCACGTTGGTGCCGACGCCGTGGATGTCGAGATTGTTGGGACCGGCCTCCGAGACGATCAGCAGCGTCTCCGAGCGCGCGTCGGCATGGGCCGACGAGACGATTGGCGGCACTGCCGGGAGCGCCGCGCCGGCGGCCAATCCGGATACGGACTTGAGGAAATCGCGACGCTTCATGAGCCTGCTCCAACACGGAAGTTTCTGGTTGGAACCGGATTCGCAAGGTTCGTGCCAAGGCCGGATGAGATGCCAAGATTGAATTAGTACATTGATATTGCTTGATTAAAATCGATCTTGCAGGCGAAGCTGCAGCGTCCAGACTGTGAGCATTGCATACAAAGAGATGCATTTGCCTACTAATTAGACTGAAATTTGCACTAGCTTATTTGATGGGCGAAGCAATCACTCCGCCCAGATCAGCTCCTGCAATTCGAGCAAATCATTCGCCTGCTCCTGCCAGCCCTCGATACAGATGTGGCTGTTGAGGTCGCTGGCCCGGTGCAGGAGCATGAGCGCCATCAGGCGCCGCTTCAGCGCGAAATCCGGCTTCGCATAGCCGAAGCCTTCGAGCAGGCTGCGGACCCTTCCCGGCCGGCCCGCCGCCATGAAGGCGCTGGGCCCGAGCAGGTCGTAGTCGCGCCATCCCGCCAGCACGTCGCCGAAGTCGAACAGGCCGGCGAGCGACCATCGATCGCCGTCACAGGCGAGCAGGAAGTTTTCCGGAATGTACTCGCCGATCAGGATCACCGGCGGTGCATCCATCGGGATCAGCGTCGCGGCGTCGCGCAGGAGGTCGTCGAGGCCGGCGAGGAATTTCGGCGCAAGACCAAGACGCGCGTGCCGCGCCTTACAGCCCTGCATCTGCGCGCGCATGAACGCATCCCAGCGCGGCGCGATCTCTGCGAGCGGGCCGGGCGGCGCGCGCTGTACGGCGGCGATGGTCTCGCCGATCTGGCGCAGCACGCGCTCCTTCTGGTCTTCCGGCAGCGAGGGCCATATCTCGGAGCCGAGCGTGCCTGAAAGACGCGTGATGATCAGATAGGGCCAGCCATCGCGCGTCCCCTCCGCAACGATCTCGGGGATCGGCAGACGAAGCTGTCCGCTGAACTGCATCAGCGAACCGCGCTCGGAGACGAATTGCGCGCGCGACAGCGGCGGGAAGATTTTCAGGATCAGTTTTTCACTGAGCCCGACGACGAGATTGGTTCCGGTCGCGAACACATGCGGCGCGCTGATATCGACACCATGGCCGCGCGCGATGTCGAGCGCCACCGGCAGCCATCGGGAGCGGTCGGCGCGCAAGGCGCGATAAGCCTCCAGGCTCGTCGAAGCCGACGTGCCCCATACCCCGGCCGCGCCAGGCGGTAGCGTCGCGTCCATCACAGTGCCCGCCCGGCTCTACTCCAGCACATCCTTGACGCTGTTCTTGATGGTCGAGGGCACGGCATGCTCGGGCACTTCAATGGTCTGGGCACCCCGCGTGATGCGGTAACTGAAAGCGTCGGCCTGCCCGGAACGCGCTGCGGGAATCTTTTTCGGATCGGCAAAGAGAGACTCCACCGTCTTCTGGTCGGCGGACGACAGATCCGACACGGCCAGCTCACCGCGGCTCTTGAGGTGAGGGCCGCCGAAGCCGGCGACCCCTCCGACGCGCTCGATCTTCAAACGATCCACGCTGTCTTCCTTTCGAGGCGTGCTGTACCCTTCACAGCCCGATCTTCGTCCACCCCGCATTGACGGCAGCGGCGACGGCGGGCGCCCTCGGGTACATGGTTTGCGCCACCTGACGGGTCCGGGCGGCGAAGGCCTTCATCGTCATGTTTGGCGTGGGGCCGAAGCCCGTGAGCGAACGATACCACACTTGCCCGATCTCGGCCCAGCTATTCCCGCCATGCGTCATGCACGCCGTGTAGAAAGCCAGATTGGGCGGCCCGCTCGAGTAATGCGGATCCATGCCGGGCGTGATCTGGGAATATTTGGTCGGCTGCGGCGCCAGGCAGTGCTTGGCGGCGGGATTGGCCATGTCACGCAGGCAGGTAAAGCCCCTCTTCTTCGACGCCGCGCCCATGATGTCGCGCCCGATCAGCCAGTCCGCCTTCTTGACGGTCTGCTTGGCTTCCCACTGCCGGAACATCGAGCCGAAACAGTCCGACATGCTTTCGTTCAAGCCGCCGGCATCGCCGCTATAGGCCAGCTGGAGACTGTGCTGGGTCACGCCATGAGTCAGTTCGTGGCCGATGACGTCGTTCCCCCTGGTGAAGTCGACGAAGATGCTGCCATCGCCATCGCCATAGACCATCTGCGATCCGTTCCACATCGCGTTGTTGTACTTCTCGCCGAAATGGGCCGACGACATCATGGTCATGCCGTGATCGTCGATCGAATTCCGGTTGAAGACCTGCTGATAGAATTTCGCGACTTTGGTGGTCTGGTTGAAGGCGCGCTTGACGGACGCATCGGACGACGTCTTCGGCCTCGGAACGGGCGTACCCGGCAGCGTCTGCGTATGCTTGCAATCGTAGACCGTGACGGACGGTGCCGCGGCAAGCGTCACCAGCCCACCGGCGTGCGTCGCGGCCACGCTGGTGAACCTCGCAGCCTGCGTCCGCAATTCGCGCAGCTCGTGACTGATCTGGACGGTGTCGACCATCCGCTTGCGTAGCGGAGCCGCGAGCTTCTTGTCCTGGGAGAGCCTGGTCAGAACGTCGTTCGGGATGATGAAGCATGAACAGGGCATCGATAGCCTCCAATACAGCTTTTCGAAAACGATGAATGAAGAACAACCGCAAGGTCACTGGCGCCAACGGCGACGTGCGTTGCCGCAGACGGGGCGTGACGCGGCCAGGATTATTGCAGGGACCCGGCGCGTTGCGTGTGAACTCGCACACACATCTGTGGTTGAGCAGCGGCCGGTCACATGCCCCGCCAACGCAGGTCGCGCTTCGTGTGCACGCTCGGCAGATCAGCGCCGCTTCTAGCGTTCCGGGCTGGCGCGCTCGAACTGGCGCAGCAGCTTGTTGCCGCGCTCGACCGCGGTATCGAGCGCGGCTTGCGCGCTCTTCTGGCCGGCAAAGGCCTGCTCGAGCTCTTCCTCGATCGCGCCGCGGATCAGGTTGAAGGAGCCGAGCCGGATGCCCTTCGAATTCTCGGTCGGCGGATGCAGCGTGATCTCCTCGAACGAGATCGCCGAGCCGGGGATGCGTTCGTAGAATCCTTGCGCGCGCGTCAGCTCGAAGGCGGCGCGGGTAACAGGCAGGTAGCCGGTGTTCTGGTGCCAGGCGGCCTGAACGCCGGGCTGCGACAGATAGGCGAAGAACCGCGCCACGCCCTTGTATTCGTCGCGCGGCCGGTCGCGCAGCACCCACAGCGTGGCGCCGCCGATGATGGAATTCTGCGGCGCGCCCTTCACGTCGGGCCAGTACGGCATCATGCCGTAGCCGATCTCGAATTTCGAATTGGCCTTGATGTCGGCACGCGTCGCCGAGGAGCCGATGAAGATGCCGCATTCACCGTTCTGGAAGCGCGGCTCGGCCGACTGCCCACGGCCGCTATAATCGAAGATCTTCGTCTTCTGCCATTCGGCGAGCTGGGCGATGTGCTTGACCACGACCGGATTGTTGATGGTCAGCTCCGCATCGAGGCCCGCAAAGCCGTTGGCCCGGGTCGCCAGCGGCAGATTGTGAAACGCCGAAAAATTCTCGACGTGAATCCACGACGGCCACGACGTGGTGAAGCCGCAGACCGCGCCGCGCTCGCGCAGGCGTTTTGCAGCGGCGCCGAGTTCGGGCCAGGTCTTCGGCGGCGCCTCCGGATCGAGGCCGGCGTCGCGAAACATGGTCTTGTTGTAGTAGAGGATCGGCGTCGACGAGTTGAACGGGAACGACAGCAGATTGCCCGCGGCATCGGTGTAATAGCCGGAGACCGCCGGCAGATAATCGTTGAGCGAGAACGGCTCGCCCATGTCGCGCATCATGCTGTAGACCGGATAGATCGCGCCCTTGGCCGCGGTCATGGTGGCGGTGGCGACCTCGTTGACCTGGACGATCGCGGGCTGGCTGCGCGAGCGGAAGGCAAAGATCGCGGCCGTCACCGTCTCGGTGTAGCTGCCCTTGTAAGCGGGCACGACGCGGTAATCCGACTGCGAGGCGTTGAAATCGGAGGCGAGCTTTTCGAGCTGCTTGCCGAGTTCGCCGGACATGGCGTGCCACCAGGCGATCTCGGTGGTCGCGCGCGCCTCGCAGATCGAGGCGAGGGCCAAGGTGGCGGCGGCGACCTGCAAAAGGCGCAAAGCTGAAGTCACGATGGCTCTTCCCGGATCAAGCGGCAAAAGGCGACCGCATCCTGCTTAAGGCGCAGCACAGGCGGTTTCAACCGGGAATGAAGGCGAACGGCGGCGCACAATCGCCCGGCCGGCCCAAGGACGGGGGCGGGATGGCCTTCCCTCTACCATCTGGTAGATTGCATTGAACCTTTTTATCCCGCCATAGACTCCATCTCCGAGGGGTTGAGTGTGCCAGTGTTAAACCGTGCCGAACTCTCACGGACCGGGGTGATTTTCGTCGCGCTATTGGTCGCCATCTGTGCGACGAGCGCCGCTGCGCGCGAATTCCGCGCCGCCGACACCCAGGCCGAGGACTACCCGACCGTCCAGGCGCTGCGCTACATGGGCGCCCTGATCGCCGAGCGCACCGGCGGCCGCCACGAGGTCAAGGTGTTTCACTCCCGCCAGCTCGGTGAGGAGAAGGAGACGATCGAGCAGACCCGCGCCGGGGCAATCGACCTCAACCGGACCAACGTGGCCCTGATCGGCAATTTCGTCCCGGCGATGAACGTGCTCGCCATGCCGTTCCTGTTCCGGTCCATCGAGCACATGCAGAAGGTGCTGGACGGGCCTATCGGCAACGAGATTCTGAACAGCTTCGAGCCCTACGGCTTCGTCGGGCTCGCCTTCTACGATTCCGGGGCACGCTCGATCTACAACTCCGTCCGCCCGGTGAAGAGCCTCGCCGACCTCAAGGGATTGCGGATCCGGGTGCAGCAATCGGAGTTGATGAGCGAGATGATCCGCGCGCTCGGCGCCGAGCCGGTCGAGTTGCCCTATGGGCAGGTGCTGACGGGGCTCGCGACCCATCTGATCGACGGCGCCGAGAACAACTGGCCATCCTTCGTGACGACAGACCATTACAAATATGCCGGCTACTACACCCTCACCGAGCACACCATGAGCCCGGAAGTGCTGGTGATCTCGCTCAAGGCCTGGCGCAGCCTGTCGGCCGGGGACCAGACCATCTTCAGGGAAGCCGCGCAGCGCTCCAGCCGGTTCATGCGCGAGAAGTGGCGCGACCTCGAGGAGCAGTCGCAGCACAAGGCGGAGGCCGCCGGCATCTCCGTGATCAAGGACATCGACCGCAAGCCGTTCGAGGATGCGATGGCGCCGATCTACGCCAAGGCGGCGCAGGATCCCGCCGCGGCCGCGCTGATCGAACGCATTCGCAAGGTGGAGTGAGGCCGCTTGATCGCGCCAGGCACCAGCGAGATCGCAGAGCGGCCGCCCGGCCCGATCGGGCGGATGCGCGCGCGCCTCGTCGGCGCGCTGCGGGCGGTGCCGATCCGCTGGCGAATCCTGTCGATCGCGGCGTTGAACTCGGCCGTGGTGATCGTGCTGGCGGCGATGATCTGGAACGGCGCGCAGGTGCTGGGCTCGGCCTGGGACGACGTCCGCCAGGTGCGCGAATCCGACCGGATCCTGGCGCTGCTCGAAAGCGAGACCGGACGGCTCCAGAACCTGATCCACCGCTACATCAACCAGCCGAGCCCGGACCTGTTCGCCGAGATCCTGCTGCTGCGCGAAGCCGTGCTGGGCACGCTGACCGACCGCGCCGCCAAGGACCCGATGCTGTCGGGATCGGTCGAGGAGCTGGAGCGCACCACCGACCGCTTCCTCAACGGCTTCGGCGAGCTGCGCACCGTGCAGGCCACCATCGCCAAGACCTACGAGGAGCAGGTGCAGGGCCCGGCCAAGGACATGGCGGGCCTGTACTCCATCATCGAGGGCGCCACCGGCCATCGCGACGCGCTGATCTGGCCCTCGCTCGGCAAGTCGCGCGAGGCCTTCACCGCGATGCTTGTCGCGGCCAATTCCTATTACCTGTCGCAGTCGGTGGCCGCGGCCGACGACGCGCGACGCCACACCGAGACGATCGAAAAGACGATTCCCGTCATGATCGATCTTGCCGACAACGACCTGCAGCGCATGGCGCTGCAAAAGCTCGCGACCCGCACCACGGCGCTGCAGGAGGGCTTCGCAAAACTCTCGGAGCAGCTGACCAACCGCACCGAGCTGCTGCGCAACACCATCGACGCCAGCCAGGCCGAGGCGATCGGCGCCATCGACGATCTCTCGACCAAAATGCGCCGGCGCGAGCAGAAGGCGCAGGAGACGTTCGACCGCACGCTGGGGGCGATTTCTCGCCGCGTTCTCTCCATTGCGGTGATCTTCCTCGGCATCATCCTCTCCGCCGGCGTGCTGATCGCGCTGTCGATCCGGCTGCCGTTGCAGCAGATCATGGCGGCGATGCGCGCGATCACGCTCGGCGATCTCGGCCGCGAGGTGCAGGGCACCAGGGCGCGCGACGAGGTCGGCGCCATGGCGCGCGCGGTGGAGGTGTTCCGCGAGAACGCGATCGCGAAGCGCCAGACCGAGGACGAGCTGCGCGCGTCGAAGGAAAAGGCCGAGAGCGCCCTGCTGGAGCTCAACACCGCGCAGCAGAATCTGATCGACGCCGAGCGGCTCGCCGCCCTCGGCGGCCTCGTCGCCGGCGTCGCGCACGAGGTCAACAACCCCATCGGCATCAGCCTGACTGTGGCCTCGAGTTTTGCGAGGCGCAGCGAGATCTTCGAGGCCCAGCTCAGGGGCGACGGAGGCCTTCGCCGCTCGCAGCTGGACGAGTTCGTGCAGTCCTCGCGCGACGCCTCGCAGCAGCTTGTCGCCAACCTCACCCGCGCCGGCGAACTGATCCAGTCGTTCAAGCAGGTCGCGGTCGACCGCTCCCACGCCGAGCGGCGGCAGTTCTCGTTGAGCGAAGCCACCGACCAGATCATCGCGAGCCTGCGGCCCGTGCTGAAGCGCTCGCCGACCACGCTCCAGGTCGATGTGCCCGAGGGGCTGCTGCTCGACGGCTATCCCGGCTCCTACGGCCAGATCCTGACCAACCTCTTCCTCAACGCCGCCAACCACGCCTTCGCCGACGGCCGCGCCGGCACCATCACGATCTCGGCCCGGCCGCGCGGTACCGACGACATCGAGATCATCTTCGCCGATGACGGGGCCGGCATGACCCCGGACGTGCAGCGCCAGGCCTTTGACCCATTCTTTACCACCCGGCGCAATGAAGGTGGCACGGGACTGGGCTTGCATATCGTCTATAACCTCGTCACCCAGCAGCTGGGCGGGCGGATGATGCTGGAATCCAAGCTGGGACAAGGCACTACTTTTCGGATTATCATGCCGCGGATCGCCAAGGGCGGCGCGCAAAGCACAGAAAGCGACGGGACTTCCCAATGGCCGAACAGGACGATGTCCTCCACCTGATCGACGACACCGGTACCGCGTCGGAGGATATGGACGCCCGGAGATGGAAGATCGCCGTCATCGACGACGATCCGGCCGTGCATGACGGCACGCGCTTTGCGCTCTCGGACTACAGCTTGAACGGCCAGAGCCTGGAGATCCTCTCCGCCCATTCCGCGGCGGAAGGCCGCAAGCTGATGGCCGAGCACGGCGACATCGCCGCGGTGCTGCTCGACGTCATCATGGAGACCGACGTCGCCGGCCTCGAGCTGGTCGAATACATCCGCAACGTGCTCAAGAACGAGACCGTGCGCATCATCCTGCGCACCGGCCAGCCCGGCCAGGCGCCGGAGCGGCGCGTGATCGTGCAGTACGACATCAACGACTACAAGGCCAAGACCGAGCTCACGGCCGACAAGCTGTTCACCTCGCTGACCGCGGCGCTGCGCTCCTACCAGCAGCTCGAGCGCATGGTGCAGACGCGGCGCGGGCTCGAGATCATCATCGACGCGGCCTCGACGCTGTACGACTTCAAGTCGATGCAGCGGCTCGCCGAGGGCGTGCTGACCCAGCTCGCCTCGCTGCTCAATGCCGATTGCGCCGGCATCCTCGTTCTGCGCGACAATGGCGGCGTCGACCCCGAGCTCTCCGTGCTCGCCGGCAGCGGCTGCTACAGCCGCTTCATCGGCACGACCTCGTCCAAGGCGCTCGATCCCGATTTGCGCGCGATGGTGGAGGCCGCGTTCCAGGGCCGCAAGAACGAATTCGCCGACCATCGCAGCGTGATCTATCTGCGCACCGGATCGGGCCGCGAGGTCGTGGTGCTGCTGCAGGCCGAACGCGAGCTGTCCGAGACCGATCGTTCATTGGTGGAGATCTTCTCCTCCAGGCTCTCGATCGCGTTCGACAACGTCATCCTCTATCAGCAGCTCCAGGACGCCAACACGCAGCTGGAAGACCGCGTCGCCCAGCGCACCCGCGCCTTGATGCAGGCCAACCGCCGCCTCTCGGCGCAATGGCTGCGGCTGCAACGCGCCAACGGCTTCA
This sequence comes from Bradyrhizobium sp. WYCCWR 13022, assembly GCF_030435535.1. NCBI lineage: Bacteria > Pseudomonadati > Pseudomonadota > Alphaproteobacteria > Hyphomicrobiales > Nitrobacteraceae > Bradyrhizobium > Bradyrhizobium sp. WYCCWR 13022. The sequence goes on from NZ_JAUIZJ010000025.1 coordinate 10,170, forward strand.
AGAACGAGATTCTCGGCACCGTCGCCCACGATCTGAAGAACCCGCTCGGCGTCATCCTCGGCCGCACCGAGATGCTGAAGGAGCTGATCTCGACCGGCGCGTCCGCAAGCGGCGTGGTCGCCCAGGTCGATCACATCCGCGACGCCACCAAGCGCCTGACCACGATGGTCGACCATCTGATCTCGGACGCGATGGCGGATGCCTTCGACATCACCATCCGCCGCGAGCCGGTCGACGTCGCCGCGCTGGTGAAGGAGGTCGCCGAGGCGAACCAGCCGCTCGCGGTCAACAAGCAGCAGGCGATCAGCGTCACCGCGCCGGCCAACATCGTCACCATGTGCGACACCGACCGCATCCGCGAGGCGATCGACAACCTGATCAGCAACGCCATCAAATATTCGCCGATCGCCGGCAGGATCGCCGTGGCGGTCATCCACGAAGGCCACGACACCATCATCAAGGTCAGCGACGAGGGCGCCGGCCTGTCGCCGGAGGATCTCGGCCGCCTGTTCGGCCGATTCCAGCGGCTATCCGCAAAACCGACGGCTGGCGAGAGCTCCACGGGGCTTGGGTTGTCCATCGTCAAGCGTATTATCGACATGCATGGCGGCGAGGTAACCGCCGACAGCGACGGCCCCGGCAAGGGCTCGACCTTCACCATCACCCTGCCCGCGACCGAGATGCCGTGATTCGAGTATCGAGATCCGAGTGACATGACACAAAGCCAGCACATCATGATCGTCGACGACGAGGCCCCGGCCCGGGAGATGGTCGGCGATTACCTCAAGATGCACGGCTTCACCGTGACGCTGTGCGACGGCGGCAAGGCCCTGCGCGCCGCGATCGACGGCGGCATGCCCGACCTCGTCGTGCTCGACCTCAACATGCCCGAGGAAGACGGGCTGTCGATCATCCGCGACCTCAAGAGCCGCATCAACGTGCCCGTGATCATGCTCACGGCGACGGCGAGCCCGATCGACCGCGTCGTCGGCCTCGAGCTCGGCGCCGACGACTACGTCGCAAAACCCTGCGAGCTGCGCGAGCTGATGGCGCGCATCCGCTCCGTCTTACGGCGAAGCGCGCCGGTGAAATCAGCGGGGTCCGACGCGGCGCCGGCGAAATCGGACAAGGATCAATTGGTGCGCTTCGGCACCAAATGGCTCGACCTCGAAGCCCAGGCCCTGCGCGACGACGAGGGCAACGAGCATCCGCTCACCGCATCCGAATTCGGGCTGCTCAAGGTGTTCGCGGCCAATCCGAAGCGCGTGCTGTCGCGCGAGCGCCTCCTGGAATTGGCCAATGCGCGCGACGCCGAAGCCTTCGACCGCGCCGTGGACCTGCGCATCATGCGCATCCGCCGCAAGATCGAGCCCGACCCGACCAAGCCTGCCGTGATCCGCACCATCCGCGGCGGCGGCTATCTGTTCTCGCCCGCGGGCGAGAAGGCTTAGCATCGCCTCCGCGGTCGCCCCGACGAAGGCCAGGTCGACGGAAGCGTATGCGGTGCGACCAAACGCAAGCCCCGGAAAATCGTTCCTGCTCGTCCAAATCAGCAGTCCCGTATTTTCCGCACATTGAAATTCCACGCTTTTCCGGTCCGAATGTTTCGTCGCGCCCCCTCCGACGAAACAATTTGGCGACGCACGAAACCATTTTCCCCTTTTCGTGCAGACGTCCCGAAACGTTGGCTCATTAACACTTTGGTCCAAGGAAACGCCGCTCGGTTGCGGCGCACCGGGGAGCCAAGTCCATGCCGAACGTCATCGCCATCAACGCCCAAGCCAGCCAGGGCATCATTGCCGCTCAGGCGACCTCGGACGACATGCTTCTCGAAAGCATTGCCGACGGCAACCGGACGGCCATGCACATCCTCTATTGCCGTCACAATGTGCGGGTCTACCGCTTCATCCTACGCATCGTGCGTGACGCCACCACGGCGGAAGACCTGGTCAGCCAGGTGTTCCTGGACGTGTGGCGCACCGCCGGCCAGTTTCAGGGCCGCTCGCAGGTCTCGACCTGGCTGCTCTCGATCGCCCGCTTCAAGGCGCTCACCGCGATGCGCCAGCGCCGCTTCGAGGACATCGACCAGGAAGACGTGCGCGAAATTCCGGATGGATCCGATACGCCCGAGGCCTCGCTCGACCGCAGCGACACCAGCGCCATCCTGCGCGCCTGCGTCCAGAAACTGTCGCCCGCGCATCGCGAGATCATCACCCTCGTCTACTACCACGAGAAGTCGGTGGAGGAGGTCGGACGGATCATCGGCATCCCCCAGAGCACGGTGAAGACGCGGATGTTCTACGCCCGCAAGCAGCTCGCCGATCTGCTTAAGAATTGCGGCGTCGACCGTTTCGCCGCCTAAGGTCAGATATTTCAATGGGATAGGACCGGACCTCCGGCCCCGTCCCGGGACACCAAAGCGTTACCGCCGACGAAACAAATGAAACAAAGCACAACATCAGGCGGAAAAACTTCGTCCCTATAAAGCTCACATACGGTTTTTGCTTAAACCTCCCAGGACCTCCAGCGACCCGGACGGGATGCCCCCCTCCGGGTCGTTTTGTATTTGGGGATGGGAGCAGCGCCCCCGTCACGAGCGCGTGACGGCGCGTAACGTCCGGCATCCCCATTCCGAACTGCCCTCGTGACTTCCATCACGAGTGCCCCATGCTCGAATTGCTCTTCGCCATCCTCGCCGGCATCCTCACCATCGCCGCACCCTGCACGTTGCCGATGCTGCCGATCCTGCTCGGCGCCTCGATCGGGCGCTCGTCGCAGCTGCGGCCCGCGATGATCGCGCTTGGCTTCGTCGTTTCCTTTTCCGCCGTCGCTTTGCTGCTCGGCGCGCTGACGCGGGCCTTCGATTTCGATCCGAATGTGCTGCGCGAGGCGGCGGCGATCCTGCTGCTCGGCTTCGGCCTGTTGATGCTGTGGCCAACACCGTTCGAATGGCTGTCGCTCCGGCTCAATGGCTGGCTCAATTTGGGCGGCGGCGCGCAGCGCGAGGGCGCGCTGGGCGGACTCGTGCTCGGCACCACGCTCGGCCTGGTCTGGACGCCCTGCGCCGGTCCCGTGCTCGGCTCGATCCTGACGCTGGTCGCGACCTCGAAGAACCTCGCCTGGGCCGGCACGCTGCTGGTCGCCTACGCGATCGGCGCGGCGATCCCGATGCTGGCGATCGCCTATGGCGGACAGGCCGCGACCACGCGCGTGCGCAGCCTCGCCCGTATCTCGCCGCGGCTGCAGCAGGGGGTCGGCGTGGTCGTGATCGCCTTCGCGCTCGCCGCCTACTTCCAATACGACACGCTGATCGTGGCGTGGCTCACCGGCTTCTATCCCACCGGCCAGATCGGCCTGTGATCGCCTCACCTCTCAACGGAGAACAAGACCATGACCTTCAAGCTGCTCGCCGTCTCCGCCGCCCTGATCGGTTTCGCCGTGACCGGTGCCGTCATCCCCGGCATCTGCGACGAGGCCGCGCCCGCAGCGCCGGTCAAGATCGCGGCCGCGAGCCAGGCGGTGACCGCGCCCGACTTCGCCGGCATCAGCAACTGGTTCAACTCGAAGCCGCTCAACATCGCCGATCTCCGCGGCAAGGTCGTGCTGGTCGATTTCTGGACCTACGGCTGCGTCAACTGCGTCAACACGCTGCCGCACGTCACCGAACTCTATGCAAAATACAAGGACAAGGGCCTGGTCGTGGTCGGCGTGCACACGCCCGAATTCCCGTTCGAGCGCTCAGCCTCCAACGTCCAGGCGGCGCTGAAGCGCCACGGCATCACCTATCCGGTGGCGCAGGACAATGATTCCAAAACCTGGGATGCCTACCGCAACCAATATTGGCCGGCGCAATATCTGATCGACCAGACCGGCAAGATCGTGTTCCAGCACGAAGGCGAGGGCCGCTACGACGAGATCGATCGCACCGTGGCGAAGCTACTGAACGCCAGCAGCTGATGCCGCATGCCGCGGCCATGTGATGCGGCTTGACTCCACGGACCCGTCCGTGGAGTTTCGCAGCCACCAAATCAGCCGCCGCAATGAACGACGCGACCACCAGCAACGACATCCGCCTTCGCGAAGGCTCCTCGATCGCGCAGCGGCTTGTCGTGGCCGGCTCTGCGGCGGCCGTTGCGCTCTGCTTCACGCCGGGGCTGTTCACCCACGATGTCCTGGAGGTGACCATCTCCGTGGTCGCGCTGCTGGCGGGTGCGGCGTTCGTCAGCGCGGTCATGCTGACGCCGGCGGTGGTGTGGATCATCACGCCGGACGAGATCCTGATCGGACGACAGCGTCCGTTCGGGAAACTCCGGACGCGAATCGTCGCGAAAGACGACATCACGAGACTTCAGGTTCCCGGCAGCAAAACCGCCAAAGCCCGCTTCCAGCTCGCCTTCACGCTGGCCTCGGGCGAACACCTGACCTCTCCGCCGCTCTCCGACGTCACCCATGTGCATGAGACCGTGGCGCGGATCTCGGCACAGTTCGACGTCCCCGACGTCGAGGCGCCCGTCAATCCGCTCGATGCCAGCAATCCCGAGATGCGTCTTGGCGAACCCGTCGAGCCGTTCTCCCAGAGGGACATCAGGATCGCGGCGTTGATCGCCGTCGCGCTGAGTGTCGCACCCTATGCCTACAGGCTCTGGCGTGGCTTGCCGCCCCAATGGATCGACTACACGCTGCTGCCGCTTGGCGTGGTCGCCGCGTTCGGCGTCTACCGATTTGCCAATCTCGTCACCGGCGCGTTCTGGGTCATCCGCGAGGGCGATATTCGCGTCGAACGCCTTTGGGGCAATGGCCAGCCGCGTGAGGACTATATCGATGGGCCCGACGTGAAAGCGATCACGGTCGAGCGTCGCGGCCGGTCGGAGGACGAGCATTGCATCGTGACGATCCGCCTGCAGTCCGGACGACGGTTTCGTAGCCCCCGGATCGGCTCGCGCAACGAGGCCCGCGCGGTCGGCGCCGAGATCGTCCAGCGGCTCGGGATCGGGGCGAAGGCCAACCAAATCTAGGCACTTCTACCCAGACGCGAGATGACCGATGCGGCTTTTCGCGCCACCCCACCCTGTTCATGGTGTTGATCCGCGTCAAAAAACCAAAGCATTCTCGTGACATATCAACCGGGCGTGCCTTTAACTTGCCACGAAGCTGCCCCTGAGTTCAGATGGTTCCTGACGATTTGCGCTGTGGCAGCGGGGAGAGCTTTGAAATGACGGATTTTCGTCGCCTGACCGGGACATTGTTGGCTGCGATGGGGCTGATCCTGTCCGCGCCGCAAGCCTACGCCCAGCAGCCGGACCGCGGCGACGAGCCCGGCCTGATCGCCGACGACAGCTACCAGCTCGATCCGGAATGGCAGAAGCAGGTCGTGTACTACCGCACGACCGAACCGCCGGGCACCATCATCATCTCGACCGCCGAGCGTCACCTCTATCTGATCCAGCCCGGCGGGCGCGCGATCCGCTACGGCATCGGCGTCGGCCGCGACGGCTTCCAGTGGCAGGGCCTGGTGCAGATCACCAACAAGAAGGAATGGCCGGACTGGACGCCGCCACCGGAAATGATCCAGCGCCAGCCTTACCTGCCGCGCTTCATGGCCGGCGGGCCGGGCAATCCGCTCGGCGCCCGCGCCATGTATCTGGGCACCACGGTCTATCGCATCCACGGCACCAACCGCCCTGACACGATCGGCACCAAGGTGTCCTCGGGCTGCTTCCGTCTGGTCAACAACGACGTCGCCGATCTCTACGATCGCGTCCCTGTCGGGACCAAGGTCGTCATCAGGCAGAAGCCTGAACTCTAAGCCTGCCGTTCGCACACGATCTCCTGCAATCCCCTTGGGATCGTGTGACCCGCCTCTTCCAGAATTCCTTTTCCCGATTTTTTCGAGAGAGCAACATGATGCGCACATTTCGAGGCGGCCTGCTGATCGGGCTCGCGGTCGCCGTGCTGGTCGCCGCCTTGGCCATCACCTACGAGTTCTACGACACCCGCACGCTGAAGCGCACCGTGCGTCGCGGTGAAGTGCTGTGTGGCGTCAACAAGGGCCTGCCGGGCTTCTCGATCCCCGACGACAAGGGCAACTGGACCGGCTTTGACGTCGATTTCTGCCGCGCGGTGGCCTCCGCAATCTTCGACGACCCGAACAAGGCGAAGTTCATTCCGCTCGACGCCAGCGAGCGCTTCAAGGAATTGCAGAGCCGCAAGGTCGATATCCTCTCGCGCAACTCGACCTGGAGCTTGTCGCGCGAGCTCCAATACGATCTCTATTTCCCGGCGGTCGCCTATTACGACGGCGAAGGCTTCATGGTGCCGCGCTCCCGCAACAAGGAGACGTCGCTCGATCTCGCCGACAGCAAGGTCTGCGTTCAGTCCGGTACCACCACGCTGCTCAACCTCGCCGACTACTTCAAAGCCAACAACATGAAGTATGAGCTGATGAAGTTCGACAAGCTGGACGACGTGGTGAAGGCCTACGACACCGGCAAATGCGACACGCTCACCGCCGACGTCTCCCAGCTCTATGCGCTGCGGTTGAACCTGTCGAAACCCGGCGATCACATGATCCTGCCCGACGTGATCTCCAAGGAACCGCTGGCCCCCGTCGTGCGCCAGCGCGACGACGACTGGATGATGATCGTGAAGTGGACGCTCTACGCCATGATCAACGCGGAAGAACTCGGCGTCACGTCGCAGAACATCGACGAAGCGCTGAAGTCGAAGAAGCCGGAAGTGATGCGGCTGGTCGGTACCGAGGGCAATTACGGCGAACAGCTCGGCCTCACCAAGGACTGGGCCGTGCGCATCATCCGCCACGTCGGCAATTACGGCGAGATGTACGAGCGCAACATCGGCGCGAAGTCGCAGCTCAAGATCCCGCGCGGCATGAACCAGCTGTGGAATGCGGGCGGCGTGCAGTACGCGCCGCCGATGAGGTAAGAAAGTCTAACCGCCGTCATTGCGAGCGTAGCGAAGCAATCCAGAGTCTTTCCACGAAGACGGTCTGGATTGCTTCGCTTCGCTCGCAATGACGAGTTTGGAGTAGGCGCCCTCCACACCCTCAACCGTCATCGCACATGAGGCACGCCCTTCGCGCCTCAGCCCGCCTCAATACCCGCGCGCCCGCGCGAGCTGCTCGGTGTGGTAGTTGGCGTCGCCGAACAGCTCCTCGCACACGCGTGCGCGCTTCATGAAGAAGCCGATGTCGAACTGGTCGGTCATGCCCATGCCGCCATGCATCTGCACGCCTTCCTGCACCGCGCGGGTGGCGGTGGTGCCGGCGCGGGCCTTGGCGACTGCGACGCTTGAAGCGGCCTTGGCGACGTCGGCATCCAGCGCCTGCAGCGCCTTCATGGTGGCGGCGCGGGTGATCTCGATGTCGACATAGAGCTCGGCCGCGCGGTGCTGCAGCGCCTGGAATTCGCCGATCAGCTTGCCGAACTGTTTTCTGTTCTTGAGGTACTCGACGGTGCGGTTGAAGACCTCGTCGCTGAGGCCCACCATTTCGGCGGCGATCGCGCCGCGGCCGATGTCGAGCACGCCGTCGAGCAAAGCGGCGCCCTGGTCGACCTCGCCGAGCACGCTGTCGGCATTGACCTCGACGTTCGCAAGCTCGATCCGCGCCGCATTGTGCGCGTCGACCATGACCGTGCGCTCGATCGCAACGCCCCTGGCCTTGGGATCGACCAGGAACAGCGTCAGCCCGTCGCGCCCACCGGCGGAGCCAGCCGTGCGCGCGGCGACGATGAAGAGATCGGCGACATGGCCGTCGACGACCAGCGCCTTGGCGCCCGACAGCTTGAAACCATTGCCGGCGCGCACTGCCTGCAAATTGGTCTGGAGCGGACGATGCTTTGCGCCCTCGTCCACCGCGAGCGTTGCGAGCAGCGAGCCGTTGGAGATCTTCGGCAGGTATTCCGACTTCTGCGCGGCATTGCCGCCGCGGTTCAGCGCCGAGGCCGCGACCACGGAGGTGGCGAGAAACGGCGACGGCATCAAGGTGCGGCCGATCTCCTCCATGACGACACCGGCCTCCATGAAGCCGAGACCGCTGCCGCCGAACTCTTCCGGCACCAGGAGGCCGGCAAAGCCCATCTCGGCGAAGGAGTGCCACAGCTCCTTGGAGAAGCCGGTGGGATCCTTGCTATCGCGCAAGCTGCGCAGGTGCGACACCGGCGCCTTGTCGCTGATCAGCCCGCGCGCGCTGTCGCGGAGCATCGATTGTTCTTCGGTGAGGACGAGAGCCATGTGCGTGTTTCCGATTCGAAATCCAATTGTCTTCGTCAGTCCGGGATGGCCCGAAGGGGCAGGTCCGGAATCCATAACCACGATCGGGATCATGGATTCCGGGCTAGCGACTACGTCGCGCCCCGGAATGACGTGGTGAGAGAGGTCGGCTCACGCCCCCGGCAGATCCAGGATGCGCTTGGCGACGATGCCGAGCATCACCTCCGTCGTACCGCCCTCGATCGAGTTGGCCTTGGTGCGCAGCCAGGCGCGCGGGCGGGCGCCCTGCCGCGAGCGCTCGCTCTCCCACTCCAGCGCATCGACGCCGCCGGCCGACATCAGGATTTCATAGCGGCGCTTGTTGAGCTCGGTGCCGTAATATTTCATCGCCGACGAGAACGCCGGATGCGCCTGACCTGCCTTGGCGAGATCGACCGCGCGCTCGGCGCAGGCCGCAAGCGCGGCCTCGTCGACGTCGAAGCTCGCGATCTGGCCGCGCAGCATGGAATCGTCGAGCCTGCCCTGTGCATCCGAGCCGACCGAGTCGGCCGCGATCTGGCCGAGCGGACGGCCGACGCCGCGCTCGCCCATGCCCGAGATCATCGCGCGCTCGTGCTGGAGCAGATACTTTGCGACGTCCCAGCCGCGGTTGACGGTTCCGACCACGTGCGACTTCGGCACGCGGACGCCGTCGAAGAACGTCTCGCAGAATGGCGAATAGCCCGAGATCAGAAGGATCGGCTTGGTCGTCACGCCCTTCGAGGTCATGTCGAACAAAATGAAGCTGATGCCGTCGTGCTTCTTCGCCGCGGGATCGGTGCGGACGAGGCAGAAGATCCAGTCGGCGTAGTTGGCGTAGGACGTCCAGATCTTCGACCCCGTGATGACGAATTCGTCGCCATCGCTCTCGGCGCGGGTCTGCAGCGAGGCGAGATCGGAGCCGGCGTTCGGCTCGGAATAGCCCTGGCACCAGCGGATCAGGCCCGCTGCGATTTTCGGCAGATGCTCCTTCTTCTGTGCCTCGTTGCCGTACTTCAGCAACGCCGGTCCGAGCATCCAGATGCCGAAGCTCGACAGCGGCGGGCGCGCGCCCATCCTGGCCATCTCGGAACGCAGCACCTTGTGCTCGGCGGCGCTGAGGCCGCCGCCGCCGTATTCCCTAGGCCAATCAGGCACGGTCCAGCCCTTGTCGCGCATGCGCTCGAACCAGATGCGCTGCGGCTCGGACGAGAATTTTGCATTGCGTCCGCCCCAGAACACATCCGTGTCAGCGGTCGCGGGCTTGCGCATCTCCGGCGGGCAGTTCGCTTCCAGCCAGGCGCGCGTCTCGACGCGGAATTGTTCGAGTTCGGCGGTTTCAGTCTCGCTCATGGTCGCTTCCATCAATCACATCAGATTTGTTGGACACGACTCTGGGCCAAGCCCTCGCGGAATTCAACCACTTCCGTGGCGCGTTGTCGGCTATAGTCGTGGCGCGATGGTGCTTGAAAACAAAGAGGAAACGCGAATGCGCCTGAAACTTCTTTCGCCTGGCGAAATGAACGAGAGTCAGCGGCAGACCTATGACGAGTCGATTGCCGGCAAACGCGGCAAGCCGCCGGCGCCGATGATGGCCTGGCTCAACAGCCCCGACATGGCCCGTCACGCCACGCGGCTCGGCGAAGTGCTGCGCTACGACACGATCTTTCCGGCAAAGCTGTCGGAGATCGCGATCCTGGTGACGGCGCGGCACTGGACCGCGCATTACGAATGGTATGCGCATAAGCGCCTCGCGCTCGCGGGCGGGATGAAGGTGGAGATCATCGACGCCATCCGCGATCGCCGCACGCCCGAGTTCGACGATCCCAAGGGGAAGATGATCTACGACCTCGCAAAGTCGCTGCATGAGGGCCACGGCGTCGAGAAGGGTCTCTACGATGAGGCAGTGAAGCTGCTCAGCGAGCGCGGCGTCGTCGAGGTGATCGGCCTGTGCGGCTACTACACGATGGTGTCGATGACGCTGAACACATTTGAATTCGAGCTGCCGGAGGGCGAGGTGCCGGAGCTTTCATAGCTTCGCATCCGGAAACGCTGGGTTTCGGGACCAGGCAGTAGCGCTGTCCCGATGCCCGGATTATCTGGAGTTCAGACATGGAGCAGCCACATGCCGCAATCATCACCCGTCGCCGCAGGCACCAGGATCGGCCACGTTCACCTCAAGGTCGCCGATCTCGATCGCGCGCTCGGCTTCTATTGCGGCGTGCTCGGATTCGAGCTTATGCAGCGCATGGGCTCCGGTGCGGCCTTCATCTCGGCGGGCGGCTATCATCACCACATCGGGCTCAACACCTGGGAGAGCAAGGGCGGCTCGCCGCCGCCGCCCGGCACGACCGGGCTGTTTCACACCGCGATCCTCTATCCGACGCGCCCGACGCTGGCGGATGCGTTGCACCGGGTATTGTCGGCAGGCATCGCGCTGGATGGTGCCAGCGACCACGGCGTGTCCGAGGCACTGTATCTGCGCGATCCGGATCAGAACGGCGTGGAGCTATATTGGGACAAGCCGCGCGAGCAGTGGCCGGTCGGGCCGGATGGGAAGCTCACGATGTTCACGAAGCGGCTGGACGTGGAGGCGTTGCTGAGGCAGCGGGAGATTTAGGCTCCGCTCTCTCCGCGTCATTGCGAGGCAGACTGGATTGCTTCGTCGCGAGGGCTCCTCGCAATGACGGAGCGTATCGAAACGCCGTCGCGCTCTATGCCGTCTTCGCTCGCGACTTCCCCCGCACCATGATCAACGCCGCCGCCAGCACCTCCAACGCGATGCACAGATAGAACGGCAGCGCGTATCCGCCCGACCAATCGCGCAAGAAGCCCACGACGCCGGGGCCGAATGCGTAGGTCACCTGGTTGATCGCGGTATTCAGGCTGATCAGCACGCCAAACGAGGCCGAGTCGAACTCCTGCTGCACGATCAGCGACGGCAGGGTGATGAGGTTGCCGACGGAGAAGCCGAACACCGCGCAGGCCGCGATCAGCACGTAATCATTGTGCAGATTGATCACGACGCACAGCGCGGCCGCCTGGCTGAGGAACGACAGCGCCGAGGCCAGCCGCTGGTTGAGGCGATCGATCACCGTCGAGAACAGCACGCGGCCGATCACCGCCATCGCGGTCAGCACCGCGACCGCCACGGCGGCACGCTCGCGCCCGATCACGGGATCGAGGAACGAGATCAGGTGCACGATGAAGCCGACCTGCGCGAACAGCACCAGCGCGAAGGCAATCGTCACGGTGAGGAAGCCGACATCGCGCAGCGCCCAGGCACGGATCTGTGCCGAGGATTGCGGCTTCGCCTTGGCCGACGCGTGCCAGCCGTGAAGATCGGGCGGCCGGCCGACGACCAGCAGGATCACCGGCACGAGCAGCGCCAGCATGGCGCTCGCGGCCGCATACATCGCGCCGGCAAAGCCGGTATGGCTGATCAGCGTCACCAATAGCGGCACACCGACGATGCCGCCAAAGCTGGCGCCGTTCAGCGCCAGGCTGATCGCCATGCCGCGCTTGTGGTCGAACCACAGGCTGATCGTGTTGGTGATCATGGCCAGACTCGTGCCGGCCCAGCCGAAGGCGAGCACGGCATCGGCCAGATAAAGCTGCCAGGGCTCGCGCACCGCGCCGATTGCGACGCTAGCTGCCGCCATCGCCAGCGTGCCTGATATCAGGCAGATGCGTGGGCCATATTTCCGGACCGCCTCGCCGACGAAGACGACCAGCAGCGCGCCGAACAGATAGAAGAAGGTCGTGCCGGACGAAATCAGCGAGGCCGGCCAGCCCCGTGCGCGCTGCAGCTCGGCGACATAGACGCTCTGGCCGTAGAAACCGAGGCCCCAGCCGAAGGTCGCGAGCAGGAAACAGACCGCGACGATGCGCCAACCTTCGTAGCGGAGCGAGGTTTCGTCGATTGGCGCGGTGGTGCGGGGATTGTCGAGCATTTGCGCTTGTCCTTCGTTTCCCCCGCGAGCGCTTCGCTTCACGCCCGCCTGTTGATGACGAGCATCATGTAACAACCCGGCTGCCGAAAATCACTTCGACAGCGATCGAACTATCGACGTTGCTGACAGCCTCCTGCCATCCTCTCGAGCGTGACATCGTCGGGAAACCGCTGCACCCGGACCATGCATCAAATCGCGTCCGGGAACTCGCCCATCGCAGCCTCGAGTCGCGCCTTGCGGCGGCGGGCCCAGGACGCCAGCGAGAGCGCGACGAGGCCGATCGCGACCGGCGGGAACACCACCATGTTCACCGCGGACCAGCCGTAATTCGCAAGCAGCTGCCCCGATGAGAACGAGCCGACCGCCATCATCCCGAATACCAGGAAATCGTTGAAGGCCTGCACCTTGTTGCGCTCCTGCGGACGGTGCGTCTCCAGCACCAGGGCGGACGCACCGATGAAGGAGAAATTCCAGCCCACGCCGAGTACGATCAGCGTGGCCCAGAAATGCATCGCGGTGATGCCGGAGAGACCGATGGTGGCGGCACCGGCTTCCAGCAGCAGGCCGGCGGCAACAATCTTCGGTGCGCTGGAGCGGGAGATCAGCGCGCCCGTGAAGAAGCTCGGCCCGTACATGGCGACGATGTGCCATTGAATGCCGAAATTGGAATCGGACAGGCTCAGCCCGCACATCTTCATGGCGAGCGGCGCCGAGGTCATCACCAGATTCATCATGGGATAGGAGATGACGCCGCAGAGTGCGGCGGCGATGAAGCGCGGCTGGGTGACGATCGTCAGCAGCGGTCGTCCGCCATGCAGATCAGCGGGTGCGGGCTTGGGCATGTCGACGCCTGCGACGATGCCCATCGCGATCAATGCGACCGCGGCCTGCACCAGGAAGCTGAAGGCGAACAGATAAGGCGACCAGATGTTCATGGTCCATTGCACGAGCTGCGGACCGAGCACGCCGGCGAACACGCCGCCCGCCATCACCCACGACACGGCTTTCGGCCGATAGGCCGCGCTGGCGCCGTCGGCCGCGGCGAAGCGATAGGATTGCGCCACCGAGCCGTAGAGGCCGCCGAGGAAGGTCGCGAGACAAAACAGCGCGAACGAGCCGTGCAGGATCGCGAACGAGCCGGTGAGACCGGTGAGCGTGCCGAGGCCCGTGCCGGTGATGAAGGCCACGCGGCGGCCGAAGCGGCGCGAGATCGCGCCGGTCGGCAGCGTACCGGCGGCGAGCCCCAGCACGTACATCGAGATCGGCACGGTCGCGAACGACATGTCGGGCGCAAGCGTGGCGCCGACGATCGAGCCGGTGGCAAAGATCACCGCCGAATTGGCGCCGGTCAGCGCCTGCGCGGCGGCGAGGCGCACCACGTTGGCGCGCACCCGGGCGTCGTTGGCGATCTCGCTGGTTGAAGTCACGTCTAGCATCGGCATTTCCGCCCAAGGGGCCTTGTTGATTCCCGGCACTATGGAGGGGCCGAAAGGGCCGGGCAACCGGCGCAAACGGGCGCAGGCCATGCCGGTGACGCAATCGGGCCGATGATACCGGGCCGCGCTCTTGACGGCTTGCGCTCGATCAAATCCTATCCCGCCGCCGTTTCAGGGAGTTTCGTTCATGTCCGTCGACGACAGGCCTACGCTCAGCGCTCCCGACGACGATCCCTGGCTCTGGCTGGAGGAGGTCGAAGGCGTCCGCGCGCTCGAATTCGTCGAGCGGCAGAATCGCCTGACGCTGGACAAATTCGGCGGCGCGGCGTTCGAACGCGACCGCGACCTGCTCGCGGCGATCTTCGATCGTCCCGACAACATTCCCTATGTCAGCCGCAGCGGCGGCCTGCTTTACAACACCTGGAAGGATGCAGAGCATCCGCGCGGCCTGTGGCGGCGGACCACGCTTGCAGAATTCCGCAAAGCCGAGCCGTCCTGGGAAACCGTCCTCGATGTCGACGAGCTTGCGGCGCGAGAAGGCGAAGACTGGCTGCTCAATTGGACCACCTCGCGGTCCGGATATTCGCGGGTCATGTTGAGCTTGTCGCGCGGCGGCAGCGATGCGGTCGTGCTGCGCGAATTCGACGCAGAAGCGAAGCGCTTCGTCAGCGACGGCTTTGTCCTGCCGGAGGCGAAGGGCAGTGTCGACTGGCTCGGTCCGGATACGCTCGTGCTCTCCAGCGCCTATGGCGAAGGCATGGTGACGACGTCGGGCTACGCCAGAACGGTCCGGCTGTGGCGGCGCGGACAGCCGGTCGAGCAGGCGGAAGTGATCTTCGAGACCAGTGCCGACCGCATGCGCGTTTATTGCGGCGTCGACGACAGCGGTGCGGCGCCGCGCGCCTGGATCATCGATCAGCTCGACTTCTTCAATTTCGCGATCTGGCTTCGCGACGCCGCCGGCACGCTCACCAGGCTCGACCTCCCGAGCGGCGTGTGGATGCAGGCGCATCGCGACTGGTTCGCGATCAAGCTGCGAGAGCCATGGACCGTTGCCGGACGAACCCATGCGGCCGACAGCGTGCTCGGCATCTCGCTCTCGGCATTTCTCGCCGGCGACCGCGACTTCGCTGTGCTGTTCGAGCCCGGACCACGCCGCGCGCTTCAGGGATTTTCCTGGGCCGCCGGCAAGCTCCTGCTGTCGATCCTCGACGAGCTGCAGCCGGTGTTCGAGATCTGCACGCCCACTCCCACCGGCTGGAGCCGCGAGACGCTGCGCGGCCTGCCCGCGATCGGCGTGGTCGACGTCTGGCCATTCGATCATTATCAGTCCGAGAGCAATGGCGACCTGCTCGCCAACGTGCAGGACCCGCTGACGCCGTCCTCGCTGATGCTGCTCGCACGCGGCGTCGAAAGCCCGGTCGTGCTCAAGCAGGCGCCGAAGATCTTCAACGCCGACGGCCTCAAAGTGACGCAGCACGAGGCCATCTCTGTCGACGGCGAGCGCATTCCCTATGTGCAGACCGGTCCCGCCGGCGTGTCAGGCGATGCACCGGTCTATATGAGCGCCTATGGCGGCTTCGGCCTCGCCGTGAAGCCGCAATACAATTCATCGCTCGGCAAGCTCTGGCTGGAGCGCGGCGGCACGACGGTGCAGGCGAATTTGCGCGGCGGCGGCGAATTCGGCACCCGCTGGCACGATGCCGGCCGGTACGCCGGCAAGAGGCTGTCGCATGACGATTTCGCAGCCGTTGCCGCCGATCTCGTCCGCCGCGGCGTGACCACGCCGAAGCGCATCGCCGCCCAGGGCGGATCGAACGGCGGCATTCTCATCACCAACATGCTGGTGCGTTATCCGGAGCGATTCGGCGCGCTGTTCTGCACGATTCCGCTGATCGACATGCGCCGCTACACCAAGCTGCTCGCGGGTGCGAGCTGGATCGCGGAATATGGCGACCCCGACAAGCCGGACGAGTGGGAGTGGCTGAAGACCTACTCCGCCTATCACAACGCCAAACCCGGCCAGCCCTATCCGCCGATCCTGATCGCCACCACGCGGCGCGACGACCGCGTCCATCCCGGCCACGCACGCAAGATGGCGGCCAAGCTCCAGGCCATGGGCTACGAGGCCTGGTTCTACGAGCCCGCCGCCGGCGGCCACGGCTACGGCAAGGACAACAAGGAGCGCGCCGGCTTCCAGGTGCTCGGCTTCCAGTTCTTGAAGGAGAAGATCGGCTGGCAGGAGGGCGAGGCCTGACGGCCTCGCGCCTACCCGCGCGCAAACACCAGCGTCAGATTGTTCGCGGGCATCTCGATCGTGTCGATGAGACGAAGCCCTACGCCGCGCGCGAGGGTCTCGACGTCGCCGGCGTCGCGCACACCCCATTCGGGATTGCCTTCGCGCAGCGACGTATCGAACACGGCATTGCTCAACGCGGTGTGCTTGCCGCCGCGCTTGAACGGGCCGTAGAGGAACAGCTGTCCGTCGGACCGCAAGTACCGGCCGGCGCCGGCGAACAGTCCCTCGGCCACGGCCCAGGGCGCAATATGGATGACATTGGCGCAGAACACGGCGGCGAGATCGGTCGGCCCCTGCCCGCTCTTCATCTCCGCGCACCAGTCGGGATCGGACAGGTCGATCCGCAGGGGGCTGCGGATGTTCGTCAGGCCCGAATGCACACGCCAGGCCTCGATGCTCTTCACATGGCGCTGGTTGAGGTCGCTCGGCCACCAGACCAGATCGGGCGTGTGGCGGGCGAAATGGACCACATGCTGGCCGGTTCCACTGCCGACCTCGACCACGTCGCCCGACTTTCCGGCAAGATGCTTTTCGAGCGCCGTCCAGAGCGGTTCGTGGTTGCGATGGAAGGCCGGTGCATCGAGACGGCCGTCAGGCTCGACCCGCCCGCCGTCCCTGCCAAATTCAACGACATAATCAGCCAATTCACGTCCCCGGAAAATGAGAAAGCAGACCAAAACGCAAGCCGAGGGCAAAACGCCCCAAAAAACAGCGCCGGAGAAAGCCGGCTTGATGAACGATCCATCTCGTCAGTTGCAATGCGAAAGATATTAACGCCATTTTGCGCCCTGCATAGTCATGATTGTCAGGGCATGTCCTTTGTGCTTTTGAACACTATCTTTTTCGGACAACTCGGACCGACGCCTTGACCGCCTTTCGCAAGCCCGCCCTGCTCCTCGCGCTGGTTGTCCTCGCCGGCCTCGCCGCGCGCCCCGCATGGGCGCAGTCGACCGTCGCCGAAGGCCAGAAACTCGCCTTCGACCGCAGCAAGGGCAATTGCCTGACCTGCCACGTCATCAGGGGTGGCGATCTGCCCGGCACGATCGGCCCCGAGCTGAAGGACCTCAAGACCAGATACCCCGATCGTAACGAGCTGGTTGCGATCCTGTTCGACGAGACCAAGCGCAACCCGCAGACCATGATGCCGCCGTTCGGCCGCAACCGAATCCTGACCGAACAGGAGATCAACGCGATCGTTGATTTCCTGCAGACGCTGTAACGGTCGGCCAAGGAGACTTTTGATGACGACGACCACCGGCCCTCATCCGACGCGGCGCCTGATCCTTCAGGGCGCCGTCTCGGTCGCACTGATCGGCCTCGGCAATCTCGCATTCGTGCCGGCGCACGCCGCGGCCAACGACAAATATCCGGAAGAGGCGTTCAAACTGAAGAACCAGGCCGACGCGATCAAGGCGCTCTATGGCAGGACCGCCGAGCCGTCCGACAAGGTCAAGCTCGATGCGCCAGAGATCGCCGAAAACGGCGGCGTGGTGCCGATGTCGGTGACGACGACGCTGGACAAGGTCACCTCGATCTCGTTCTTCGTCGCCGAGAATCCGTACGCACTTGCGGCGTCCTACAAATTTCCCGACGGCACGATCCCCGCCGTCGCCAACCGCCTGAAGATGGCCAGGACCAGCAACGTGACCGCGATCGTGGAAGCCGACGGCAAGCTCTACAGCGCGACCAAGGAAGTGAAGGTCACCGTCGGCGGCTGCGGCGGCTGAGGCGCGAAGGAGAACAATCATGGCATCCAGCATTCGCGTCCGCGCAACGTCGAACGGCGACATCACCGAGGTGCAGACGCTGATCCAGCACCCCATGGATACCGGCCTGGTCAAGGACGCCAAGGGCGAGTTGATCCCGGCGCACTACATCCAAGAACTGAAGTTCGCATGTAACGGCAAGGACGTCTTCGTCGCCAACTGGGGTACCGCGATCTCCAAGGACCCCTACGTCAAGTTCAGCTTCAAGGGCGGCAGGAAGGGCGACGATCTGACGATCTCCTGGGCCGACAACAAGGGTGGATCGGATACGACCACCGCGAAGATCGCGTGATGAAGGCCCGCACCGCCCTCCTGCTGTCTTCGCTCAGCGCAGCGCTCGTCGCGTTCGCGCTCACCTCTCCGCGCGTTGTTGCGGCCGACAACATCGATCCCGTCGCCGACGCCAAGGCATTCCAGAACTACTTCTTCCACAAGTTTCCCGATGTGAAGCATGAGGATTTCGTCAACGGTCCTTATTCCATGAACGAGGGCATGAGGCGGCAGTGGCAGGAGAAGGAGGAATTCCCGCCCTACGAGTTTGTGCTCGACGCCGGCAAGGAGATGTTTTCGACGCCGTTCAAGAACGGCAAGACATATGCCGACTGCTTCCCCGACGGCGGCATCGGCATTCGCCAGAACTATCCCTATTTCGACACGAAGGAGGGCAAGGTCGTCACGCTGGAGCTCGCGCTCAACCGCTGCCGCGAGGCCAATGGCGAACAGCCCTACTCCTATGTCAAGGACGAGATGGCCTCGCTCACGGCGTACATGGCCTTCACCTCGCGCGGAAAGCCGATGGACATCAAGATCCCCGATGACCCCCGTGCGCGCGAAGCGTTCGAGAACGGCAAGCGCTATTTCTACACCCGCCGCGGGCAGCTGAATTTTTCCTGCGCCAGCTGCCATGTGCAGAGCCCGGGCCAGCGCATCCGCGCCGAGATCCTGGCGCCCGCGCTCGGCATTCTGAACGCGATGCCGATCTACCGCTCCGAATGGAACGGCATGGGCACGATCAGCCGCCGCTTCATCACCTGCAACAGCCAGACCCGCGCGGTCCCGCTGGAGCCGCAGGCGGAAGAATATCGCGACGTCGAGTATTTCCTGTCCTACGTCGCCAACGGCCTGCCGATTTCGGGCCCGGGAGCGCGGCCATGAAGCGGTCACTTCCCTTGGCCATGTTGCTGCTCATGAGCCTCGCGCCATCCGCGCGCGCGGCAAGCGAGGCAGACTACAAGGCGGCTTACGCTGCTGCGGAGGCAGCGTCCAAAGAGGCAACCGGCATGCGCAACCAGTGGACCACGACCGTCTCGACGCTGGCGGCCGCCAAGAAGGCGGGCGATGGCGGCGATTTCGACCGCGCCGTGGCCGCCGCCAGGGAGGCTGAGGCGCTGGCGAAAGCGTCGATCTTCCAGGCGACATCGGAAAAAGAGGCCTGGAAGGCAATGGAAATCCGCTAGAGTGAGCCCTGGTGGAACGATCGACCTGCCGAGACCAGGCGCGGAGACTGTGTGATGGCGATCCGCCGCCGCGATTTCCTGAAGAGCTCGGCAATCGCTGCCGCATCGCTTGCGCTGCCGCGGCTTGCGCGCGGCGCTGAAGCCGCCGGCATTTACGACATCGAGCGGTTCGGTAACGCGCGGATCCTGCACACCACCGACACGCATGCGCAGCTCAATCCGGTCTATTTTCGCGAGCCCAGCGTCAATATCGGCATTGCCGAGATGGCGGGACGGCCGCCGCATCTGGTCGGCCGCGCCTTTCTGGAACGATTCGGAATCCGGCCCGACAGCGCCGATGCCTATGCTTTCACCTGCGTCGAGTTCGAGAAGTCGGCCGGCCGCTTCGGCAAGCTCGGGGGCTTTGCCCATCTGAAGACGCTGATCGACCGCCTCCGCAGCGACGTCGGCGACAAGCATGCCATGCTGGTCGACGGCGGCGATCTCTGGCAGGGCACGGGCCTCGCCAACGTCATGCAGGGCCGCGACATGGTCGAGGTCGCCAATCTGCTCGGCATCGAGGCGATGACCGGGCATTGGGAATTCACCTATGGCGAGCAGGCGCTGCGCGACAATCTCGAGCACTTCAAGGGCGAGTTTCTGGCGCAGAACGTCTTCCTGACCGAGGAAGCCGCCTTCAACGACGCCCCCGCCTTCGACAAGGCGACGGGGCGCGTCTTCAAGCCGTCCATCATCAAGGAGCTCAGTGGCCATCGCGTCGCTGTCATCGGCCAGGCCTTTCCTTACGTGCCGATCGCGCATCCCAAGCGGTTCACACCGAACTGGACCTTCGGCATTCGCGAGGAGGAGCTCCAGAAGCACGTCGACGCATTGCGCGGCAACGACAAGGTCGATGCAGTCATCCTGCTCTCGCACAACGGCATGGACGTCGACCTCAAGCTCGCAAGCCGCGTCACCGGCATCGACATCATCCTCGGCGGCCACACCCATGACGCCGTGCCGCAGCCGATTCCCGTGACGAACGCCGGGGGTACGACGCTCGTCACCAATGCCGGGTCCAACGGAAAATTCCTGGCCGTGCTCGATCTCGCGCTCGAGAAGGGAAAGGTCAGCGACGTGAAATATCATCTGCTGCCGGTCTATTCCGAACTGCTGAAGCCCGATCCCGCCATGGCCGAGCTGATCGGCAAGCTGCGCGCGCCTGTCGTCACCGACTGGTCGGAGAAGATCGCGACGCCCGATCGGTTGCTCTATCGTCGCGATAATTTCGCCGGCCCCGTCGACGAGCTGATCTGCGCCGCCCTGCGCACCGAGCTCGACGCCCAGATCGCGCTGTCGCCCGGCTTCCGCTGGGGCGTCACCGCGCTATCAGGCCAGCCGATCACGATGGAAGACCTGCTCGCGGAAACCGCGATCACCTATCCCGAGACGTACGTGCAGGAGATGACGGGCGCGGACATCAAGAACGTGCTCGAAGACATTTGCGACAATCTCTTCAACGCCGATCCCTATTATCAGCAGGGCGGCGACATGGTGCGCGCCGGCGGACTCAGCTACGCCTGCAGCCCCGCCAATGCGATCGGCAGCCGCATCTCCGAGCTCAAGCTCGCGAACGGCAGGGCGCTCAACGCCAACCATCGCTACAAGGTCGCGGGCTGGGCCTCGGTCAACGGCCAGCAGGGCGCGCCGGTATGGGACGTCGTCGGCAAATATCTGCGCTCAGGCCGGATGTTCCAGGAACGGCTCGGCAGCGGCGTCGCGCTCAAGGGCGTCGACGGCAATCCGGGCATTGCGGGATAGCAACGATGCGGTCGCAGATCACGGGTGCAATGCTGCTGGCGCTGCTCGCCTGGGCCGCGGTGCCGCTCGCGTTCGCGCAGCAGGTGCCGCTGCAGGACAAGCCGTTCGCCGAGCACAAGGTCGTGCTTCAGCTTTCCGACGGCGACGCCAGGAAGCAGGCGCTGGTGCTGAGCGTCGCCAACAATCTGCTCAAGGCCTACGACCCCGACAAGATCGCGGTGGAGGTCGTCGCCTTCGGTCCCGGCATCGATCTGCTGCTGTCCGGCAACGAGCGCCGCAAGCAGGTCGAAAGCCTGATCGCGCAGGGCGTGCGCTTCGACATCTGCCTCAATACGGTCGACACGATCGAGCGGGAGACCGGAAAGAGGCCGGACTTCATTCCGGCGGCAACGCCGGTGCAAGTGGGAGTCGGGCAGATCCTGTTTCTGGCGGAGAATGGGTACACGGTGGTGCGGCCGTAGGCGGCGCAAGGGCGAGTCCGCGCCAAACTCGGTGTCATTCGCCGCGAAAGCGGGGAATCCAGTACGCCGCAGCTTCACCGTGTCCCACCCGGGTCTCTGGAATCGCGGGCGATGACAGCGGTGGGGGTGGCTGCCCCCGCGCAATAAAAATTTTCTAAAATCTCCTATCGGTGCAGTGATTTACTTCTCCTTCTGCCCTCCGGCGTAGTAGAATCCTCGAAATCACTCACGCCGGGTCCTGCCATGATCTTTCGCCAGCTCTTCGACAGCGTTTCGGGAACCTACAGCTACCTGCTTGCCAGCCGCGCCGGAGGCGAGGCGTTGATCCTTGATCCAGTGCTGGAGAAGGTCGACCGCTACTGCCAGCTGCTGCGCGAACTCGACCTCAAGCTGGTCAAGGCCGTCGACACCCATCTGCATGCCGACCACGTCACCGGGCTCGGCGAACTGCGCGACCGCACCCATTGCATGACCGTGATGGGCGACCAGACCAAGGCCGACGTGGTGGCGATGCGCGTTGCGGACGGCGACAAGGTGACGATTGAAGGGCTGTCGCTCGACGTGATGTACACGCCGGGCCACACCGACGATTCCTATTCCTACCTGATGGGCGACCGCGTCTTCACCGGCGACACGCTGCTGATCCGTGGCACCGGCCGCACAGATTTCCAGAACGGCTCGTCCCGCGCGCAATATGATTCGATCTTCAACCGGCTGCTGAAGCTGCCTGACGAGACGATGGTCTTCCCGGCGCACGACTACAAGGGTGACACCGTCTCCACCATCGGCGAGGAGAAGCGCTACAATCCCCGCCTCCAGGTGCGCTCCGTCGACGAATATATCGAGCTGATGGCGAACCTGAAGCTGCCCAACCCGAAGATGATGGACGTCGCGGTGCCCGCCAATATGCGGGTCGGCCTGCATCAGGACGAGCTGGAGAAAGAGGGCCGCGCGCTCAGCGCGGTCGAGGCGATCCGCTCGCTGCACCGGCCCGACATCCTGCTGGTCGATCTGCGCGAGACCAATGAACGGATGAAGCATGGCATGCTCGAAGGCGCGCTGCACACGCCCTATCCGAGCGTGGAGGAGAGCCTCAAGCCCGGCGGCATGCTGCGCGAGGTCGCTGCCGCGACGGGGCGCCGCGTCGTGTTCTTCTGCGCTTTCGGCGAGCGTTCGGCGATGGCTGTTGCCGCGGCCAAGGAGGCCGGCCTTTCCAACACCGCTCATATCGCAGGCGGTATCGATGCCTGGAAGAAGGCGGGCGGCCCGGTGGTGCACGCCTGACGGCGGCGCCGCAGGCTCTTGAGATAGGTCAGGAAGCGCTTAGGTTTTCTGGCTAGAAGCGGATGAACGCATCACCATCCGGGACCGACCATGGCCAAATCAGCCAAGCCGAGTGAGCCGCCGAAGACAACGACCGCAGCGGACAAGGCCAAAAAGCCCCAGCCGCCGCGCGATACCGACGACGACTACGAAGACGGCGACATCGCCACGCCGAAACGCGATCGTTACGGGGATGACGACGAGCCGTTGTGAGGGAGAGCCGTCGTGAGGGGTGATCTTGCCCCGCGAACGGTGTGCCCCACGGCTGCATGCAGCTATCGGTGAGGCCACGCCCCACCCGCGCTACCTGCCATGCGCCCGCGTTCATGGACAAATAACCCGACAGCCCGATATTTTGCGCCTCGATAGGACGCAAAACGGAACCGCAATGGTCGACGTTCTCGCCGCACCGCAACAAGGCAAGGCGGACAGCGCGCTGCGCACGCTGACCGGAATCTCGATCGCGCATTGGGTCAGCCATTTCCATCTGCTGGTCTTGCCGATGCTGTTCCCGTTCCTGAAGACCCAGCTTGGCGTCGGCTATGTCGAACTCGGCTTCGCCCTGACCGTGTCGGCCGTCGTCTCCGGGCTGACGCAGGCACCCACCGGCTATCTCGTCGACCATTTTGGCGCGCGCAGGATCCTGCTCGGCGGACTGACGCTCGGCGGGCTCGCGCTGATCATGCTCGGGCTGCATCTGAGCTACGCCTCGCTGATCGCCTGCGCCGTCCTGCTCGGGCTCGCCAACAGCGTCTATCATCCCGCCGATTACGCGATTCTGGCCGAGCACATGGACGACGCGCGGATGGGCCGCGCCTTCTCGGTCCACACCTTTGCCGGCTATTTCGGTGGCGCCGTTGCACCGGCGATCGTCGCCGCGCTGATGACGGTGTCCGGCGGCGTCGGTGCGCTGCTCGCCTCGGGCGCGATCGGGGTGCTGGTGGCGCTGCTGCTGGTGGTCATGAGCATTCCCGACGCCGGCGCACACAAGGCCAAGCCCGGCACCGCGGATGCACCGAAGCAGGCCGTCATCACGCCTGCCCTGATCACGCTGACCGCGCTGTTCATGCTGCTGAGTCTGTCGGTGGCCGGCATCAACAATTTCGGCGTGGTCGCGCTGATGAGCGGCTACGGCGCGACCTATTCCATCGCCAATGTCGCGCTGACGGCATTCCTTGGCTCGAGCGCGGTGGGCGTGCTCGCCGGCGGTTTCCTCGCCGACCACACCGAGCGCCACGGCTACGTCGCCGCCGCCTGCTTTGCCGCGAATGCCGCGATCGTTCTGCTGATCGCGTTGGTCACGCTGCCGGCTTGGGCGCTCACCGCCACGATGGCAACCGCCGGCTTCCTCTCCGGCGTGATTGCGCCGTCGCGGGACATGCTGGTGCGCAATGCGGCGCCTCCCGGCGCTGCGGGGCGCGCCTTCGGCATCGTCTCCACCGGCTTCAATCTCGGCGGCATCGTCTCACCGCTGCTGTTCGGCTGGATCATGGACCAGAGCGCGCCGCATTGGGTGTTCGGCGCCTCCGTGATCTTCATGGTCGCAACGGTGGTGCTGTCACCGTTCACCGAACGGAAGACGCAAGCCAAGGCTTAAGCTCCAAGTTTTATCGTCGTCCCCGAGTTCAGGTGTCGTCCCGGCGAGGGCCTAGCCTTCCGCCGGGACGACAGTTGTGATTGAGGCGAGGGAGCCCTCTTACGTCGGCGAGACCACACCCTTCAACCCGGCTTCCCGCGGAGCCGCGCCACGGGTCAGCCTGGCCTTTTCCGTGTTCGGCCGGAGCAACAGCAGGCCGACGACGCCGGAGCCGATCATCACCAGCGCGTTGATGGTGAAGCCGGTCATGTAGCCGTTGAGCATGCTGCCGGCGCGCTGGATCACGGTGCCCATCACCATCGGGGCGATGATGCCCGAGAGCGTGTAGAGCGCGCCGTAGATCGCGATGACCGCGCCGCGCTGCGAGGCGGGCGTGAACTCGCCGAGCATCGGCGGGCACACCACATAGATCGCGCCGCAGAGGCCCGAGCCGACGACGAGCAGCGCGATCTGCAGACCCGCGCCCGAGACATGCGGCATCAACGAGAGGATCAGGCCGCCGATGACCAGCGGCACCGAGCCGAGCACGCCGCGCGAGATGCGCGTGGTGTAGCCGCGCGCCATCATCACCTGCGAGATCCAGCCGGTCAGGATGACGATGGTGGCGCCAAACACCCAGGGCAGGATCGAGATGAAGCCGGCCTGCTGCTGCGAGAAGCCGAGCCCCGTGATGATGAAGGCGGTGAACCAGGTGAGGCCGAGCGAGAGCGCCCAATAGGCACCGAAGGTCGCGATCACGCAGCCGAGGAAGGTGCGGGAGGTCAGCAGCTGGACGTAGGGAATTTTCGGCTCATTGGCCGCCAGCGCCTGGGTGTCCTCGAGCGGACCTTCCTTGCCGAGCGCGAGCCAGGCACAGACCCAGATCAGTCCGACCAGGCCGAGTGCGCCGAAGGCGTAGTGCCAGGAGTGGTTGACGATGACCCAGTTCAGCGCCGGCACGGCTAGGATGACGCCGAAGGCCGAACCCTGCGACAGGATCGCGGTCGGCAGCGTGCGCTTCTCGTCCGGGAACCATTTGTAGATCGCGTGCGCGGCAACCGAGAAGGCCGGCCCTTCACCCGCACCGAGCACGATGCGGCAGATCAACAGTGTGGTGAAGGAGACGGTGCCGACCATCGGAAACTGCGCCAGCGCCCAGACCACCGCCAAGGTCAGCAGCACATAACGCGTCGCTACCTTGTTGACGATGAAGCCGACCACGATGGCCGAGATCGAAAACAGGAAGAAGAACGAGGAGCCGAGCAGGCCGAACTGCGCAGGCTCGAGCTTCAGTTCGGTCATGATCGGCACGCCGGCGAGGCCGACGACGATCTTGTCGGCGAAGTTCACGACCATGAAGAGAAAGAGCAGAAAAGTGACGGTCCAGGCGCCCTTCGGCGTTGCATTCGTCCCTTGGGACACCCCTGCCGTCCTGCCCGCCGCACTGGGCGTTCCCTGAGCGCTCATCATTCTCCCCGTATGTCTTTATTGTCGGCACTTTTGATTTGGCCGTCTCGGGAGCTAACAACGGCTTGAACGGCAACGCAACCCCGGCATTTCCACATCAAGTGTGCTACGCAGCATTGAGTTAATTCCGTCCGGCGCACTGACCTTGCTGAGCATCCGAAACCTCTCCAAAACCTTCACCTCGGCCGGCGAGCCGGTCCATGTGCTGCGTGGCGTCGATCTCGACCTGAGGGCGGGCGAGCGCGTCGCGCTCACAGGCGAATCCGGCAGCGGCAAGAGCACGCTGCTGCACCTCATCGCCGGGCTGGATGCCGCCGATGGCGGTACGATCCGGCTGGAGGATACCGAGATCACCGAGCTCGCGGACGCCGGGCGCGCCGAACTGCGGCGTGACCGGATTGGCCTCGTGTTTCAGCAGTTCAACCTGATCCCGAGCCTGTCGGTGGCGGACAACCTCGCCTTCCAGGCGCGCATCGCCGGCCGGCATGATACGGCATGGACCAGGGAGCTGGTCGAACGGCTCGGGCTCAGCGGCCTGCTCAAGCGTTATCCAGAGCAGTTATCGGGCGGCCAGCAGCAGCGGGTCGCGATCGGTCGGGCACTGGCGACCAAGCCGTCGCTGCTGCTCGCGGACGAGCCGACCGGCAATCTGGACGAAGCCACGGCCGACGACGTGCTGGCACTGACGCGCGACCTCGTCGCACGCACCGGCTGCGGCTTCCTGATGGTGACGCACAGTTTGCATCTGGCCGGCACGCTCGACCGCCACATCGTCCTCCACGCAGGGCGGATCGCATGAGACGCGCGCTGTGGGTGCTCGCGGTGCTGCTCAGCCATTGGCGGCGACACAGGATGCAGTTCGCGACGCTGCTGATCGGGCTGATCGCGGCGACCGCGCTGTGGAGCGGTGTGCAGGCGATCAACCAGCAGGCCCGCACGGCCTATGACCGCGCGGCGGCGACGTTTGGCGGCGTGCGCACGGCCACGCTGGTCGCACCTGATGCGGCGACGTTCTCGCAGGACTTGTTCGTCAAGCTCCGCCGCACAGGCTGGCCGGTTTCGCCAGTGCTGGAAGGCCGGGTCCAGGTCAATGGGCGTTCGATGCGGCTGCTCGGCATCGAGCCGGTGACGCTGCCGGTCGATGTCGGCAATGCGCCGCGCCTTGGTGCCGCGGACCTAGGCAGCTTCGTCGCGCCACCGGGCCAGACGCTGGCGGCGCGGGAGACGCTTGGCGATTTGCACGAGGCGGAAGGCGCGACGCCGTCGATCAGCAGTGGCGCAGAGCTGCCGCCGCTGCATGTGCTGCCGCAACTCGTGCCCGACGTGCTGGTGGTCGATATCGGCGTGGCGCAGCGGCTCCTGAACAAGCCGGACCAGGTCTCGCGCCTGCTGATCGGCAAAGTGAGGGGCAAGCCTGCGCCGCTCGCAAGCGTCGTCGGCGAGCAGTTGAAGCGGGTCGAGCCGAATGCGGAGACGGAGCTGGAACGTCTGACCGACAGTTTTCATCTCAACCTCACCGCCTTCGGCCTGCTGTCGTTCTTCGTCGGCCTCTTCATCGTCAACTCGGCCGTCGGACTCGCCTTCGAACAGCGGCTGCCGATGCTGCGCACCTTGCGCGCCTGCGGCGCCTCGGCGCGGCTGGTCAACAGCGTGCTGGTGGTCGAGCTGGTGGCGCTGGCGCTGCTCGCAGGGCTGATCGGGCTCGTCTGCGGCTATGTGATCGCGGCCGCGCTGCTGCCCGACGTCGCAGCGTCGCTGCGCGGGCTTTATGGCGCGCAGATTCCGGGGCAGCTCACGCTTCGGCCCGAGTGGTGGCTTGCCGGCATCGGCATCAGCGTTGCCGGCGCGATCGTGGCGGCCGCGACCAGCCTGATCAAGGCGATCCGGATGCCCGTGCTGGCGACCGCACAGCCGCGGGCCTGGCAGCAACGGCAGCGCCGCTGGCTGATGCTGCAAAGTCTTGCCGCCTGCGCGGTGTTCTTGGTCGCGCTGCTGCTGCTCTATTACGGACAGTCGTTGATCGCAGGGTTCGGCCTGCTGGCGGCGCTGATGCTCGGCGCAGCTCTGATCCTACCGGCCTTCCTCGAACTCCTCTTGCTCGTCGGCCAGCGTTTGGCGCGCGGGCCGCTGGCGCTGTGGTTCTGGGCCGACAGCCGGCAACAGCTGTCCGGGTTGTCGCTGGCATTGATGGCGCTGCTGCTCGCGCTGGCGGTCAATGTCGGCGTCTCGACCATGGTGGAAACGTTCAGCCGCACCTTCGTCGGCTGGCTCGATGGACGGCTCGCCGCCGACGTCTATATCAGCGCCGCCGACAATGCGCAGGCGGTCGCGATCCGCAACTGGCTGCGGGACCGCAGCGAGGTGCAGGCGATCCTGTCGGGTGGGCGGGCGGAGACGCAGGTGCAGGGCCAGCCGGTGGAACTGCTCGGCCTGCCCGATCACGCGCTCTATCGCGAGCGCTGGCCGCTGCTGGAGTCCGCGCCGCGCGCCTGGACGCAACTGGTGCCGGGCAACGCCGCCTTCATCAGCGAGCAGCTGAGCCGCCGCCTCGGCGTCCGCGTCGGCGACGTCATCGAGGTGCCGGCGCCTGGGGGGAGCTGGGAGCTCGACATCGTCGGCGTCTATGCCGATTACGGCAATCCCAAGGGACAGCTCGCGGTGAATGTCGCGGCGCTGATCCGGCAGTTTCCGCAGACGCCGCAGACGCGGATCGGACTCGTCGTTCCACGGGACAAAATTGCCGGCCTGATCGCGGCCTTGCACAAGCGGTTCGCGCTCGACGATCGCGCGGTGGCCGATCAGGCAACGGTGAAGGCCGAATCGATCCGCATCTTCAACCGCACCTTTGCGGTGACCTCGGCGCTGAACGCCTTCACGCTCGGCGTCGCCGGCATCGCGCTGCTGACCAGCCTGCTCACGCTGGCGAACTCGCGCCTGCCGCAGCTCGCGCCGCTCTGGGCGATCGGCATCACGCGGCCGCGCCTTGCGGCGATCGAATTGACCAAGACGCTGTCGGTCGCGCTGTTCACGACGCTGCTCGCGGTGCCGCTCGGGCTGTTGGTGGCGTGGTGCCTGATCGCGATCGTCAACGTGAAGGCGTTCGGCTGGCGACTGCCGTTCCACGTCTTTCCGCTGCAACTGGTCGAGCTGGTGGCGGTCGCGCTTGTAGCCTCGCTGCTGGCCGCGCTGCCGCCGGTGCTGCGGCTGGCGCGGATGCAGGCCGCACACCTCGTCAAGGTGTTTGCCAATGAGCGCTGACAAATTCTCGCGACGCGCCTTTACCGGCGGCATCGCCGCGCTGGCCCTCGCGCGCCGCGTCAACGCGCAGGGCTATGCCGGGCTCGGCGAAACCGCGGACGGCTTTGCGAGGGTCACGCCAGGCAAGACGTTTTCGTTCCCGGCCGATCACGGACCGCACCCGGATTTTCGCATCGAGTGGTGGTATCTGACGGCGAACCTCGTCGACAGTGCTGGAGCTGCTTGCGGGCTGCAATGGACGCTGTTTCGCCAGGCCGCAAAGCCGGGCCCGCAAGGCGAAGGCTGGGCCAATCAGCAGATCTGGATGGCGCATGCCGCGGTGACGCGCGCCGACACACACCGCTTCAACGAGCTGTTTTCGCGCGGCGGCATCGGTCAAGCCAACGTTGAGGCCAGGCCGTTCGCGGCGTGGATCGACGATTGGGAGATGAAAGGGTCTGAGCACAGCGACGATCGCACCCTGTCGCCGGTGACGCTGAAGGCATCTGGCACCGATTTCAGCTATGCGCTGACGCTCGAGGCCGATCGTCCGGTCGTCCTGCAGGGGGACGGCGGCTACAGCCGCAAGTCCGAGCGCGGACAGGCGTCGTACTATTACAGCCAGCCGTTCTACCGCGCGCGCGGCATGCTGACCATCGACGACAAGCCGGTCGAGGTCTCGGGCCAGGCCTGGATGGACCGCGAATGGAGCAGCCAGCCGCTCGACGCCGACCAGACCGGCTGGGACTGGCTGTCACTGCATCTCGCCACCGGCGACAAGCTGATGCTGTACCGGCTGCGCCAGAAGGACGGCGAGGATTATCCGTTCGGCAACTGGATCAACGCCGGCGGCGGAACACGGATGATTGTAGGCAGCGACATCCAGATGACACCAAAGGCAACGGCGGAGGTGGCCGGTCGCAAGCTGCCGGTGGAATGGCAGATCGCGATCCCGTCGCGCTCGTTCTCGATCTCCTGCAAGCCGCTCAATCCCCGGGCGTGGATGGGGACTGGCTTCGCCTACTGGGAAGGACCGATCAGCTTCACCGGCACACACGATGGCGTTGGCTATCTCGAACTAACCGGCTATTGAGCCGCATCCGACTGCCGGAGGCCCCGATGTATCATCTCACCGCGCTCGTCACGCTGCTGGCGCTTGCATTTTACTTCTTCACCTGCGTCAACGTCTCGCGGTCGCGGACCAGAACCGGCGTCAAGGTGCCGGCGATGTCAGGCCATCCGGACTTCGAGCGCGCCTTCCGCATCCAGATGAACACGCTGGAATGGATGCCGATCTTCCTGCCGTCGCTCTGGCTGTTCGCGACCTATGTCAGCGACGCCATCGCAGCGGGCATTGGCGCGATCTGGATCGTCGGCCGCATCGTCTATTTCATCGGCTATTCGCAGGCCGCCGCCAAGCGCGGCCCCGGCTTTGCGATCCAGGCTTTCGCAGCGATCGCGCTGTGGGCAGGGGCGTTGGGGGCGGTGGTGATGCGGCTGGTGTGACGGCAACTGCACCGCCACATACTCGGTGTCGTCCTGGCTTTCGCCAGGACGACAAAGAATCACTTCGTCAGCGGGCAGCCGCTTTCCTTGGCGGTGAAGAAGGCCTTGTCGCCGGGAACGGTTGCGATTTCCTTGTAGTAATCCCACGGCTTCTTCGATTCCGAGGGCTTCTTGACCTCGAACAGATACATGTCGTGGACCATGCGGCCGTTCTCGAGCACCTTGCCCTTGGCGAAGGCGTCGTCGACCGGCAGCTCCTTCAGCTTCCTGGCGACCGCCTCGGTATCCTTGGTGCCGGCGGCCTTCACCGCCTTCAGATAGCTCAGCGTCGCCGAATAGGTGCCGGCGTGGATCATGCTCGGCATCCGCCCGGTACGCTTGAAGAAGCGCTCGGAGAAGGCGCGCGTGGTGTCGTCGTGATCCCAGTAGAAGCCTTCGGTCAGGACCAGGCCTTGCGCCGCCTGGAGGCCCAGACCATGCACCTCGGCGAGCGTCATCAAGAGGCCTGCCAGCTTCTGGCCGCCGGAGACGATGCCGAACTCGGCCGCCTGCTTGATCGAGTTGGTGGTGTCCTGGCCGGCATTGGCGAGCCCGACGATCTTTGCCTTCGAGCTCTGCGCCTGCAGCAGGAAGGACGAGAAGTCGGAGGAGTTGAGCGGCACGCGGACCGAGCCCACCACCTTGCCGCCATTGGCGGTGACGATCTCGCTGGTGTCCTTTTCCAGCGCATAGCCGAAAGCATAGTCCGCGGTGAGGAAGAACCAGCTGTCGCCGCCGGCCTTGGTCAGCGCGCCGCCGGTGCCGACCGCGAGCGCATGGGTGTCGAACGCCCAGTGGAAGCCGTAGGGCGAACACGCGGAGCCGGTGATGCTCGACGTGGCCGCGCCGACCACGATGTCGATCTTCTTCTTTTCCTTCGACAGGTCCTGCACGGCGAGCGCCACCGACGACGTCGTCAGCTCCGTGATCATGTCGACATTGTCGGCGTCATACCAACGGCGTGCGATGGAAGTGGCGAGATCAGGCTTGTTCTGGTGGTCGGCGGTGATCATCTCGATCTTCTGGCCCAGCACCTCGCCGCCAAAATCCTCGATCGCCATCTTGGCCGCTTCGACCGAATACTTGCCGCCGTAATCGGCATAGACGCCGGACTGATCGTTGAGAATGCCGATCTTGACCCCTTGCGCGGAGGCCGGCGCGGCCAGCAGCAAAGCCGACGTCGCGACAGCGGCCAAAAGTGCTGATTTCATTTATGATCTCCCAGCATTGTTCTGTTTTGAAATCGCGCCGAGTGTAATGAAGAACCCCGGCCGCGCCCATCCATTTCATGATGCTCGTCAGCATGGAGGTGGTGCGGCATTATGCGCCGTCGTTCGGGCGATGTGGGCACGCCGACGGGCATAGAGGCAGCCTCAAGCCGCCGCCTCCGGCTTCTTCTCGTTCCGTCCTTCCGCCAGGTTCCGCACCACCACATAGAAGATCGGCGTGAACAGCAGGCCGAACAGCGTGACGCCGATCATGCCGAAGAACACGGCGACGCCGACGGCCTGGCGCATCTCGGAGCCCGAGCCGGACGAGATCACGAGCGGCAGCACGCCGAGGATGAAGGCGAAGGACGTCATCAGGATCGGCCGCAGCCGCAATCGGCAGGCCTCGATCACGGCCTCAAGCCTTGGCTTGCCTTCCTTCTCGATGTCGCGGGCGAACTCGACGATCAGGATCGCGTTTTTCGCCGCGAGCCCGACCAGCACGACGAAGCCGATCTGGGTGAGGATGTTGACGTCCTGCCCCATGATGCGAACGCCGATCGTGGCAGCCAGCAGGCACATCGGCACGATCAGGATTACCGCGAACGGCAAGGTCCAGCTGCCATATTGCGCGGCGAGCACGAGATAGACGAACAGCACGCAGATCGGGAACACATAGAGGCCGGCATTGCCGCCGGTGACCTGCTGGTATGACAGGTCGGTCCATTCGAAGGTGAAGCCGCTCGGCAGGGTGTCGTCCGCCAGCTTCTTGATGGTGTTCAGCGCGGTGGTCGAGCTCGTGCCCGGCGCCGGCTCACCCTGCAACTCGGACGCCGCGTAGAGATTGTAGCGGGCGACGCGATCGGGGCCCGAGACGTCCCTGAAGTCGACCACGCTGCCGAGCATCACCATGTCGCCCGAGGCGTTGCGCGTGCGCAGCCGCGCCAGATCGCTTGGTTCCTTCCGGAACGGGAAATCAGCCTGCGCAGTGACGTGATAGGTGCGACCGAACAGGTTGAAGTCGTTGACATAGGTCGATCCGAAATAGGTCTGGATCGTGTCGTTGATGTTCGAGATGGGAACGCCGAGCTTCTGCGCCTTGGTGCGGTCGATGTCGACGAAGAGCTGCGGTGTGTTGGCCGAGAACGGCGAGAACACCGAGGTCAGGTTCGGCGATTTTCGCGCGGCAGCGACGAGCTCGTCGGTCGCGGACGCCAGCAGCTCCGGCCCGCGGCCCTGGCGGTCCTGGATGCGGATAGCGAAGCCGCCGCCGGTGCCGATGCCGGGCACGGCCGGCGGCGGAATCACGATGATGAACGCGCCCTGGATCGCGGCGAGTCGCTTGCGCAGCTCGGCCGTGATGGCGTTCGCCGTCAGCCCCTTCTTCAACCGCGCCTCGGGCTCGTCGAACACGGGAAATAGCGCGGCCGCATTGCCCGCCTGCGTGCGCGTCGCGCCCGAGAAGCCGGCGAAGGCTGCGACGCGGATGATGCCCGGCGTATCCAGCGAGATCCGCTCGATCTCGCGTACGATTTCGGTCGTCCGCGCCAGCGATGCAGCCCCCGGCAATTGCACCGATACGATGACGTAGCCGCGGTCCTGCGCGGGGATGAAGCCCTGCGGCGTGGTCCCGATCAACCAGCCGGCGCTGCCGATCAGCACGACATAGATCAGGATCATCACCACCGAATGCCGGATCACGAAATTGGCGACGCCGGCATAGCCGTGCGCCAGCCGGTCGAACACACGGTTGAAGGCGCCGGTGAAGGCACCCCACGCCCGCGCGATCAGATTCCAGGCGGCGGGTGGTCGCTTCGCTTCGTGGGGCGTGAGGATCTGCGAGGCCAGCGCCGGCGAGAGCGTCAGCGAGCAGAAGCAGGAGATGGCGGTCGCCACGGCAATCGTGACGGCGAATTGCTGGAAGAACTGCCCGGATATGCCGCCGAGGAACGCTGTCGGCACGAACACCGCACACAGCACCAGCGCAATCGAGACCAGCGCGCCACCGACCTCCTCCATGGTCTTCAACGCGGCGTCGCGCCGACTGAGGCCATGCTCGAGATGCCTTTCGACATTCTCGACCACGACGATGGCATCGTCGACGACGATGCCGACGGCGAGCACGAGTCCGAACAGCGTGAGATTGTTGATGGAGAAGCCGAGCGCCGCCATCACCGCGAAAGTGCCGACCAGCGAGACCGGGATCGCGATGATCGGGATGATCGCCGGCCGCCAGCCTTGCAGGAACACCAGGACGACGACGACCACGAGCAGCATGGCCTCATAGATGGTCTTGATCAGCTCGTGGACGGACTGGGCGATGAACTCGGTCGGGTTGTAGCCGATATTGTAGTCGAGGCCCTTCGGGAAGCTATGCTTGAGCCGCGTCATGGTGTCGGAGATGTTCTTCGCGGTGGCGAGCGCGTTCGACCCCGGCCGCTGCGTCACCAGCATGGCGACCGCCGATTTGCGCAAGAGGAAGCTGTTGGTCGAATAGGCGAGCGCGCCGAGCTCGATGCGAGCCACGTCGCGCAGGCGCACCGTGCGGCCGTCCGAGCCGGCCTTGATCAGGATGTCTTCGAACTGCTTCTGGTCCTTCAACCGTCCCGTGAAAACGAGGTTCGGCTGGAAGGCGCGGTCGGCGATTGGTGGTTCGGCGATCTGGCCGCCGGCGATCTGCACGTTCTGGGCGCGGATCGCGGCCAGTACCTCGGCCGAGGTCAGGCCGAGATTGGCGATGCGGTCGGGATCGAGCCAGAGCCGCATCGAATAGTCGCGCGCACCGAAGATCTGGATGTCGCCGACGCCGTCGATGCGCAGCAGCTGGTCGCGGACCTGGAGCAGCGAGTAGTTGGAGATATAGAGCTGGTCGAACGTGTCGTCCGGCGACAGCATGAACACGACCATCAGGATGTCGGGCGAGTTCTTGCGGGTGACGACGCCGTTGCGCTGCACTTCGTCCGGCAGCTGCGGCTGCGCGATGGCAACGCGGTTCTGGACCAGCACCTGCGCCTTGTCGAGATCGGTGCCGAGCTTGAAGGTGACGGTGATGGTGAGCTGGCCGTTCGACGTGGCCTGGCTGTAGAGATACAGCATGTCCTCGACGCCGTTGATCTGCTGCTCGATCGGAGCGGCGACGGTGTCGGACACGGTTTGCGCCGAGGCGCCCGGATATTGCGTGGTGACGACGACGGTCGGCGGCACCACTTGCGGATATTCGGAGATCGGCAGCGTCGAATAAGCGAGCGCGCCGACGATCAGGAGCACGATCGACAGCACCATCGCAAGGATGGGCTGGTTGATGGAGAGACGGCCAAGATTCATGACTTGTCACCAGCCTTGCCACCGGCCGGCGCTGGAGCGGTCTGCGGGGCGACCTTGGCGCCGACGCGGGCGCGCTGGATGCCATTGACGATGACGCGGTCCTCCGCCTTCAACCCTTCGCGGATCACGCGCAGGCCGTCATCGAGCGGCCCGAGCACCACGGGGCGCGCCTCGACGGTGTCGTCAGGCTTCACCACGAACACGATCTTGCGCGACTGGTCGGTCGCAACAGCGGCATCCGGGATCAGCAGCGCCTCGTAGGGCGCGCTGCCGATCAGGCGGACGCGGCCGAACTGGCCGGGCAGGATCGACAGATCGGTATTCTTGACCACGGCACGGCTGCGCAGCGTACCGGTGGAGACATCGAGGCGGTTGTCGAGGAAGTTGATGGCACCGTCATGCGACGGCTTGGTTTCGCCGGCGAGCGTCACCTGCACCGGGTTCGCCGTGTCGCGCGAGCTCGGGCGCTTACCTTCGAACCACAGCTTGCTGTATTTGATGAAGGTGGTCTCATCCATGTCGAAATAGATGTAGATCGGGTCCATCGTCACGATCGAGGTCAGCAAGGTCGAGGAGCCGTTGTCACTGCCTTGCACAAGATTGCCCGGGCTGACGAGATGGCGGCTGACGCGGCCGGTGATCGGCGCGGTCACATGCGTGAATTCGATGTTGAGCTGGGCGGCCTTCAGCGCGCCCTCGGCCTGGGTCTCGGCGGCGTGCGCGGCCTGCAAGGCTTGCCGGCGCTGGTCGACGACCTGCTCGGAAACCGCGCTGGTCTGCACCAGGTTCAGGCCGCGATCGAGCTCCCGCTTGGCGAGTTCCACCTTGGCGCGGGCGTCGGACAGCTGGCCGTCCGCCTGCTCGGCCACGGCCTCGAACGGACGCGGGTCGATCACATAGAGCAGGTCGCCCTGATGCACGATGGCGCCGTCCTGGAATTCGACCGAGTTGACGAAGCCGCCGACGCGGGGACGTACCTGCACCTCTTCGACCGCTTCGAAGCGGCCGGTGTACTCATCCCAATCGGTGACGGTGCGCTTGACCGGCTGGGCGACGGTCACCGGCGGAGGCGGCGGCGCAGCAGCCTGCGAGGCCGGTTGACCGCAACCGCTGAGCGCGAATGCCGCGACGAAAAGGCCGGCCATGGCGTAAGGCCTGATCTGAACGAAATCGTGCGTTTTGACAAATTGCTCGCTTCCGTCCGGTCCACTCATCCCAGGTCCTCGCATGAAAGCCGCGGAAAATGCAGGGTAGTCACCTACCCGCGGGCGCCACAAGATGGGTGGCGATGATGAAATCTTCAAGACCATGTCACGCGCAATGCTTCGGAGAGTAGCCTGGCCGGATGGCGAGTTGACACGCGATCTCTTCGTCTCTCCCCGCTTGCGGGGAGAGGGAGACGAGAGAGCGGAGACCCAGCGTCTTCGCACATGACGGATGCCGGCCGCTCGGCTAGATTGGCCTTACAAAACAAGACGAATTGTCCGGGGAGGACGCGAGTGCATCAGGGACGTGTCGTTTACGGCGCGATCGAGGAGGTCGTGTTCGGCCATCCGGCGGCTGAGGCCGTCGTCGCGCAGATGGACCGGCTGGGGACTCGCCGCGCCTTCCTGATGGTCTCGGGCACGCTGAACCGAGAGACCGACGAAATCGCGAAAATCGTAAAGGCGCTCGGGCCGCTCTGCGTCGGGCTGTTCGATGCGATGCCCGCGCACACGCCGCGCGAGGCGGTGATCGCGGCCGCCAATGCCGCGCGTGAGGCCGGCGCCGATTTGATCGTCACCGTGGGCGGCGGCTCGATCACCGACGGCGCCAAGGCGGTGCAACTCTGCCTCGCCAACGGCATCGACGATATCGGCGGCATCGACCGCATCCGCGTGCACAAGGGCGTCGCACCCGAGATGACGCCGCCAACAGTGCGCCAGGTCAGCGTGCCGACCACGATTGCCGGCGGCGAATTCTCGTCGATTGCCGGCGTCACCGATCGCGGCACGAATGTGAAGCAGATGCTACGGCATCCACTGGCCGTGCCGCGGGCGACCATCCTCGACCCTGCCATCACCGTTCACACGCCGGAATGGCTGTTTCTCTCCACCGGCATCCGCGCCATCGACCATTGCGCCGAGGCGATCTGCTCGCGCGAGACCCATCCCTATGCCGACGCGCAGTCGGTGAAAGGGCTCGCGATGCTCGCCGACGCCCTGCCGCGGGTGAAAGCCGATCCGAGGGATCTCGATGCACGCATGGATGCGCAGATCGGCACCTGGCTGTCGATGGGCGCTCTCGCGGCCGGCGTGCCGATGGGCGCGAGCCACGGCATCGGTTACGTGCTGGGCGCAGCCTTCGGCGTGCCGCACGGCTACACCTCCTGCATCATGCTGCCGGCGGTGATGCGCTGGAATGCGAGCGCCAATGCCGAGCGGCAGATGATCGTCGCCGCCGCCATGGGTTTTCCCGGCCATAACGCCGCCGACGTGCTCGATGCCTTCATTCGATCGCTCGGCATGCCGCGGAGCCTCACTGACGTGCGCGTCGCGCCCGAGCATTTCGATGCGATCGCCGAGCAGGCGATGCGCACCAACTGGATTCCGCGCAATCCGCGCAGGATCGAAAATCCTGCGCAGATACGCGAAATCCTCGATCTCGCTGCATGACATTTAGCCCGGAGGATTGATGTACCCAGGTCTGCATGCCCGCCTGCGCCCGCTCCAGCCCGCCTTCATCATGGCAGCGACGGGCGAGGCCGTCACCTATCGCGAGCTGGACGCGCGCAGCAACAGGCTCGCGCATCTGTTCCGCAAGCAGGGATTGAAGCGACTCGATCACTACTCGATCTTCATGGAGAACAACTCACGCTATCTCGAAGCCTGCGGCGCGGGCGAGCGGTCCGGGCTGTACTACACCTGCATCAACTCCTTCCTGACGCCGGGCGAGCTCGCCTATCTCCTCGTCAACAGCCAGTCGAAGATCTTGATCACCTCGGTGGCAAAGCTCGACATCGCACGCGAGGCAATCCAGGCCTGCCCTGACGTCAAGCTCTGCATCGTCGCCGACGGCCCCGGCGAGAGCGACCGCATCGTGGGACTGGCCGACGTCACGGCTGATATGCCGAAGACTCCAGTCGCGGACGAATGGCTGGGCACCGCCATGCTGTATTCCTCCGGCACGACCGGACGACCGAAGGGCATCTTGCGGCCGCTGCCGGAGGAGCCGCCGAAGCACAATCTTCCGCTGTTCGACTTCCTCACCGGACTTTGGCACTACCGCGAGGGCATGGTCTATCTGTCGCCGGCACCGCTCTATCACTCGGCGCCGCAGGCCGCGGTCAATCTCACGATCCGCATGGGCGGCACCGTGGTCATCATGGAGACCTTCGATCCGGAACGTTACCTCCAGCTCGTGCAACAATGGGGCATCACGCACACCCAGCTGGTGCCGACGATGTTCTCCCGCATGCTCAAGCTGCCCGAGGAGGTGCGTCAGCGTTACGACCTGTCATCGCTCGAGATCGCGATCCATGCCGCCGCGCCCTGCCCGGCGCTGGTCAAGGACGACATGATCAAATGGTGGGGGCCGATCATCCACGAATATTACGGCGCCACCGAAGGGCTCGGCTTTACCGCCTGCAACAGCGAGGAATGGCTCAGCCATCGCGGCACCGTCGGCAAGGTGCTGCTCGGCGACCTGCACATTCTCGACGAGAACATGCAGCCGTGCCCGACCGGCACGCCCGGCCAGGTCTGGTTCAAGACCGGATCGCCGTTCGAGTATTTCAACGACCCCGAGAAGACCAGGGAGGCACGCTCGGCCGATGGCAGCATGAGCACGGTCGGCGACGTCGGCTATGTCGACGCGGATCGCTTCCTGTACCTGACCGATCGCGCCACCTTCATGATCATCTCCGGCGGCGTGAACATCTATCCGCAGGAATGCGAGAATCTGCTGATCACCCATCCGAAGGTCGCGGATGCCGCTGTGTTCGGCGTGCCCAATGCCGATCTTGGTGAAGAAGTGAAGGCCGTGGTGCAGCCGATGCCGGGCGTGATGCCGGGCGAAGCGCTCGCCGCAGAGCTGATCGCCTTCTGCGGGGCCTCGCTGTCGCGGCAAAAGGTGCCGCGTTCGGTCGATTTCGAGAAGGAATTGCCGCGCCTGCCGACCGGGAAACTGTACAAGCGGCTGCTGCGGGACCGGTACTGGGGCAACAAGACGTCGCGGATCGTGTGAGGGCCTCCGTAGTGTGCGCAAGCAGCGCCACAAACTCAGCCGTCGTCCCGGGGCGCGACGCAGTCGCGAGCCCGGGACCCATCACCACAGGGTGGAGTCGTAGCGCGAGCAGGTAACTCCGGGTCTTCGTCAAACCCAATCCTGTGGTTATGGATCCCGGATCGGGGACGACGGCGGAGATTGGCGATGCGGCTGCGCACAACATCGGCGCAGGAACCGTCTCTTCGCACCTGCACTCTCACATTGTGAAAGTGTGAAGCTCCTGCGGCGTTACGTCATCCAAAGTGCCAAGGCCCCAAAGCGCGTTGGCCGGTTGCCTCCGTCCATGCGGCTCGGCTATCGTTGGGTCAAACAGGCCGTAAACGGCCGATGTCCAGGGAGGACCGAGGATGCGGAGCGTATGGGCGCTCGCCGCGACGGCGGCGCTATCTTTGCTGGCAATTTCGTCGACGACATTCGCCGGAGAGCCGAAACCGGGCGGGATCCTGCGGATGTATCACCGCGACAGCCCCGCCAATGCGTCCATCCTCGAAGGGGCGACCTATTCGGTCAACGTGCCCTTCATGGGGATATTCAACAATCTCGTCATCTACGATCAGCACATCGCGCAGAACAGTCCCGACACCCTCAGGCCTGAGCTGGCGGAGAGCTGGTCCTGGAGCGGCGACAACAAGAAACTGACGTTCAAACTCCGCCAGGGCGTCAAATGGCACGACGGCAAGCCGTTCACATCGGCCGACGTCAAGTGCACGTTCGATCTGCTCATGGGCAAGTCGCAGCAGAAACTGCGGCAGAATCCGCGCAAGGCCTGGTACAGCGAAGTCGACGACGTCACGCCCAACGGCGACTTCGAGGTCTCCTTCAACCTGAAGCGACCGCAACCCTCGCTGCTGGCGATGCTCGCCTCCGGCTATACGCCGATCTATCCCTGCCACGTCTCGCCTGCGGACATGCGCACCCATCCGATCGGAACCGGCCCGTTCAAATTCGTCGAGTTCAAGGCCAATGAATCGATCAAACTGACGCGAAATCCGGACTACTGGAAGAAGGGCCGGCCCTATCTCGACGGCATCGAATACACCATCATCCCGAACCGCTCGACCGCGATTCTCGCCTTCGTTGCCGGGAAATTCGATATGACCTTTCCGACGCATATCACCATCCCGCTCCTGAAGGACATCAAGTCGCAGGCGCCGAACGCCGTCTGCGTCGTCGAACCGACCAACGTTTCGACCAACATCATCGTCAATTCGAGCTCCCCGCCGTTCGACAACATCGATATCCGTCGTGCGATGTCGCTGGCACTCGACCGCAAGGCCTTCGTCGACATCCTGTTCGAAGGCCAGGCCGACATCGGCGGCACTATGCTGCCGCCTCCGCAGGGCATCTGGGGCATGCCCAAGGACAAGCTCGAAACCATCCCGGGCTATGGTCCGGACGTGAAAGCGAATCGCGAGGAGGCGAAGAAGCTGATGCAGAAGGCGGGCTACGGCCCCGACAAGCATCTCGCCGTGAAGATATCGACGCGCAATCTCGCGGAATATCGCGATCCCGCGGTGATCCTGATCGACCAGCTCAAGAGCATCTATATCGACGGCGAACTCGATGTCGTGGAGACCGCAAACTGGTTCCCGAAAGTCGCGCGCAAGGACTATATGCTCGGCCTCAATTTGACCGGCAATTCGGTCGACGATCCGGACCAGTCCTTCTACGAGAACTATTCCTGCGGCTCGGAGCGGAACTACACCAACTACTGCAACAAGGAGATCGAGAAGCTGTTCGACGCGCAGTCGCAGGAGATCGACGTCGGCAAGCGCAAGCAAATGGTCTGGGACATCGACAAGAAGCTGCAGGAGGACGTCGCCCGCCCCATCATCTTCCATGCGCGCGCCGGAACCTGCTGGCAGCCCTATGTCAAGGGGATCACCATCATGTCGAACAGCTCTTACAACGGATTTCGCTACGAGGACGTGTGGCTCGACAAATAGTGCGACGGGCTGAAGACTAGCAGCTTGCGGAGGGCGCAGGATGTTTGCCTATCTGGTACGGCGCCTGTTCCTGATGCTCGTGACCCTGTTCGGGATCTCGATCGTCATCTTCTTCCTGTTGCGCATCGTCCCCGGCAACATCGTCGACATCCTGTTCGCCGCAGCCGGCTATGTCGACCCCGCCGACAAGGCCAATCTGGAGAAGGAGCTCGGCATCGACCAGCCGCTGATCATGCAATACTGGCACTGGATCAGCGGCTTTCTGCGCGGCGATTTTGGCTACTCCTACGTCTCCGAGAAGCCGGCGCTTCAGGAGATTTTGCCGCGGATTCCGATCACCGCACGGCTCGCCGGGCTGGCGCTGCTGTTCTCGGCTTCGATCGGCATTCCGCTCGGCGTCATCAGCGCGGTGAAGCAGGGGTCGCGGATCGACTACGCGTTGCGTGTGGTGAGCCTGAGCGGATTGTCCCTGCCCTCGTTCTGGCTCGGCCTTCTGGTTCTGACCGCATCGGTCGCAATGTTCGGACAGATGCCGATCTTCAATCCCAATCCGCAGAGTTTTGGCGAGGCATTCGCGACCTATTGCATCCCGGCGATGGTGGTCGGCTTCCGCAGTTCGGCGCTGACGATGCGCATCACGCGCTCGTCCATGCTGGAGGTGCTGAGGCAGGACTATATCCGCACCGCGCGCGCCAAGGGCGCCTCTGACGCCGCGGTGAACTATCACCATGCGCTGAAGAACGCGATCCTGCCCGTCATCACCGTGATCGGCATCGAGGCGGCGTTCCTGATCGGCGGCCTCATTGTCACCGAGACGGTGTTCAACATCCCCGGCGTCGCCCGCTTCCTGGTCGAGGCGATCCGCTGGCGCGATTATCCGATCGTGCAAAACCTCGTGATGTTCATCGCCATCGTCGTGGTGTTCGCGAACTTCACCGTCGACATGCTGTACGCGGTGTTCGACCCGCGTATCCGGTACACGGACTAGGAGATCAGCTTGGCCGCGATCGACTTCGACGTTGAACTCAGGCGGGCCGGCGCGCATGCGACCGGCGGCTGGCGGCGCGTGCTGTTTCTGGCGCAGCGGCACGTGCTGGGCGCGGTCGGGCTCACCATCATGACGTTGTTCGTGCTGACGGCGATCTTCGCCGACTTCATCGCACGCTACGACCCCCTGAGCGTCGATTCCGCCCACGCGCTGATGCGGCCGAGTCTCGCGCACTGGATGGGCACGGATTCCTTCGGCCGCGACGTGTTCAGCCGCATCATCCACGGCTCGCGGATTTCGCTCGCGGTCGGGATCGGCTCGACCGCGCTCGGCGGCACCATCGGCGTGATCGTCGGGCTCACTTCGGGCTATCTGTCCGGCTGGATCGATCTCGTGTTCCAGCGCGTCTCCGACGTCCTGCAGGCACTGCCGCTGCTGGTGCTGGCCCTGATCATGACGGCCGCGCTCGGCCCGTCGCTGCCGAACGTGATCCTCGCCATCGCCATTCCGCTGATCCCCACCGTGTCCCGCGTCACCCGAGCCAACACACTGGCGCTGCGCGAGCAACCGTTCGTCGAGGCAGCGAAATCGGTCGGCATGAGTGAGGTTCGAATCGCGCTGCGCCACGTGCTGCCGAACACGCTGGCACCGCTGATCGTGCTCGCGACCGCGCAGCTCGGCTCGACGATCCTCACCGAAGCCTCGCTCTCCTTCCTCGGCCTCGGCATCCCCGAGCCATATCCGTCGTGGGGCCGCATGCTCTCCGAGTCCGCCGCCGAATATGTCCGCACCGCGCCGTGGCTCGTGATCTTCCCTGGCATCGCGATCAGCCTCGCCGTGTTCGGCGCAAACCTGTTCGGCGACGCGCTGCGCGACATCCTCGATCCCCGGCAGCGCGGCTGATGGCTGACACCTCCGATCTCGTCCTCGAAGTGAAGAACCTGAAGACGGTGTTCTTCACGAACTCCGGCCTGTTCAAGGCGGTGGATGACGTCTCCTTCACCGTCGGCCACGGCGAGACGCTGGCGATCGTCGGCGAATCCGGCTGCGGCAAGAGCGTCACCGCGCTGTCCCTGATGCGGCTGGTGCCCGATCCGCCCGGCCGCATCGTCGGCGGCTCCGTTTCGCTCGAAGGCACCGATCTGCTGGCGCTGGACGAAGCGGAGATGCGCAAGATCCGCGGCAATCGCATCTCCATGATCTTCCAGGAGCCGATGACCTCGCTCAATCCGGTGATCCGGATCGGCGACCAAATCGTCGAGGCGGTGCGGCTGCATCGGAACCTGACGGCCAGGGAGGCGCACGACGTCGCGGTGGAGATGCTGCGGCTGGTGCGCATCCCCGAGCCGGCGCGGCGCGCGCGCGAATATCCGCACCAGCTCTCCGGCGGCATGCGCCAGCGCGCGATGATCGCGATGGCGCTGGCGTGCAGGCCGGCGCTGCTGATCGCGGACGAGCCGACCACCGCGCTCGACGTCACCATTCAGGCGCAGATCCTGGCGCTGATCCTCGATCTCCAGAAGGAGCTCGGCACCGGCCTCGTGCTGATCACCCACGATCTCGGCGTCGTCGCGCAGACCGCGCAGCGCGTGATCGTGATGTATGCGGGACGGAAGGTGGAGGAAGCCAGCGTCGAGGCGCTGTTTGCTTCGCCGAAGCATCCCTATACGCGCGGGCTAATGGCCTCGATTCCGGCCGTGCCGGCGTCGGGCGTCGCGCCACAGGAGCGGCTGAACGAAATTCCCGGCACCGTGCCATCGCTGGTCCGGCTGCCCAAGGGCTGTGCCTTCGCGCCGCGCTGCAAGCTCGCGGTGAAGCGCTGCGAGGCCGAATAT
Organism: Bradyrhizobium sp. WYCCWR 13022; assembly: GCF_030435535.1. Lineage (NCBI taxonomy): Bacteria > Pseudomonadati > Pseudomonadota > Alphaproteobacteria > Hyphomicrobiales > Nitrobacteraceae > Bradyrhizobium > Bradyrhizobium sp. WYCCWR 13022. The sequence goes on from NZ_JAUIZJ010000025.1 coordinate 54,304, forward strand.
CCGCCGCTGGCCGATTGGGGCGGCGGCCATCTCGCCGCCTGCTGGCGTGCGGCCGAAGTTGCGGAGGTGGCATGACCAGGGCGCTGCTCGAAGTCACCGACCTCAAGAAACATTACCCGGTGCGCGCTGGCGTGCTGCGCCGGCAGGTCGGCACCGTTCACTCGGTCGACGGCGTCTCGTTCTCCCTTGGTGCCGGCGAGACGCTCGGCCTCGTCGGCGAGTCCGGCTGCGGCAAGTCGACGGTGGCGCGCAGCGTGCTGAGGCTGGTGGAGCCGACCTCGGGCCAGATCCGGCTCGACGGCGAAGACATCACACACCTGTCCAAGACGGCGCTGCGCCCGCATCGCCGCTCGATGCAGATCGTGTTCCAGGATCCGTTCGCCTCGCTCAATCCGCGCATGACCGCCGGCGATATCGTCGGTGAGCCGATCGCGGTCCACGGTCTCGCCACCGGCAAGGCGCTGGAGGCACGCGTCGCAAGACTGTTCGAGCAAGTCGGCCTGCGGCCCGACCAGATGCGCAATTTTCCACATCAATTCTCCGGCGGGCAGCGCCAGCGCATCTGCATCGCGCGGGCGCTCGCGCTGGAGCCGCGCCTGATCGTCTGCGACGAGCCGGTCTCCGCGCTCGACGTGTCGATCCAGGCGCAGGTCATCAATCTGCTGATCGATTTGCAGAAGCAGCATGGCTTCTCCTATCTCTTCATCGCGCACGACCTCGCCGTGGTCGCCCATATCAGCCACCGCGTCGCGGTGATGTATCTCGGCCGCATCGTCGAGATCGCCGACAAGGACGAGCTGTTCCGCAACCCGCGTCATCCCTACACCCAGGCCCTGCTCGCCTCGGTGCCGATCGCCAACCCGCTCGCGAAGAAGCTCGCGCCGCTGGTGGACGGCGACGTGCCGAGCCCGGTCAATCCGCCACCCGGCTGCGCGTTTCACACGCGTTGCCGATTCGCGATGGAGCGATGCAAGGCGGAGCGGCCCGCGCTGCTGGATGCCGGCGATGGGCATCAGGTGGCGTGCCTGCTCAATGACGGGACGGGCCGGGGCCAGTGATTCCGCCGTCATTGCGAGCGCGGCGAAACAATCCAGACTGCCTCTGCGGGCGGATTTCTGGATTGCTTCGTCGCAATGGCTTCTCGCAATGACGGAGCCAGCCGCGCTACCTCGCCTCGATCTCCGCGACGATCCTACCCGTGGTCACCTGCTCGCCTTCGGCGACATCGATCGCCGCCACCACGCCGTCGATGCCGGCCTTGTGGACGTGCTCCATCTTCATCGCTTCCAGCGTCAGCACCGGCTGGCCTGATGTGACGCGATCGCCCGGCTTGACCAGCACGGCGACGACACGGCCGTTCATGGCGGCGCGAACCTTGCCGTCGCCTCCATTGCTTGCGGCCGCCTTCGGTGCAGCGAGCGTGAGATCGGTGACCGCGAGCGGGATGCCGCGATGCTGGACGTAGAGCCGGTCGCCATCGCGCAGGAACTTTGCGCTGTCCATGACGCCGTCGTGGCGGAAGCGAATCGCGTCAGCGTCGAGCTGGTCGATCTCGAACTTGTCCTGGCGGCCGTCAGCGGCGACAATGTAGCTGCCGTCGCGCTCGCGGGTGACTTCGAGCTCGAGCGCTTGGCCTCCAATCTCGATCTTCGCGGGCAGTGGAAACGTTGCCGACAAGCTTCGGCCGTTTCGCCATGACGGCGCGCGCGGGTTGGTGACGTAGAGCAACAGGCCGGCCAACGCGGTGTCGAATGCAGTGTCCGCACGCGGCGCCAGCAGTTCGTCGCGATGCGCGCCGATGAAGGCTGTCGTCGCCTCGCCCTTGGCAAAGCCGGGATGTCGCAGGCACGACATCAGGAACGCCTGGTTGGTGGTCACGCCAAGCGCGGTGAGCCGCTCCAGCCCGACGATGAGCCTTCCCCTGGCCTCCTCCCGCGTGGCACCGTAGCTGATCACCTTGGCGATCATGGAATCGTAGAACGGCGGGATCTCCGTGCCCGATTGCAGCGCGTGCTCGACGCGGATGCCTTCCGGCACTTGCCAGCACGCCATGCGGCCTGACTGCGGCATGAAGTCCTGCGCGGCATCTTCCGAGCAGAGCCGCACCTCGATGGCGTGACCGAAGAACTTGACGTCCTGCTGCTTCACCGGCAGTGGTTCGCCGCGCGCGACGCGCAGTTGCAGCTCGACCAGATCGAGTCCGGTGATCGCCTCGGTGACGGGATGCTCGACCTGGAGACGCGTGTTCATCTCCATGAAGTAGAATTCGCCGTTGGCATCGAGCAGGAATTCCAGCGTGCCGGCGCCCTCATAGCGCAGCGCCTTCACCGCTGCGACCGCGACCTCGCCCATCTTCGCGCGCAGGTCCGGCGTGACCGCGGGCGACGGCGCCTCTTCGATCAGCTTCTGGTGACGCCGCTGCACCGAGCAGTCGCGCTCCCCGAGATGGATGGCGTTGCCGTGGCTGTCGCCGAACACCTGGATCTCGATGTGGCGGGGATTCTGGATCGCGCGTTCGAGAATGACGGTGGGATCGCCGAAGGCCGCCTTCGCTTCCGAGCGCGCGCTGCGCAGGGCATCGCCGAACGATGCGGCATCAGAGACAAGCCGCATGCCGCGACCTCCGCCGCCGGCAACCGCCTTGATCATCACCGGGAAGCCGATCTTTTTGGCTTCCGCGAGCATGACCTCATCGCCCTGATCGGCGCCCTGATAACCGGGCACGCAGGGCACACCGGCTTTCTTCATGATCTCCTTGGCACCAGCCTTGTTGCCCATCGCCTCGATTGCCTGCGGCGACGGGCCGATGAAGACGATGCCGGCATCCTTGCAAGCTTGCGCAAAATCCTCGTTCTCGGCGAGGAAGCCGTAGCCGGGATGCACGGCGTCCGCGCCACTCGCCCTGGCGGCTGCGATGATCGCGGGGATGTTGAGATAGGATTGCGCCGGCAAAGCCTCGCCGATGCGCACGGCCTGATCGGCCTGCTTGACGTGGCGCGCGTCGCGATCCGCATCCGAATAAACCGCGACGACGCCAAGGCCGAGCTGCCGGGCGCTGCGCATCACGCGCAGTGCGATCTCGCCGCGATTGGCGACCAGAACCCTGGAGAACGGCCGATGCTGCACTGATCCGTTCCTCATGGCCGGGCAACCGCAAACTGCATACGCTGCGGCGTGCGCGCATCGCCCTCGCGGCAGATCGCGAGCACTTCGGAGAGGACCGCACGGGTGTCGCGCGGATCGATTACGCCGTCGTCGAGCACGCGGGCGCTGGTCGAGAACACGTCCATCTGACCGTCGAACACGCCGACGATCTGCGCCTTCATCGCGTCCAGCTTTTCCTTCTCGACCGGCTTGCCGCGGCGCGCGGCTGCGGCCTCGGTCACGATCGCCATGGTCTCGGCCGCCTGCTCGCCGCCCATCACCGCGGTCTTGGCATTCGGCCATGAGAAGCAGAAGCGTGGGTGGAAGCCGCGGCCGCACATGCCGTAATTGCCGGCGCCGAACGAGGCCCCGCAATAGATGGTGATCTGCGGCACCGTCGCCGAGGTCACCGCCTGGATCATCTTGGAGCCGTGCTTGATCATGCCGGCTTCTTCATATGCCTTGCCGACCATGTAGCCAGTGGTGTTGTTGAGATAGAGGATCGGCGTGCGGGTCTGGCAGCAGGCCTGGATGAAATGCGTCGCCTTGTTGGCGCCGGCGGGATCGAGCGGTCCGTTGTTGGTGATGATGCCGATCGCCTGGCCCTCGATGCGGGCATGGCCGCAGACGGTGGCCGGACCGTAGTTCGGGGCCATCTCGGTGAAGTCGGAATCGTCGATGATGCGCGCGATCACCTGCTTCATGTCGACCGGGCGCTTGTGGTCCATCGGCATGATGCCGAGCAGCTCGTCCTGATCGTAGCGCGGCGGCTTGAAGTCCGGCAACTCCCTGCCGGGCCGTTCCCATTCCAGCGCCGCCATGATCTCGCGGGCGATGCGCAGCGCATCGCGATCGTCCTCGGCGAGATAGTCCCCGAGGCCGGACACCTGCGTGTGCATCTCGGCGCCGCCGAGCTCTTCCTCGGTCGCGATCTCGCCGGTTGCAGCCTTCAACAACGGCGGCCCCGCGAGGAACGCGCGGGTGCGCCCGCGAACCATGACGATGTAGTCGGACAAGCCAGTCTGGTAGGCACCGCCTGCGGTGGACGAGCCGTGCGTGACGGTGACGACGGGCAGGCCAGCCGCGGAGAGCCGCGCAAGATTGCGAAAGATGTTGCCGCCGCGAACGAAGTCCTCGACGCGGTAGCGCAGGAGATTGGCGCCGGCGCTTTCGACGAGCTGGACGTAAGGCAGCTTGTTCTCCAGCGCGAGTTCCTGCACCCGCAGGGTCTTGTCGAGGCCGTAGGGCTGCAGCGCGCCGGCATCGATACCGGAGTCGCTGGCGCTGACCGTGCATCGAACACCCGAGACGAAGCCGATGCCGGCGATGACGCCGCCCCCCGGCACGCTCTTGGCCACATCCGACACGTCGAACATGTAGCCGGCGAGCGTGGAGAGCTCGATGAAGGGCGCGCCGGGATCGAGCACCAGCGCGACGCGCTCGCGCGGCAGCAGCTGACCGCGCTTATGGAAGCGGTCCTTTGCGGCCGCCGATGCAGCACGCGTGCGTTCTTCGAGTGACCGCATGCGGTCGATCAGGCCGAGCATGCCGTCACGGTTGGCGTGATAGGCGGCACTGCCGGGGGAAATGGTGTTTTCGAGAATGGACATCAAAGCTCCTACCCGTCATTCCGGGGCGCGCGTAGCGCGAGCCCGGAATCCATACTCCCGATCGTGGTTATGGATTCCGGGCCTGGCCCTTCGGGCCATCCCGGAACGACGGAGTGTGTGACTACCTGTTCGTCCCAAAGATCTTCCGCGCCTCGGCGGGGCTGGCGATTTCGCGGCCGGCGCGGCGGGCACAGGCGGCGATGGCCTCGATCAACTGGCCGTTCGACGTCACCTTCTTGCCGTCGGCGAGATAGAACGCATCCTCGAGGCCGGTGCGTAAGTGCCCACCTAGCTCGGCACAGCGCTGGTGCAGCGGCCAGATCTCTTCGCGGCCGATCGCGGTGACCTGCCAGTGCGCTTCCGGGCGCTTCAGCTTGATCAGGATCGGCAGCAGCTCGGGATCAGCGGGCATGCCGGAGGCGACGCCCATCACGAAGTTGTACTCGAGCGGACCCTTGTACATGCCGACCTGGTGATACATGCCGACGCAGCGCACGATGCCGACGTCGAAACATTCGAACTCTGGGATGGTGCCGACCGCGTTCATGACGTCGAGATAGTCCTTCACTTTCTCGACCGCGTTGTCGAACATCATCGGCGGCCAGGCCCAGGTGTTGTCGGCCTTGACCTTGAGATAATTCAGCGAGCCGGCGTTGCAGGCGGCGATCTCCGGCCTGGTCTCGCGGATGCAGTCGAGCGCGCCGGAGTAGTTCGGCCCCGACACGCCCGAGGTGTGGTTGATGATGACGCCGGGGCAGGCTTCGCGGATCGCCTGCTGGATCTCCTTGCTGACGCTCACTTCCCAGGACGGCAGATGGCCCTTGTTCGGCGCCTGCTGGCGCAGATGGATGTGCATGATCGACGCGCCCGCATCGAACGCCGCCTTGGCCTCCCGCGCCATCTGCTCGGGCGTCACAGGTACGTTGTGCTGCTTCGGGTCGGTGAGCACGCCGTTCAGCGCGCAGGTGATGACGGCCTTGTCGCTCATGCCAATGATGTCTCGCAACGTTGAGAATTCAACGCCTCCGATCATGTGATGCAGGGCATGCGGCTTCTTGCGCGGAGAAGCTGGGAAAATCGACGAATCGCGGCCGCGCTATCCCGCCTCCGCGAGCTCCCGCACCGTCTCGCTGCTGCGGTAGATCGCAAGGTCGCGCGAGCCGACGAAGATCGCCCGCGGCTTCAATCCATAGAAGCGGCGGATCGAATGGCTGAAATGGGTCGAGTCGGGATAGCCGATGTCCTGCGCGAGATGGGCGAGGTTGAGGTCCTGGTTGGCGAAGTGCAGCAGATGCCGCGCACGCTTCCAGGCGCGGAAGGAGCGGAAGGAGATGCCGGTCTCTTCCTTGAACAGATGCAGGAAGCGCGAGGCCGAGAGGCCCGCTTCGGCGGCACAGGTGTCCGCTGTCACCGGCTCGCCGGAGAAACGCTCGATGCGGGCGACGGCGCGCGTCACGCGCGGGTCGAGCACACGGCGTGGCAGCGCCTCGCCAAAGCACATCTCGTCGAATTCGGCGGTGGCGATGTCGCCGTAGCGGCGCTGCCGCAGCAGCGCGTAAGCCGCGAGGATCTTTCGGGCATAGACTGGCCGGTCGGGTCCCATCAGCCGCTGGGCCAGATCTTCCAGCACGCCATCCGGCATGCTTTCGGGCTCGAGCGTCACGCTGATGGCGGTGCGGTAGTCGCTGGCGATCGAGTGCCGCTGGTTCGGCAGGGTGACGAACAGCTCGGCCGTGGCGGGAACGTCGTCGATCGTCATGTGCAGGCTGCCCTTCACCGCGACATAGACGTGGCAGCAACCTGGGGTCCGCTTGCGGGGCCGGCCGAGCAAGCCGGCATAGAAGACCCGCTCCGGCGTGATCAGCATCAGATGGTCGGATTCGCGACCCTTGTCTTCCATCGGGGATCCTCCTCGCGCGGCTCTTTGGCCGCTGCGGACGGAGGTCACCTTAGCGGAAATTTGGGCGCTGTCACGACGGGATAGCGCTGTCATCGCGCGCAAAACATTACCGTTCCGGGACGACCGAAGCGCGGGCGCGGAACCTCGCGCTGCAACTCCTGGATTCCGGGTTCGCGCTATTGCGCGCCCCGGAATGACAGCCTCCCTTACGCCCTCACCCTTGGCGCAACATTCTGTTCCGCGCCGGCCTTCTGCTCCGCAGCAACGGCACGCTTGAAACCGTCGCGCTGCTGCAAGCGCGCCCAATAGGCTGCGACATTCGGTCCAAAATCGTTGGCGAGACCGATATTTTCCGCGAGGCGGAGTGCATAACCAATGACAATGTCAGCGGCGGTGAACCGGCCGGCGCACAAGGTTTCGGCATTCGCGGTCGCTGCCTCTACTGCGCGCAGCCGCCCCAGGAACCACTTCGCATAGTCGGTGGCGACCTGCGGGTTGCGGCGCTCCTCGGGCTCGAGCTGGGTGTAGCGGAGCACCAGCGTTTGCGGGAACGTTAACGTGGCGTCGCTGAAATACATCCAGTTCAGGAAGGCGCCATAGGCGGGATCCTCGGGACCGACCATCAGCGGCGTCGGACCGTATTTGACGCCGAGATAATGGCAGATGCCTGATGACTCCGTCATCTTGGTCTCGCCGTCGACCATGAAGGGAATCGTGCCGAGCGGATTGAGCGCGAGGTATTCTTTGGCGAAGACGCGCGGCGGGAACGGCAACATCTTCAGCTCATAGGGCAGCCCCATCTCCTCCAGCATCCAGAGCGGACGGAACGAGCGCGCGGCGTCGCAGTGATAGAGCGTGATCATCAGGTCGTCTTCCCCTTGCTGCCGGGCAGCGTACCCATCATCTTGCACAGGACCATCAGCATGACCTCGTCGGCACCACCGCCGATCGAGGTCAAGCGGCTGTCGCGATAGGCGCGGCTGACCGGCGTCTCGTTGGTAAAGCCCATTCCGCCCCAATATTGCAAGCAGGCGTCGGTGAGCTCGCGGCCGAGCCGGCCGGCCTTCAGCTTGGCCATGGTCGCAAGCTTTGTGACGTCCTCGCCGGCGACCAGCTGCTCGGCGGCGCGATAGATCAGCGCGCGGAGCAGCTCGACCTCTGTCTGCATCTCCGCGAGCTTGAAGTGCACGACTTGGTTGTCGAGGATGCTCTGGCCAAAGGCCTTGCGGTTGCGCGTATACTCGATCGTCTCGTTGATGATGTATTCGTGTGCCTTCAGGCAGGCCGCCGCGCCCCAGAGCCGCTCCTCCTGGAACTGGATCATCTGGTAGGTAAAGCCCTTGCCCTCCTCGCCGATCCGGTTGCGCTTGGGCACGCGGACATTGTCGAAGAAGATCTGCGCGGTGTCCGACGAGCGCATGCCCATCTTGTCGAGCTTGCGGGCGACCGTGACGCCCTTGCTCTTCATGGGCACGCAGATCAGCGATTTGTTGCGATGGACGGGACCATCGCCGGTGTTCGCGAGCAGGCAGATCCAGTCGGCCTGGGTGCCGTTGGTGATCCACATCTTGCCGCCGGTGATGAGGTAGTCGTCGCCGTCGGAGCGGGCGCTGGTCTTGATCGAGGCGACATCTGAGCCCGCGCCGGGTTCGGAGACGCCGATGCAGGCGACATAGTCGCCGGAGATCGAGGGCGCGAGAAATTCGCGCCGCACTTCGTCCGAACCGAACCGCGCCAGCGCCGGCGTCGCCATGTCGGTCTGCACACCGATCGCCATCGGCACGCCGCCGCAGGTGATGGCACCGAGCTCTTCGGCCATCATCAGCGCATAGGAATAGTCGAGGCCGGAGCCGCCGAACTCGACAGGCTTGTTCAGGCCGAGGAAGCCGAGGCTGCCCATCTTCTTGAACAGCTCGTGCGCCGGGAAGATGTCGGCCTTCTCCCATTCATCGACGTGGGGATTGATCTCGTTGGCGATGAATTTCTGTAAGGAGCGACGAATCTCGTCGTGGTCGCCGGTGAACAGCATTTCTTCCTCTCGTCACAACCCCATCTGCCGCGACGCCAGATCCTTCATGATCTCCTCGGTGCCGCCGCCGATGGCATTGACCTTGACTTCGCGGTAGATGCGCTCGGCCTTGATGCCGCGCATGAAGCCGGCGCCGCCAAAGATCTGAACGGCTTCGGAAGCGCAGAACGCCATGGTCTGCGTCGCCTGGTTTTTCATCATGCAGATTTCTGCCACCGGGCTTTCGCCCTGCTCGAGTCGCCAAGCCAGCATTTCCAGCATCGCTTGCGACGCCGCAACCTTCTGCGCCATGTCGACGATCTTGTGCCTGATGACCTGATGCTGGGCGAGCGGCTTGCCAAAGGTCTTGCGCTCCTTGGCGTAGGCGACCGCCTCGTCGAGACAGACGCGGGCAAAGGCGGTGCAGCCCGCGGCCATGCCCATGCGCTCGCTGTTGAAATTCTGCATGATGATCTTGAAGCCTTGGCCCTCCTCGCCGATCAGGTTTTCGGCCGGCACACGGCAATCGTCGAAATGCAGCGTCGCGGTGTCGGAGGCCCACCAGCCCATCTTTTTCAGCCTGGTGCGCGACAGGCCGGGCGTATCGCCTTCGATCAGGAGCAGGCTGACACCGCCGGCACCCTCGCCGCCCGTACGCACCGCAACGGTCAGATAATCGGCGCGCACGCCCGAGGTGATGAAGGTCTTCTCACCGCTCACGACGTAGTGATTGCCGTCGCGCCGAGCGCGGGTACGGAGGCTCGCGACATCTGACCCGCCGCCCGGCTCGGTGATGGCGAGCGCCGAGATCTTCTCACCTGACAGCACCTGCGGCAGCACGCGTGCCTTCACTTCGGGCCGCGCTGCGCGGGCGATCGGCGGCGAGCCGATGGTGTGGCTCATCAGACTGGCGCTGACGCCGCCGGCACCTGCCCGCGCCAATTCCTGGCTCGCAACGATCTTCATGAACTGGTCGGCGGCGATCCCGCCATATTCCTCGGGGAATCCGAGGCCCAACAGGCCGATCTCGGCCGCCTTGCGATAGAGCGCACGAGGGAATTCGCCGGCCTCGTCCCACTCATGGGCGAACGGCGCGATCTCCTTGTCAACGAAGCGGCGCATCACGTCGCGGAAGGCGTCGTGCTCGGCGGTATAAAACGGGCTCTTCATGGCGTGCGCGCCTTCGACGACTCTCTTCTCGTTCCACCATGGCTGGAACATCGCCGGCTCACTTGCGCGCAGTGGCTGGCTGGGGGAGCAGCACCTCGCGGGTCATGGCCTAGCAACTCAACGCAAGACGATTTTCACCCCTCGCAGGCCAACTCCAAATCAAAAAAGACTGCTGCACAGAAACTCCGGCTGGCCTCCCAGGGCCAGCCGGGCATGGTGCACAGCAATAAAATTCAGGCGGCACAAGACCGCCGAGGGAGGAAGCGTTGGCCGTTCGTTACTACGACTGGATCGCTCATCATGCGCGCCGCGCTCCCGGCAAGGTCGCGACCATCGATCTCGCGAGCGGCCGCCGCTTCACCTATGCAGAGCTCAATGCGCGCGTCTCGCGCCTCGCCTCGTTCTTCCGTCATACGCTGAAGGTTGCGCGCGGCGATCGCGTCGCGGTGCTGGCGCTGAACACGACCGACACGCTGGAGGTGCAGTTCGCGTGCGGACGATTGGGTGCCGTCTTCGTGCCCCTGAACACCCGCCTCACCGTCCCCGAGCTTCAGTTCATCACCGGCGATTGCGCGCCGAAGGTGATGATCCACGACACCGATCTGGCCGAGACGGCGCTCAGCGTCGCAAAGCTCTGCAACGTCGCGACAAGTTTGCTGCTCGGGCCCGGCGGCGCTTATGAGGCAGGCATCGCCGCGGCGAAACCGCTCGAGCGCGCCGAAGAAGTCACGCTCGATGATATCTCGACCATCATGTACACGTCGGGCACGACGGGACACCCGAAGGGCGCGACCATTACGCATGGCATGACCTTCTGGAATTGCGTTAATCTCGGCGGGCCCGCCTGCATCGGACCGTCCTCGGTGCTGCTCACCGTGCTGCCGCTGTTCCACACCGGCGGATTGAATTGCTACACCAACCCGGTCCTGCACGCCGGCGGCACCGTGATGATCATGCGCGCCTTCGATCCCGGCACGGCGCTCGGCCTGATCGGCGACCCGGCGCAGGGCATCAACGTGTTCTTCGGCGTGCCCGCGATCTACCAGTTCATGGCGCAGCATCCGGCGTTCGCAACGACTGATCTGTCCCGATTGATCGTCGGCGGTGTCGGCGGCGCGCCGATGCCGTTGCCGCTGCTGAAAGCTTGGGAAGCGCGCGGCGTCGCGCTTCAGCAGGGTTACGGCATGACCGAGACCTCGCCGGCCGTGCTGGTGCTCGACCGCGAGGACGCGGCACGCAAGGCCGGCTCTGCCGGCAAGCCGGTGCTGCACACGGAGGTCCGCATCGTCCGCCCCGACGGCAGCGATGCCGATGTCGGCGAGCTCGGTGAGCTCTGGGTCAAGGGACCGAACATCACGCCGGGCTACTGGAACAGGCCCGAGGCGAACAAGACCTCCTTCACCGACGGCTGGCTGCACACCGGCGATGCAACCCGCGTCGATGACGAGGGCTTCTACTACATCGTCGACCGCTGGAAGGACATGTACATCTCCGGCGGCGAGAACGTCTATCCGGCGGAGGTCGAGAACGTCCTGCACCAGCTCACCGCGATTGCGGAGGCCGCGGTGATCGGCATTCCCGACCCGCAATGGGGCGAGGTCGGCCTCGCCATCGTCGCGGTCAAACAAGGCCAGCGGCTGACCGAGGCCGACGTCTTCGCCCATTGCGCGGCCAATCTGGCGCGCTTCAAATGCCCGCGGCAAATCCGCTTCATCGATGCCCTGCCGCGCAACGCCACCGGGAAGATCCACAAGCCGACCCTGCGCAAGGAATTCTCGGTGGCTTCCGAAGTCGACAAGAATGTCGCCAATGCCTGATCAAAGCGCCCCTTCGCGGGCGCTTCTGTTTTTTGACGTGCCTGCCCCAACCCAGAAGAATCGCCAAGGAAAAACCAAGGAATTTTCATGAACAAGAAACTCCCCCTGCTTGCCGCAGCGACCGCGCTGACGCTGCTCTCAACCCAGGGCGCCTTTGCCCAGAAGACATACGACACCGGCGTCACCGACACCGAGATCAAGATCGGCAATGTCGAGGCATATTCCGGCCCGGCGTCCGCCTACGGCATCATCGGCAAGACCGAGGAAGCCTATTTCAAGATGATCAACGATCAGGGCGGCATCAACGGCCGCAAGATCAACTTCATTTCCTATGACGATGGCTATTCGCCGCCGAAAACGGTGGAGCAGATCCGCAAGCTGATCGAGAGCGACGAGGTCTTCCTCGTGTTCAACGCGCTGGGCACACCGACCCAGACCGCCGTGCAGAAATATCAGAACTCCAAGAAAGTGCCGCAGCTCTTCCTCGCCACCGGCGCCAGCAAGTGGAACGATCCGAAGAACTTCCCCTGGACCATGGGCTTCCAGCCCAGCTACCGGGTCGAGGCACGGATCTTCGCAAAATACATTCTGAAGGAGAAGCCGGACGCGAAGGTCGCGATCTTCTATGCCAACGACGATTTCGGCAAGGACTACCTTGCCGGCATCAAGGACGTGTTCGGCGACAAGGCCTCGAAGCTGATCGTGGCCGAGGAAAGCTACGAGACGTCGGAGCCCTCGATCGATGCGCATATCGTCAAGCTCAAGGATACAGGCGCCGATGTCTTCGTGAACATTTCGACCCCGAAATTCGCGGCTCAGGCCATCAAGAAGATCGCCGAGCTTAACTGGAAGCCGATGCATCTGATGACCGACGTGTCGGTGTCGATCGGGGCGGTGATGAAGCCCGCCGGCTTCGAGGCTTCCGAGGGCGTGCTCTCGGCCGGTTACCTGATGGATGCGTCCGATCCGCAGTGGAAGGACAACGAGGGCATGAAGAAGTTCCTGGCCTTCATCGAAAAATACATGCCCGGCGCCAACATCTCGGACACCAACCTGGTCTACGGCTACGCCGCCGCCCAGACGATGGTGCAGGTGCTGAAGCAGGCTGGCGACAATCTCACCCGCGAGAACGTGATGAAGCAGGCCGCGAGCCTGAAGGACTTTATCCCGGATACGCTGATCCCGGGGATCAAGATCAACACGTCGGCCAACGATTTTGCGCCGATCGAGCAGCTGAAGATGTGGCGGTTCAAGAGTGGTCACTGGGAGCTGTTCGGCGACATCATCAGCGCCGATGTCGGCGGCTAGTTCGCCACGAGCCTCGCACATCTCGAGGAAATAGCGGCCGCAGGGCCGCTATTTTTCTTGCAGGCCGCGCGCGGCGGACTATCCCGGCAGCAAGAGTGCAAAGGATTCCTCGACGGTACGGCGCAAATGATCGCGGTAGAGTGCATGGTTGACGTCGCCAGGCGCGATCCGCCCCAGCGACGGGGTCGGGACATTCTTGAGCGGCACATAAGCGATCGGCGCAGCGACCGGCGTCAATTGCGAGCCGGCGCCGGCACGCAGCGTCGAGATGATGCCATACATCGCGCCAGTCACGGTCGGCCGCGACACCGTGATCACCCGGTGCTGGCCATGCTTGTTGATGACGAGATAGATGAATCCGGACTGATGCGGCACCGCGACTTCGCCGGTGTGCTCGTAGGCCGCGTCCGTCCGCTCGCCCTCGCGGAAGACCAGCGAGGAGACCTTTGGCTCCCAGACGATCTCGGTGCGATAGGCGAAGATCGCATCCTTGTCGCCAAAGGAAGGTCGCAGCGTGATGTAGACACCCTCGAGCCATGTCACGGCGCGATGCGAATAGGAGCCGAGGCCGTCTGGGGCGACATCGTTGCCTGCCGCGGGCGCCGGCGCAACCTGGCTCTTGCGCAGGGACACGCCTAGCGCCTGCTCCAGCCGGACCGTGGTCGCCAGTGTGAACGGACGACGGCCGCCGAGCGCCTTTTCCAGCGTCGACAGGCTGAGCTTGGCCTGCTCGGCCAGCGCCTGCCGCGAGATGCGGCGCTTGGCGATTTCCTCGCGGATCGTCTCTGCAACCTCCCGGCTCTGCTCGTCCGAAAGCTGCTTGTCAGAGAGCTTGTCTTGCGTCTGCATCATTAACCCTGCTCCACGGCGGCCAGTCTAGCAGGGCGGACAAGTCAGCACAAAACCGGACACGGCCGCCCAAGCTGCCGGCCGCCCAGGCCGACCGCGACGGAACATTGCCAATCATTCTGCTCGCGGGATCCGGCCCTCCCGACCGATGCTCGGCGTCGTCAAACACGCTTCGGGAGCAGGCAAATGGACAATTACGACACGGTCGACAGCGACGAACACCCTTGGCTCGGCAGGCTGATCAAGGTCGGGCTGTTCCTGCTGGCGCAGAGCATCGCCGTGCTCCTGGTCAGTTTCGTGGCCCTGCTGGTGAGCTTCGAGACCTCCTGGTCGGCGACGACGGAGCAGGCGAGCCTGCTTCAGCCTGGGGACGCCAAATCCGGCACCCTCCTGCTTAGGGAAGACGGTGCCTATACTGAAGCCATCCGTCTCGGGATCGACGTCGACGTCACGGTCTCTGGTCCGACGCTGCGCACGCGCGTCACACAGATCTTCCGCAATCCGACCAAACACTGGGTCGAGGCGACCTATGTCTATCCGCTGGCGAGTGCCGGCGCGGTCGACACGCTGAAGATGGTGGTCGGCGATCGCGTCATCGTCGGCGACATCAAGGAGCGTCAGCAAGCGCGAACCATCTACGAGCAGGCCCGCCGCACCGGGCAGAAGGCCGCACTCACCGAGCAGGAGCGGCCGAACATCTTCACCAACTCGGTCGCCAATATCGGCCCCGGCGAAACAGTGCTCGTGCAGATCGAATATCAGGAGCCGGTGCATCAATCCGGCAACGAATATTCGCTGCGCGTGCCGCTGGTGGTCGGGCCGCGCTACAATCCGGCACCGATCGTGCAGAGCGTCGACTTCCGCAAGGACGGCTCCGGCTGGGGCGCAACCACGTCCGACGCGGTGCCGGACCGTGATCGCATCTCGCCACAGGTCCTCGATCCCGCCGAGAACGCGCCGGTGAATCCGACCAGCATCACGGTGCATTTGCATTCCGGCTTTGCGCTCGGCGAGGTGACGAGCCATTACCACAACGTCAAGATCGAGAGCCCCGACGACACGACACGCGTGGTGACGCTTGCCGACGGCACCGTGCCCGCCGATCGCGACTTCGAGCTGACTTGGAAGCCGGCCGCCCGAAAGGCGCCTTCGGTCGGCCTGTTCCGCGAGCACGTCGGCGATGCCGACTATCTGCTCGCCTTCGTCACGCCGCCGGCCACCGAGCAGGCCACGCAGAAGCCGCTATCTCGCGAAGTGGTGTTCGTGATCGACAATTCCGGCTCGATGGGCGGCACCTCGATCGAGCAGGCCAAGGCGAGCCTTCTCTACGCACTCGGCCGCCTCCAGCCGAACGACCGCTTCAACGTGATCCGCTTCGACGATACCATGGACGTATTGTTTCCGGCCTCGGTTCCGGCCGACGCTGCGCACGTCGGTGAAGCGACCTCGTTCGTCAGCGCATTGCAGGCCCGCGGCGGCACCGAGATGGTACCGGCGATGCGTGCGGCCCTGACCGACAAGCTCGCCGACACCAGCATGGTTCGCCAGATCGTCTTCCTGACCGACGGCGCGATCGGCAACGAACAGCAATTGTTCGAGACCATCACGGCGATGCGCGGCCGCTCGCGCATCTTCATGGTCGGCATCGGCTCCGCGCCCAACACCTACCTGATGACGCGGGCCTCCGAACTCGGTCGCGGCGCCTTCACTCATATCGGCTCCGTCGAGCAGGTCGAGGAGCGCATGCGCGGCCTGTTCGCCAAGCTGGAGAATCCCGCCGTGACCGGCCTCAGCGCAAAATTCTCCGAAGCCAAGGCCGATATCACCCCCGCGATCATCCCCGACGTCTACCGCGACGAGCCGCTGGTGCTGGCGGCGAAGCTCGACAAGCTCGCAGGCTCGCTGGAGATCAAGGGTCGCGTCGGCGACCGGCCATGGTCGGTGACGCTGCCGCTGCAAAATGCCGCCGAAGGCAAAGGCCTGTCGAAACTCTGGGCCAGGCGCAAGATCAGCGATGCCGAGGTGGCGCGGACGCTCCGCGAGATGACCCCTGAGGATGCCGACAAGACCATCCTTGCGCTGGCCCTCGACCATCAGATCGTCACGCGGCTGACCAGTCTCGTCGCAGTCGACAAGACGCCGAGCCGGCCCGAAGGTGAACCGCTCGAGCTCAGCGAACTGCCGATCAACCTGCCGGCGGGCTGGGATTTCGCGAAGGTGTTCGGCGAACGGCCGCAGCTGACGCCGGCGCAATTGCGCGAACGCCGCGCCGATGCAGGCCAGCCTGCAGCAAGGCGGCCGGCCCCGGTCACGTCGGATTCGATCCGCCTGCCCAAGACCGCGACCTCGGCCGAACTGAAGATGATCGCAGGCCTGGTCATGATCGCGCTCGCCCTGATCCTGTTCGTGTTCAACCGGCGTCGGACCTTGCTCACCGACGCTGCTTGAGGGAGGAGCCCCCCGAACTCCTCTTGCTTGGCGCGCGCGGCTGCCCGTCCCGAAACCAACGGCCGCGCGCGCTTTTTTTGGTGTAACCCATGCCCCGCCTCATCTCGCCTCTGGTGCTCGCACTCGTCGGAACGTTCCTGCTCGGCGAAGGCGCCTATATTCACGCCAAGGCGTGGCTCGCGCAGGTGCTGCTGGAGCGTGCGTTCGAGCGGAGCATTGCGACCGGCCAACCGGTCAAGCCGTGGTCCTGGGCGGATACCTGGCCGGTGGCACGGATCGAGGTGAAGCGGATCGGCGCCAGCGCCATCGTGCTCTCTGGTACAAGCGGTCAGGCCCTCGCCTTCGGCCCCGGTCATCTCGACCAAACCGTCGACGCCGGCGAGCGCGGCGTTGCCGTATATGCCGCACATCGCGATACACATTTCCGCTTCCTGCGGAATGTCGTCATAGGTGACGTGGTCGATGTCACACGCAGCGACGGCAAGCATTTTCGCTACCGCACGGACGGCTCGGCGATTGTCCGTTTCGACGCATCGGGCATCGATCCCTCGACGCAGGATTTCGAGCTTGTCCTTACGACTTGCTGGCCGTTCGACGCCATCACGTCCGGCCCCGAACGCTACCTCCTGCATGCCACCCTGATCGGAGATCGCGAATAGCATGGCCGAAGATTAAGGGCTTCGCTCGCGATCCGCCGCGCATTCCGCCACGCGGCATGCAGCGCGGCTGGTTGCCACTCCACACAACTCGCCATACGATCCGGAGACGCACGACCAAGAAGAACAACAGGTGAGATCACGCCATGGAAGCTCAGGTTTCTACCGCATCGGTTCCTGCCCGCCCATGGTCGCCACCACCCGATGCCAGCGACATCGTCAAAGGCATCCACGCCATGCTGCATCCGCACAACATCGTGCTGGTGGGCGCAACCGACAAGCCGGGCAACTACGCCGAGCGCATCTGGAACAATCTGGTCAAATACGGCTTCGAGGGCGGGCTCTATCCCGTCAACGCCAAGCGCGACACCATCTGGGGCGTGCCGTGCTACAAGGACTTTGCGAGCCTCCCCGAGAAGCCTGACCACGTTTTGGTGCTGGTGCCGGCGCGCTTTGCCGTGCAGGTGATCCGCGATGCCGCTGCCGCGGGTGCGCGGTCGGCCACCATCGTCACCTCTGGTTTCAGCGAGTTGCAGGACGAGGAGAGCCAGAAACTCGCCGCGGAGCTGCAACAGGCAGTGCGCGAAACGGGCCTCGCGGTCACCGGCCCCAACTGTCTCGGCAATTTGAGCGCCGGCGAAAAGCTCTTCACCAATATCGACGACCGCATCGTCACCATGGAACAGGGTGCGGTGGCGATCGCCGGCCAATCCGGCGCCATCGTCATGGCGATCCGGCAGGCGCTGGAGGATCGCGGCGTCGGTGTCGGCTACATGGTGACCACGGGCAACGAGACAGGGCTCGAGACGCCCGACCTCATGCGCTATTTCGCGGAGGATCCCAGCGTCAAGGTGATCGTGGTCTATCTCGAAGGCGTGCGCAACACCAAGGCGTTTCGGGACGCCTGCAAAGCCGCGCGCGCCGCGAGCAAGCCGGTGATCGCACTCAAGCTCGGATCATCGGAAGGTGGCCGCGCGGCAGCGATGGCGCATACCGGCGCGCTCGCCGGCTCGATCGAGACATTCGACGCGATCGCAACCCGCGAAGGCGTGATCCGCGTAAGCGGGCTCGACGAATTGATCGAGACCGCCGAATGCTTCGTCCATGCCAAAGTTCCCAAAGGCAATCGGCTCGCGGCGGTCTCGCTCTCCGGCGGCAAGCGTGGCATGCTGATCGACGCCTTCTACGCGGAGGGCCTTAATTTTGCACCTTTGAGCCCACATGCCAGCGGCGAGCTTGCGAAAATGCTGGGGCCGGGTTCGATTGTCGGCAATCCGCTCGACGCCGGCTTTGCGGCAGTCGTCGATCCCTCCGTCTACATGAAGTCGATCAAGCTGATGATCGACGATCCCGACATCGATGTCGTGATCATTGATGCTGAATTGCCCAAGGCTCCGCACGAGTTGCGCGAGCGGAACCTGCGGATCGTCGACGAGATGGCAAGCCGGGCCGGAAAGCCCGTGATCTATGTCAGCGCGATGTCGATCGGCTTCACGGAGTTCACCAAGGGTCTGCGCAAGTCGCTGCCGCACCTCACGGTCATGCAAGGACTCGACCGTGCCGTCACCGCGATCAAATCGCTGCTCGCTTATGCGAAGCTGCGCAAGGAGGTGCCCGACATCGTCTCGAGCTCGAAGCCCGCCGCGCGCGCTGTGCTGGAGAAGGCGCTGAAATCCGCGACCGGCGCTGCGCTCGACGAAGTCGCCTCGAAGAAGCTGCTCAAGGCCTATGGCATTCCGATTTCGAAGGAGGGTATCGCGCAGACCTCCGTGGAAGCCGTGAAGATCGCCAAGCAGATCGGATTTCCGGTCGTGGCCAAAGTCGTCAGCGCCGAGATCCTGCACAAATCGGATATCGGAGGCGTGGTGCTTAACCTCAAAAGCGCAGCCGAGGTGAAGAAGGCATTTGCCGACATCACCGCGCGGGTGAAGAAGCTCAAGGGCAAGCCGAAGCTCGACGGCATCCTGATCGCGCAGCAGGTCAAGGCTGACCTCGAACTCGTGGTCGGCGCCTCGCTCGACGCCGAGATGGGGCCCGTCGTTCTGTTCGGCACGGGCGGTGTCGATATCGAGCTGATGAAGGACGTGGCGCTGGCCGGCGCACCGCTGGACGAGGCCGAGGCGCGGCTCCTGATCGGCCGCACCAAGGCCGGCGTCAAGATGCGCGGCTATCGCGGCAAGCCGGCTCTGCACGAAGTTTCCGCCGTCAAGGCACTGGTTGGGCTGTCCAACCTGATCGCGGACGCCGGCGACCGGATCGCTTCCATCGACGTCAACCCGTTCCTGATCAACGCCAAGACCGGCGTCGCGGTCGATGCGCTGATCGTGTTGAACAATGCCGCAGCCAAACGCGCCGCGAAGCATTGATGTCGCAATGGGCGGATTAGCGAAGCGCAATCCGCCTATTTGTACAAATGCCAGCACCAAACGGCGGGTTACGCCTCCGCCTTCGCTCTTCCAGCTACGGCGGACAAGTCGTTAACCCGCCCGCGCTAGTATTGCGGCCTTCTTCCAACTTCCCCGCTTTGGTCGTAAAATCGCACCCGCATGGCACGCGCGAGCAATCTGGTGATTGGAACGGCGACGCTGGCGGTGATCGCCGTGGCGTTCGGCGGCCTGCTCGGCGTGCAGAAGTGGCGCACGGTTCAGAGTCGCAGCCAGTTGCGCGTGGTGTTCGAGGGCGGCTCCGCGAGCGGACTGCGCCGCGGCGGCCCGGTCAATTTCGACGGCGTACCGGCCGGCCAGATCTTGTCGATCAAGCTGGACAGTCCACGCAAGGTCGTGGCTCTGGTGTCGCTCGATAACACCGCGCCGATCCGCAAGGACACGGTGGCCGGCATCGAGTTCCAGGGCCTTACCGGCGTCGCCGCGGTTTCGCTGATCGGCGGCGCTCCGTCCGCGCCACCGGTGCCGCTGGATTCTGACGGCGTCCCCGTGCTGACCGCCGATCTCAGTGACGCCGAATCCATCGTCGACACCTTGCACAGCGTCGACCGCACCATCGTCAGCAACGCGCCCGCCATCAAGGAGGGCCTGCGTACCTTCGAGGACTACACGGCCGATCTCAAAGGCAAGGGCGACGAGATCGACGCGGTGATGCTCAAGGTCGACAATGCGTTCGCGGGCTTCGACAAGGCGGTCACCAAGATAGAGGGCGTGGTGCCGGGCTTCGTCGACGGCAGGGCCGACGAACTGTTCGAAAAGGTGAAGGGGCTGCACGAGCTCGCCGACACCATGAAGAAGAAATCGGCAAGCTTCCTCGAAGACACCCGCCGCTCGCTGCTCGATGTCAGCGAGGCCGCCAACAAGATGAGCGGAACGCCCACGCCCGCCGCGGCTCCGCGCCCGCCGCGCAAGCCGACGCAAAAGAAACGATAGAGCCTACCAGGTGTAGCGCAAGACGGCCTTGCCGGCTGTGGAGCGCGTGACGTTCGAGAACTCGCCCTCGAAGGTTGCCGAAGCGGACCAGCCGTTCATCCAGTTCATTTGCACCGACGCCGTGGTCAGCGCGGAATCGCGCGCCAGCGCCGCGCCGTTCACGACGAAGGCCGAACCCGGCAGCGCCTGGAACACCGCGCCGACCGTGCGGTCCGGATTGAAATCATGCGCCCAGGCGGCGCGGCCGCGCAACGTCACCACGCCGCCGGCGGCGGCGAACGATCTGTCGGCGCGCAGGCCGAGCTCGGTGCGGGTACTGGTCACGTCCTTGGCGGCATAGTTCAGTGCGAAGGTGTTGTTGCCGACCACGGCGAATTCCGAATAGCTCGGCAGGCTGAACAGCGTGGCCTGGACCGCGGCATAGGGCGTCAGCCCGATCCACGGCGTTGCGTGGCGATAACCGCCCTCGATACGGCCCGACACGGCGTTGGTGTTGAACTGCGCACGCAGCTGATCGGTGCCGGCCGCGGTGACGATGCGGTTGGTCGTGACATCCTGCCAGCCATAGGCGAGCGCCGCCGTGATGTAGGCGGGGCCGGAATTGTGACGAACGAAGGCGCCAGCCTGGAACAGGTCGGAGTGCCCCCAACCGAGTCCGTTGACGCCAAAGCCGGTGCCACCACCGGCGAGCGCGAAGCCCGCAACCGTCGACGGCGAGAAGCGGTAATCGAGACCGACCGCAGTGCCGTAGAGGCTGCTGGTGGTGGCGTTGGAGCCGAGCCCCGCATGGCCGTCAGTGGTCTGCGAACCGCCGAAGCCGGCGGCCCAGACATCCCAGCGCTGCTCGAACGTCGGAGCCGGCGCCTTGCGATAGATCGAGGCAAAGGCATCGCTCGGTCGCCTGCCAGCCGCAGCATAGGCGTTCGCACTGATCTCGTCGGCATAAGGCGTCGCACCCGGCGTGCCACTGCGGCCCGCACCGAAAACGTCGGTCAGCAGGCCCATGAACAGGTTCATCGCACTGAACGTCGTCTGCTGCGATCCCGTTGCGGACTCACCCGAGGCCTGGGTCAGGCCGGCGGGGCCGAGGCCCGCGAGTTCGGCTGGTAGAACGCCGTTGGCGTCGAAGAAGTTCTGAAGGGTCGTCGCGACGCGCTGCTGGTTGACGCTCAGCGCGTATTTCGCGCCGTAGTTCAGCGTGAAATCGAGCAAGACCTCGTTCGAGCCGACGGTCGTCGTGCCAATCAGTCCACCCGGTGCGGCAACGCCGGCAAAATTGCCTGAAGCGGTGCCGAGGAAGTCCATGATCGCGTAGTGCTTCATCACCGTGCTGCCGGGATACAGCGCAACGCCGACCATGCCGTTCAACGCGACATTTCCGGTGACGAGCGCATGGCTCGTGCTGGAGGCGCTGCCAACCTGCACGACATAGACCGAGCCGGCCTGAAGAGTGAGATCGCCCTGGACCTGCATGCTCGAACCCGGCCCGCCATCGCCGGGAGCGTAGGTGCCGTCGTTGCCGATGACCGTGTTACCGACGATGCCGGCGCCATACAGCGCGCCGCCCGCATTGACCGTGGTCAGGATGGACTGCGAGATATCGCCATCGACGCGCAGGATGCCGCCATTCACCGTCGTCGTGCCGGTATAGGTGTTCGTGCCGGAGAGGATCAGCGTTCCGCTGCCGACTTTTTCCAGCGAGCCCGGTCCGGCGGCACCGCAACCGCAGGGATTAGAGTCGCCGATGACGCCGCTGACCTCGGTCGACAGATTGTTGCCGCCGACGACGAGCGTGTTGCCGTCGCCGATATAATAAAAGCCACTCCCTTCGATCGATCCAGCGGTGATGCGGCCGTCGCCGGCGGGGCCGGTGCCGCCGCCGAAATCGACGATGCCGGTGCCGGTGGTGATGAAGCGCGCGGCGCCGCCGGTGGAATTGTCGAAGAACGAGGTCTGGCCGCCGTCCCTGGTGATGATTGTCGCATTGCCGGCAGTCGAGAACGCACCAAAATCGGTGATGCCGTTGGCTTCGTTGATGATCGTTGCGTTGGCGGCGGTCGCAGTGCTTCCGGGCACGGCGCCGAACGTCGTACCGCCAAAATCCTTGTTGACGATGGTCGCCGACCCCGCCGAAGCTTGATCGATGAACGCAGTGCTGCCGCTGTTCTGGTTGGTGATGCTGGCTGAGCCCGCACTGGTCTGACTGAAGAAGGCGATCAGGCCGCCGTCATTGGTAATGGTCGCCCGACCGGCCGTCGCGGTGTGGGTTCCGCTCCCGGTCGGATCACCGAAATAGATCTGGCCATTGTTGGTGATCGTCATGGCGCTGGCCGAGGTCGCATTGAGGAACGTCGTCACGCCGGAGAAAGCGTTCGTGAGCGACGTGACGCCCGACATGTCGGCGTTGACGATCTTGAACAGGCCCTCGTTGGTGACGCCGCCGATGATGCTGCCGGTATGGGTCGCATCACCAAGCTGCAACGAACCACAGGTGCAGATGAAGGTATCACCGGCATAAGTATTGGCGCCGAGCAGCGCCAGGAAACCGGGGCCCTGCACCGAGATGCCGCCACTACCGACGATGCGGGACGTGATCACGGCCGAGGGATCCCCGGTGCCGGTCACATCGTTGGTGAAGAACGTGGTGCCGCCTGGTGCCAGCCTGAGGTCACCGCCCTGGATGGTATAGATCGAGCCGTCGCCGGTGAGGTCGAAGCCCATGAGACTGGTGAGTTGCACGCCGCCTGGCGTGACCGTCACCGTACCGCCCGTCGCGGGCGTCGAGGGACCGCTGCTGCCGAACAGCGTGCCGGCTGATGCGGGGTCATAGGCCGTGCTGGTCGAGCCGAAGAAGTCGGTCCAGTTCGTCGTGACGTTGTCCCAGACGCCGCCACCGCCGTTGACCGAGCCGTTCGGTGTGGTCTGCGATCCGTTGAAGACCTGTTGCGCGGATGCGGGGCTCGCCATAACGGCCACGCTCGAGGCGAGGCCAAGCCAGAGTGCCGTGGCAACACACCAGCGCGCACAACCCTGCCCGCTCGATGGCAACCCAGCTTCCAAGTTCAACCCCTGCCACGCGGCGCTCCCAGTGGCGCCGCCGGGGAATTTAGGGCACGGGGATGATCAGTAGAACTACGGCCGGGTCAGAATCCGGCTTCGAGCCTGCAACCTGGACAGATTCGACACATGATGTTGCAACCGGGCCACGTTTTGACACGTTCAACTGCGGCAGAATGGCCGGCCATATGGACGGCCATTCACATCAGCACATCCACAGTCATGGATCGGGCTGCCGGAAACCCTCACCCATACACAAACGCCTTGTCATCAAGATCCGTCTTCGGGATTTCGTCCTTCTCGGTCCAGTAGTCCTGGCTATGCTGCCATTCCGGCTTGTCGCCGCGCTTGGGCAGCAGGTTCATGTTGCGCATGATGTAGCCGGGGTTGAAATTCTCCGGATCGATCCACGGCAGGATCGGCATGTTGTGGTCTTCGGGCCGCAGCTTGACCTCGACTTTCTTCGCGCCCTTGGCCTTCATATGGCCGAGCAGACGGCAGACGAAGTCCGCGACGAGATCGACGCGCAGCGTCCAGCTCGCACGGAAATAGCCGAACACCCAGACCATGTTCGGCACGCCCGTGAACATCATGCCGCGATAGGTGACGGTGTCGCCGAAAGCGAGCGGCTTGCCGTCGATCTCGAATGCGATGTCGCCGAGCGCCGAGAGATTGAAGCCGGTCGCGGTGACGATGACGTCAGCTTCCAGCAGCTTACCGGATTTGAGCTGGATGCCGTTCTCGACGAAGCACTCGATCTCGTCGGTGACCACCGAGGCCTTGCCGCTGGCAATGCCCTTGAACAGGTCGGCATCGGGCACGAAAGCGATGCGCTGCCGCCACGGGCGGTAGCTCGGCGTAAAATGCGTCTCGACGTCGTAGTCCGGACCGAGAACCGCGCTGATTTGACCGATCAGCTCCTTCTTCACCTGCTCGGGCTTGGCCAGGCAGAGCTTCGTGAACGCATCCTGCTCGAACAGGATTTTTCGTCGAACAATCTCGTGGATCCAGGCTTCATCCACCTGGAGCCGGCGCAACTCCTCCGCGATCTCGATGGCGTTGCGCCCGAGGCGGAAATAGGTCGGCGAGCGCTGCAGCATGGTGACATGCGCGCAATCGTCCGCGATGTTCGGCACCAGTGTCGCAGCGGTCGCACCCGATCCGATCACAACGACCTTCTTGTCCTTGAGTTCGATGTCGTCGGGCCAGGTCTGCGGATGGACGATTCGCCCCTTGAAGCGATCCATGCCCTTCCACTCCGGCGTATAGCCTTCAGAATGGCGATAATAACCCTGGCACATCCAGAGGAAGTTGGCGGTGAAGGTCCTGGCCTCGCCGGTGTCCGTCGTCACGGCCTCGACGGTCCAGAGATTCTGCCCGCTCGACCAGCTGGCCGAGACGATCTTGTGCTTGTAGCGGATGTGGCGGGCGATATCGTTGTCGTCGATCACCTCGTTCATGTAGGCTAGGATCTCCTCGGCGGTCGCGATCGGCGGCCCGACCCAGGGCTTGAAGCTATAGCCGAAAGTGTGCAGATCGCTGTCCGAGCGAATGCCGGGATAGCGATGCGTGCTCCAGGTGCCACCGAAGGTCGCCTGCGTCTCGAGGACGACGTAGCTCGTGCCCGGAAGCTGCTTTTCGATGTGATAGGCGCTTCCGATGCCGGAGATGCCGGCGCCGACGATCAGCACGTCGAAATGTTCCGAAGCCTGTTTGGTCGTGGCGTGACTGCGAACAGCGACATTCATTGTTGCTTCTATGCCTTGTCATTTTCAGGCCGCCTTGATGGCGACGCGTTTCCTCCGCGACGGGCATGATCGTCCATCGCGCTTCCCTTGCAAAATGACATAGATCAAGTCGCGATCAAACTACAACGCCGCGCCCCAGCTCCGCGCGGTCTGCAAGATCCAGTCGCGATAGAGCGTCAGCGGCGTAACCCCGGTCAATCCGCCGCAACCGGCAGCGCCGTTCGGCCCCGTGGACCAGCTGATGACGCCGACGAGCACGGCACCGCCCGGCTTGTCCTCGAACACCGGGCCGCCGGAATCGCCGGTACAGGCACCGATTCCGTCACGAACACCATTGGTTACGGGATCGACCAGGCGGATCTGGAACGTGCCGGGCTGGCCTGTGACAACGAGACCGGCGACGCGAATCGTACCACCGCTCTTGCCATCACCGCGAACGGTGACGCCGATACCGGCGATGGCAAAGCGGCTGCCGACACGAATTGGAATGTCGGGCGCGCCGACTGGTACCGTCGATTTTCCCTTGAGTGGAATTTCTAGTTGCAGCAATGCCACGTCGGCCGTGGCGCGGTGCGCCAGCATGGCCTGCATGTTGAAGCTCGGGTGGATCGCGACGGCGCGCACGTTCAGCAACTGCGGCGTACCGTCCGCGCCGCGATCAACAATCTTGTAGTCTGCGCCGGGCTGCACGCAATGGGCAACCGTGAGCACGAGCTTCGGCGCGATCAGGCTGCCCGTGCAGAAATTGCCGCGCGAACCGACGATGGTGACAACCGCACGCGCAACGCCATCCGTCTGCGGCGTGCCACCGCCGACGATCGCGTAGGCAGGCGTGGCAAGCAGCAGCGTGGATATGACGAGAGTCACGAGATTCTTCATGGAACACGCTCTGGCGTCGGCAGGACTGGCCCTTGCGGATAGCGCATGCTAGCCCTCTTGGAAAGGAATTGACGAGGGCAGGATCTTGGCGATCGAGGCTGTAATCTTTGATTTTGGCGGCGTGTTGACGAGCTCGCCGTTCGAGGCGTTCACGCGATTCGAGACGGAGCGCGGCCTGCCCGCCGACATCATCCGGCGCACCAACGCCGCCAATCACCTGGAAAATGCCTGGGCCAGGTTCGAGCGCGCCGAGGTCGATATCGAAACTTTCGACGAGCTGTTCGCCGGGGAATCGCGCGCCCTCGGCGCTGAAGTGCGCGGCCGCGATGTGCTGCCGCTGCTGCAGGGCGATCTTCGTCCAGAGATGGTCGAAGCCTTGAAGCGCATCAAGGCACAATTCAAGACCGGCTGCATCACCAACAATCTGCCGGCCAATGCGATCGGCAGCATGACCGGGCGCTCGCTCTACGTCGCCGAGGTGATGGTGCTGTTCGACCACGTCATCGAGTCCGCCAAGATCGGCCTGCGCAAGCCTGACCGGCGCATCTACCAGCTGATGGTCGAGACGTTGAAGGTCGATCCAGGCAAGTGCGTCTATCTCGATGACCTCGGCGTCAATCTAAAGCCCGCGCGCGAGATGGGCATGACCACGATCAAGGTCACCAGCGGTGCGCAGGCGATCGTGGAGCTCGAAGCTGCCACAGGGTTGACGCTGGCGTAGTCTATCATTTTCGTCATTGCGAGCGCAGCGAAGCAATCAAGAGTCGTTCCGCCGCGGTGCTAAACTCGCAATGACGGGTGTGGCGAGACTCGCCTGAATAGAGCCTACTCCGCCGCAGTGGCGATCCGTTCCGGAAATGCCGCCGCCAGCGAGGCGCGGTCGGGCTTGAGCACGCCACGCTCGGTGATGAGGCCTGTGACGAGGCGCGCCGGGGTCACGTCGAACGCGTAGTTCGCAACCGGCGAGCCCTCTGGCACGATGCGCACCGTCTCCAATCGGCCGTCGGCGGTACGGCCGGTCATGTCGGTGACCTCAATGCCGCTGCGCTGCTCGATCGGGATGTCGCGGATGCCGTCATCGACGGCAAAATCGATCGTCGGCGACGGAAGCGCGACGTAGAACGGCACGTTGTTGTCGTGCGCGGCGAGCGCCTTCAGATAGGTGCCGATCTTGTTGCAGACGTCGCCATTGGCGGCGACGCGGTCGGTTCCGACGATGGCGAGATCGACCATGCCGTGCTGCATCAGATGCCCGCCGGTATTGTCGGGGATCACGGTGTGCGGCACGCCGTGATGCCCGAGTTCCCAGGCGGTGAGCGAGGCACCCTGGTTGCGCGGGCGCGTCTCGTCGACCCAGACATGGATCTTGATGCCGCGCTCGTGGGCGAGATAGATCGGCGCGGTCGCGGTGCCCCAATCGACGGTGGCGAGCCAGCCGGCGTTGCAATGGGTCAGCACGTTGATCGTCTCGCCCGGCTTCTTCCTGGCCACGATCGCTTCGATCAAGGCTAGACCATTGGCGGCAATCCCGCGATTGATCTCGACATCCTGTTCGACGATCTCATCGGCGCGGGCGTAAGCGGCTTCCGCTCGTTCGACCGGATCGATCGGCGCGAGCGTCGCGCGCATCTCGTCGAGCGCCCATTTCAGATTGATCGCGGTCGGTCGCGCCACGACGAGCGTATCGTAGGCGCGCTTCAGACCGGCGTCTGAGGCGTCCTCGCGCATCGCGAGCGCCATGCCATAAGCCGCCGTCGCGCCGATCAGCGGCGCGCCGCGCACCAGCATGTCGCGGATCGCCATCGCCGCGTCCTCGCACGAGGTCAGCTTCGCAATGACAAACTCGTGCGGTAACCGGCGCTGATCGATCGCGCCGACCGACCAGCCGTCACGCTCGCGCCAGATGCTGCGGAAATGATTGCCATCGACCTTCATGGATCATGCCTTTCGTCTCAACCGCACAGGATGCGCCCGGCCACTGCGTCGAGCTTCTTCAAAAGCTCGGGATCGCGCGCTTCGGGCGCGGTGATCAGCGCGGTGTCGAGCGCGCGATCCGAGCCGATCGGGCACGGCTCGTGCTCACGCGGGAAATCCTTGGCCAGCCGCGCCACCAGCGCCTTGGCCTTGTCGGCGTTCGACGTCAGTACGCGGATGATGTCCTGCACGGTGACTGCGTCGTGATCGGGATGCCAGCAGTCGAAATCCGTCACCATCGCGACGGTCGCGTAGCAAATCTCCGCCTCTCGGGCGAGCTTTGCCTCGGGCATGTTGGTCATACCGATGACTGAATAGCCCAGCGTTTTGTAAGTCATGCTCTCCGCGTAGGTGGAGAATTGCGGCCCCTCCATGCAGACATAGGTGCCGCCCCGTGCGATCGCGATGCCCTCGGCTTCGGCCGCCGCAGCCAGATGGATACGCAGCCGCGGCGAGACCGGGTGCGCCATCGAGACGTGCGCAACGCAGCCCTTGCCGAAGAACGAGCTCTCGCGCCTGTGGGTGCGGTCGACGAACTGGTCGACGAGGACGAAGGTACCGGGCGGCATCTCCTCCCTGAAAGAACCGCAGGCCGAAAGCGAAATCAGATCCGTGACGCCGGCACGCTTCAGCGCGTCGATATTTGCGCGGTAGTTGATATCGGAGGGCGACAGACGGTGGCCCTTGTCATGCCGCGGCAGGAACACGATAGGCAGACCAGCAATTGTCCCGCGCCGCACCGGTGCTGACGGCTCACCCCAGGGGCTCTTGATCACTTCTTCGCGCGCGCCCTCGAGACCCGGCAGATCGTAGATGCCGGAGCCGCCGATGATGCCCAGTACCGCCTGTGTCATGCCTGCTCACCCCTGTCCGCCACCTGCGACATGGTTAAGCTATGCCAGTTTTGCGGCGGTTTTGAAACGGGGTGGCGAGGGTCCTGCCGGGAAGCGGCGGCCGGATTAGGCCGCAGTCGCCGGCTGCAGCTGGGTCGCGACCATCCGTTCCAGCGTCTCGACGGACTGGAAATTCTCCGGCGTGATCTCGGTTTGCGGAATGGTGAAGTCGAATTCGGCTTCGACGCCCAGCATCAGATTGACCATGTCCATCGAGGTCAGGCCGGCATCGACGAGCTTCGTGGACAGCGTGATATCGGCGGCGAGCGAGTTCTGCGCGAGGATGCCCTTCACCAGCTTGATGATGCGGTTACGCACGTCGGTGCCGAAGGCCTGCATGGTTAAATTCCCATATGTCCAAAATAGATCGAACCTGTCGCCCGGTACGATGGGCGCGACGGACTGATCTCACAATGGGTGTCACCATTACTTCGCGTTTCTTAGTAAACGATGACTCAGATTGTCTGGAATTTGAGCTTCTTCCAGAACCCTAACGCCATCACGGAAATTCGGGCCATGCAAACAACCGGGTCTTAACTGTTCGTTCGGAATTGCAGTTCGTTTACCCTCAATTTCATCGACGAATTTGAATTAAATCCGTAGCCTCCTCTCACAAGCAAAGATGGTCGGAGGATCGCCGATGCGACATCGCGAATGATGCCGGCGATCCCGAACGACGAAGCGGAGGCGGACGAGTATGAACGTGCGTGAAGCAGTCCAGACTTTCGACGAAACTCAGCCGAGCCTTCTCGAGCACGGCCCCTCCTTGATCGAGCGCGCGGCGCGCACCGCCAGCGTGGCTGCGGCCGACGCCGACGCCGTCGATCGCGACGCCCGCTTTCCGCACAAGGCATTCGACACCGCACGCGAGCAAAAGCTACTCGGCGTCATGATCCCGGTCGAGTTCGGCGGCTTCGGTGCCTCGATCTACGACGTCACCGACATCTGCTACACGCTCGGGCGCGCCTGCGCCTCGACCGCGATGATCTATGCGATGCACCAGACCAAGGTCGCCTGCGTCGTCAGACACGGTCACGGCATCCCCTGGATGGAAACCATGATGCGCCGGGTCGCTCGCGACCAGTGGCTGCTCGCTTCCTCCACCACCGAAGGCCAGAATGGCGGCAACATCCGAGCCAGCGCGGCCGCGGTCGACCACGCCGGCGACACCGTTTCTCTGGTCCGCGACGCCACCGTGATCTCCTACGGGGCCCAGGCCGACGGCCTCGTCACCATCGCCCGCCGCGCCACCGAGGCTGCGGCTTCGGATCAGGTGCTGCTGGCTCTCGCGAAGGACGATTACTCGCTGAAGCAGACGCAGGGCTGGGAAACGCTCGGCATGCGCGGCACCTGCTCGACTGGTTTCGAGCTCAAGGTCGACTGCCCCGCCGACCGGGTGTTCCCGGAGGCCTATGACAAGATCCACGCGCAGACCATGACGCCGTTTGCGCATCTGTGCTGGTCGTCGGCCTGGGCCGGCATTGCCGCGGCCTCGGTCACGCGCGCGCAAGCTTTCGTCCGCAAGGCCGCCCGCGGCTCCGGCGGCCAGATGCCGCCAGCGGCCGCGCATTTCACGGCCGCGAAGATGTCTCTGGCAAAGCTGCGCGCGCTGATATCGGCCAATCTCGACGCGTTCGCCCATGCCGAGCATGACGAGCGCGCGCTCGGCTCGCTCGACTTCCAGTCGTCGATCACCCTTCTCAAGGTGCAGGCCTCCGAGCTTGCGGTCGAGACCGTGATGCATGCGATGCGCACCGCGGGCCTCGCCGGTTATCGCAACGACGGCGAGTTCACCATGGGCCGCCATCTGCGTGACGTGCTGTCGTCGCCTATCATGATCAACAACGACCGCATCCTGGCCAACGCCGCCACCTCGACGCTGATGAGCGGCATCCCGACGAGCCTTCGTGACTAAACCAACAAGAACAAATTTGAGATAGCAGGACACCATCCCATGAACATTGCCGTCCTCCCCGATTCGCCTGACACCGCGCCCCAGATCGTCGACCCGCTCGATCATCTCACCGACAAGCTGTTCCATCGCATGGGCTCGGACGGCGTCTACGCCCGTACCGCGCTCTACGAGGGCATCGTCGAGAGGCTCGCCGCGCTGATCACCAATCATCGCGAAGCCGGCACCGAGGCGCTGCGCTTTCCACCCGTGATGAGCCGTGCCCAACTGGAAAAATCCGGCTACCTCAAGAGCTTTCCCAACCTGCTCGGCTGCGTCTGCGGCCTGCACGGCACCGAACGCGAGATCAATGCCGCGGTGAGCCGCTTCGATGCCGGCGGCGACTGGACAACCTCGCTCTCGCCCGCCGACCTCGTGCTGTCGCCCGCGGCCTGCTATCCCGTCTATCCGATCGCGGCGAGCCGCGGCCAGTTGCCGAAGGGCGGCCTGCGCTTCGACGTCGCCGCCGACTGCTTCCGCCGCGAGCCGTCGAAGCATCTCGACCGGCTGCAATCGTTCCGGATGCGCGAATATGTCTGCATCGGCACGCCGGATGACGTCGCGGATTTCCGCGAGCGCTGGATGGTGCGCGCGCAGAAGATCGCGACCGATCTCGGCCTGACCTTCCGCGTCGACTATGCCAGCGACCCGTTCTTCGGCCGCGTCGGCCAGATGAAGGCGGTGAGCCAGAAGCAGCAGCAGCTCAAGTTCGAGCTCCTGATCCCGCTGCGCTCGGAAGAGCAGCCGACCGCCTGCATGAGCTTCAACTATCACCGCGAGCATTTCGGCACGACCTGGGGCATCCAGGACGCCAATGGCGAGCCCGCCCACACCGGTTGCGTCGCCTTCGGCATGGATCGTCTGGCCGTCGCGATGTTCCACACTCACGGCACCGATCTCTCCGCCTGGCCCGCCAAGGTGCGCGAGATCATGGGCATGCAGCCGCAACTCGCGGCCGACGCCCACGGCGAAGGCTGGCGCTAAGTCGAGAGGCCGACCATTTCTACGGGCAGGACGAGCGTGATCCACACCAAGGTCCGATGTCGCGAGATCACCGAGTCCGATGTCGACGGCATCGCTGACTTGCTGACGCGCGGCTTCGCCGGCCGCTCGCGCAACTACTGGATCCAGGGCCTGCGCCGGCAAGCCTTCCGGCCGGTGCCGGACGGCTATCCGCGCTTCGGCTACATGCTCGACAATGACGGCGAACCGGTCGGCGTGCTGCTGCTGATCTACACGACGCGCAAGGATGGCGAGGAGATCGCCATCCAGTGCAATCTGTCGAGCTGGTATGTCGAGCCGGCCTACCGCAACTACGCGCCGCTGCTGACCAAGATCGCGCAGCGGCACAAGCACGTCACCTATCTCAACATCAGCCCGGCACCCTGGACCTGGCCGATCATCGAGACGCAGGGCTTTCGCGCCTATTGCCGCGGCATCTTCTTGTCCGTGCCCGCGCTGTCGCGCGCACCGCGCTGGAGCAAGATCGAAGTCATCTCTCCACATACCAAACAGATCGAAGGCCTCACCGACGCCGAGACCGAGCTGCTGACACGGCATGCGCGCTACAGCTGCCTCAGCCTCGTCTGCCGCACGCCGAAGGGCGTCTTCCCCTTCATCCTGCAACCGGTGCGAATCCGCCGCGGGTTCATCGCACCGCCGGTGATGCAGCTGATCTACTGCCGCAGCGCCGCCGAATACGCCGCCTGCGCCGGCCGGATCGGCCGGCTGCTGCTACGGCTCGGCAAGATCGCGGTGATCATCGATTCCAACGAGCCCGTCCCCGGCCTTGTCGGTATTTATACCGAGCGCCGCGGCCGCAAATATTTCAAGGGCCCGCATCGCCCGCGACTGGCCGATCTCACGGATACGGAACTCGTGCTCTACGGACCGTAGGCGCCGCGCGCGCCTACAACACCGCGATTTGTCGCGCGGGGCGAGACCTGCACTCTCTGCATCGGTAGTCACCCTCCGTAAACTACGGCGCTTAAGGGAATTTTCCCGCCTCTTCGCTACGCTCGGTGGCTGAATTACGTTGCGTTAAGCCTATTGCCACCGAGATCCGCTGATCCCATGACGTCGACCCGCGACAACGAGCTCGGTGCTTACAGCGAGCAAGGCCAAGAGGCCCTGCTGTCGCTGAGCCAGCTTGCGCTCGACGGCATGGAACAGGGCGTCTGTGTCTACGACCCCGGCAACCGGATCGTGCTGGTCAACCGCCGATATGTCGAGTTGTTCGGCATGTCGGCCGACATCGTGCGGCTCGGAACGAGTTACCGCGACGTCCTTGCCCACAGCATGGCGCGCGGAAATATTCCGGCCGATGAACTCGACACCCTCTACGCCTCGCGGATCGCATTGATTTCGGCCGGCAAGCCGTTCCAGACCCGGCAGACGCTGTCAAGCGGCCTTGTCATCACGCTCGAGCTGAAGCCGCTTCCCGCCGGCGGCTGGATGACGATCTGCGACGACGTCAGCCGCCTCGCCCGCCTCGAGACCGAGCTGCAGCTCCAGACCGAGCGCAGCCAGCATGCGCTCGCGCACATGTCGCACGGCCTCATCATGTACGACGCCGACGCGCGCGTCGTCGTCTGCAACGAGCGCTTCCTGCAATTCTACGACCTCGACCCCGACGTCGTGAAGCCAGGTGTCGCGCACAGCACGGCCATCGACCACTGGCTGTCGCGCGGAAACAGAGCGGACATGAGCGGAGAAGAGTTCCGCGACGCCCGGATCAACGACGTCAGGACCAGAAGCCCGAAGACCCTTCTCGTGACGCGCCATGACGGCCGCAAGGTGCAGGCCGTATCCCGCTTCATGCCCGACGGCGGCTGGGTCACCGTGCACGAGGACGTCACCGAACGATTGCAGCACGAGGAGACTCTGAAGCAGCAGAACCTCATTCTGGATGCCGCGCTCGAAAACATGGCGCATGGGCTCGCCTTCTACGACGGCGACATGCGCCTGCGCGTCTGCAATTCGACCTACCGGGAGATCTACCGGCTATCGCCGGAAGAGAGCAAGCCCGGCACCCATCTCTCCGAACTGATCGAGCGGTCGATTGCGAACGGCGCGTTCTCGTCCGAATACAGCCCGCAGCAGATCCTTGAAGCTGCCCGCGCCCGGATCGAGAGCAACGATTCCTCGCCGATGCGGCGGCGCATGACCAATGACACGATCGTGTCGGTGCGCTATTGCGCACTGCCCGAGGGCGGCTTCGTCGCGACCTACGAGGACATCACCGAACGCGAGCACGCGGTCGAGGAACTGAGCGAGCAGTATCGTCGCTTCGACGCCGCCCTGAACAACATGAGCCAGGGCCTGTGCATGCTCGATGCGAGCCTGCGCGTGATCGTCTGCAACCGCCGCTACATCGAGATGTACGGCCTCTCGCCCGAGATCGTGAAGCCCGGCGTCTCGATGCGCGAGATCATGGAGCATAGCTGCGATCTCGGCATCCATCCGAACACGACGGCCGCCAAGCTGTACGCCGACTATGTCGAGCGGCTGCGCGAGGGCGAGCACACGCTGCACCGCCATTTGAGCGACGGCCGCATCATCAAGCTCAACCACAAGCGGATGGAGCATGGCGGCTGGGTCGTCACCTACGAAGACGTCACCGAGCGCCACAAGGCCCAGGCGCGCGTCGCGCACATGGCGCGGCACGACTCCCTGACGGATCTGCCCAACCGCACGCTGTTCCGCGAGAAGATGGGCGAGGGATTGAACCAGGTCGCGATCGCCGGCGGCGCCATGGCCGTGCTGTGCTTCGACCTCGACAATTTCAAGACCGTCAACGACCGGCTGGGCCACGCCGCCGGCGACCGGCTGCTGCGCTGGGTCGCGGCGCGGCTGAAGGAGAATGCCGGCGAGCACGACACCGTCGCCCGCCTCGGCGGCGACGAGTTCGCCGTGCTCCAGCGCGGCCCGCAGCCGCAATCGGCGGAGCGGCTGGCACGGCGACTGGTCGAGATCATCGGCCACCCGCCGCCGCTGGAGAGCCAGTCCATTCATGTCGGCGTCTCCGTCGGCATCGCGATCGCGCCGGATCACGGGCTCGATGCCGACGAGCTGATGAAGTGCGCCGACCTTGCGCTGTATCAGGCCAAGGCCAAGGGGCGCGGCGCCTTCCAGCTGTTCGAACCCGGGATGGAAGAACAGGCGCGCAGCCGGCACGCGCTCGAGCACGATCTGCGCGGCGCGCTGGAGGCCAGCCAATTCCATCTGGTGTTCCAGCCGCAGGTGCGGCTCGACACCACCGAGCTGACAGGCTTCGAGGCATTGCTGCGCTGGAAACATCCCTCGCGCGGTTTCGTCTCGCCGGCCGAGTTCATTCCGATCGCCGAAGAGAACGGGCTGATCGTTCCGATCGGCGAATGGGTGCTGCGCACGGCCTGCGCCACGGCCGCCGCGTGGCCCGAGGTCACGGTCGCGGTGAACCTGTCGCCCGTGCAGTTCCGCTCGCGCGGACTGGTGGCGATGGTCACGAGTGCGCTTGCCGAAGCCGGCCTGCCGCCGCAGCGGCTCGAACTCGAGGTCACCGAGACGGCGCTGCTCGACGACAGCGAAGCCACCATCGGGATCCTGCACCAGCTCCGCGCCCTCGGCGTGCGCGTCAGCCTGGATGATTTCGGCGTCGGCTATTCCTCGCTGAGCTACTTGCGCAAGTTTCCGTTCGATCGGATCAAGATCGACCGCTCCTTCGTCGGCACGCTCGGCGAAAGCCCGGAGAGCGTCGCCATCGTTCGCACCATCGCGAGCCTCGGCTCCGTGCTCGGCGTCGAGACCACGGCGGAAGGTGTCGAGACGGTGGAGCAGCTCGACTTCGTCCGCGAATGCGGCTGCACCGCGGTGCAGGGATATTATTTCGGCAAGCCCTGTCCGGCGTCCGAGGTCGGGCTGACCATCAAGACGCTGAACGCGATCCGCCGCGTGGCGTGAGTTTCTTCCATCGGCGTGAGCTTCCGCGAAAACAACCCCATGCACAGTAGAAGGGGGATTGATTTCAAAGGAGAAATTCAAGGACCAGGTGAAGCTCGGCTGCCCCACCCAGGGGGATGACCACGAAGCCCTACCCGGCCGCAGGCAGAGCGCTGTCCGGCAACGGACGCCACGGCCGGTCGGCTGAGGCGAGGCCGATCAGGCGGCCCTGGATGTAATCGCAGCCCCAGTCGCGCAGCATGTCGGCGGCCTCCTCGTCCTGCACCCATTCGGCAACGGTCTTGATGTCGAGGCGACGGGCGAGGTCGATCAGGGTCTGCACGAAGGCGCGGTCGTCGGCGGAACGGTTGATGTTCTGCACGAAGGCGCCGTCGATCTTGACGATGTCCACGCCGAGCTTGCGCAAATTGCGGAACGAGGTGTAGCCGGCGCCGAAATCGTCGATGGCGATGCGGCTGCCGAAATTCTTGAGCCGGCTGACGAAGGCGCGAACGTCGTCGATGTCCTGGATCGCGACCGTCTCGGTGATCTCCACGATCAGCCGCTCGGCGACGCCGGGATGGGCCCGCATCAACGATTCGATTCCGGCCCACCAGTCCGGGTCCATCGTCGTATCAGGCGAGATGTTGAGGCTGAGGCGGATGTCCGGCGCGGCCGCGAGTTCGGCAACCACCAGTTCGAGCACGCGATGATCGACCAGGCGGATGAGGCCGAGCCGCTCGGCAACCGGCACGATGTCGGGCGCAAGCAGCACCTGGCCGTCGCCCTGGTCCATCCGCACCAGGCATTCGTGGAACGCGCCCTCGCGGGTCGCAGCCGAGACCACCGGCTCGTAGGCGAGCTTGATGCGACGCTCGTTCAGCGCCGTGACGATCTCGTCGGTGACGCGGATGTTGACGCGGCGCTGCGCGTCGCGCGCGGCATCCGGACGCCACGCCGCGAACGAGCCGGCGCGGCGGCGCTTGGCGGCATCCAGCGTCTCGTGGGCGCGGTTGATCGCCTCGTCGGTATTGCGGGCATAGCGCGGCAGGCTGACCGCGCCGATCGAGACGGTGACCGAGACCGGGCCGGATCTGGTCGGCACCACCTCGTCGCGGATGCCGGCGAGGAAGCGCTCGGCGGCGACGTTCATGTCGTCGACGGTGCAGTTCTTCAGGATCAGGCCGAACTTGTTGCCGGAGAAGCGACCAAGCACGTCGCCGCCGCGCAGGCGCGCGCGAATCCGCTTGGCGACGTCGAGGATCACGGCGTCGGCCACGTCGAAGCCGAAGGCATCGTTGACACGGGCGAGATGATCGATGCCGACCAGCATGAAGGCCGCGGTCGAGCGGAAGCGGCTCGTCTCCTCGATCGCTTCGGCCAGCGCCGCAATCAGATGGGAGCGGTTGAGCTCGCCGGTCAAGGGATCGAGCCGGGCGAGCCTGCCCAGTTCCTCGTCGCGGGCGTGCCGTTCGTTGTTGATGCGGATGGAGCCGATCGCGCGCGTCGGGCGGCCGTCGGGGCCGGCGAACCAGCGGCCGGTCTCCTCGATCCAGACCACGGGATCGGAGGCGCTCATGCGCACGCCATATTCGACCCGGTAGGGCGTGCCGTCGGCGCCGTGCACGGCTGATGTCTGCGCGAGCGCGGCGCTCCGGAGCGTTTGCGCGGGCTCGATCAGCTTGGCGAACTCGGCGCCGGTCGCGAGCCGCTCGGCAGGGATCCCGGGGAAGATGGCACCGGCCTGCTCGCCCCACACGATGGCGTCGCTGGCAAGATCCCAGACGAACAGGGCCTCGCCGAGGGCGGCGAGGATTTCGGAGGCTTGCGGCAATGCAGGGGTCAAAAGCGCCTCGTTTCGGGACAGCGGGGAGTCCTGAGCCGGCACAGGATACGGCCAGATTCGCCTTCGACCCTAGGCAAAGTTCATAAACAATTTGGAAACCACGTTCCGGAACCCCGTGGAACGGAATAGGCTCGGCCGGCATAGGCCTTGCGAGACCATCACATGCACCGGCGCCAGCGTCCCAAAACGCGCCAGTTCAACCGGATCAGCGGTGTTGCGATGGTGAATGCGGACCAGATCGAAGAAACGACGCGGGAAGCGAGCACCGCGCTGGTCCCGTTGACCCCGGTTTTGCAGTTCCTTCGCAAGGTGCCCTTGACGCGTCCCGACCCCAGCTTCGTCACCCAGCTGATCGCCAATGCCGAACACATGCCCCAGGCAAGCCGGCTGCGCCGCGGCTCGTCCGAGGACGCACGCATGGCCTATGGCAACAAGCGCCCGCTACCCAGCGTCAGCTCTCGCACGCGTCAGGTGGCTTGAGAAATCTCAGCGCGGCTCTTCGGGGGAGGACGGCGTGCCGTTGCCCGGCTGCAAATGCGGCGAGGGAATTTCCGGCGACGGTGCGATCACCGGCTTCGGCGCGGGATGATCCATCAAAACGGATTCGGCAACCGATTGCGCCGAGGGCGCGGGCGGCGCGGGCGGCGGTTCGGGCACCTTCGGCTCGAACGTCGATGCCGGTGGCGGCGCCTCGGCCTGCCGCTTCGCCTTGCGTGGCACCGGCACGGTCTCTGCGGTGACATAAGTGATGCGGCGACGCGCGCGCTGCGCAATGCCGCCGAGGAAATCGGCCATCGCCAGCAGTACCAGCAGGAAGTAGGTGGAGTTGCCGAATTTGGGCCACATCACGAATTCGGCGGCGGCCGCGCCGAAGATGATCAGCGACAGCAGATGGTCCATCAGGAATTTTGCGCCGGGCCGCGCGCCCTTCACCACTTCGAGCAGCAGCAGCAGCACGCCGAGCGCCAGCAGCAGATCGGCGAGCGTGACCGGCCAGGTCTCGCCCGTGATCATCGGCACCTTGAACAGCACGTCCGAGAAGGACACGCTGGGCATCAGGAAGGCGATGATGTTGTAGACCGCGAGCGGAATCAGGAGCAGCGGGAAACCAACCATCGGCGAAATGCCTTCTCGATCAAGATATCCGGACAGAACAATGCAGCGGCGAAGCATTCGCTCCGCCGCCGTCACTGTCATATCTCATGGATTGGCCGAAATCAGGCAGGTCACGCCATCCTGATTGAGGATAACTCTGCCCGAGAAGAGTCTTTAGGACTCTTTCTTCTTCAGGACCTGACGGCCCTTGTACATGCCGGTCTTGAGGTCGAGATGGTGCGGACGACGGAGCTCGCCGGAGTCCTTGTCTTCCACATAGGTCGGCTTCTTGATGGCGTCTGCCGAGCGGCGCATGCCACGGCGCGACGGCGAGGTTTTTCTTCTCGGAACGGCCATTTCAGTATCCTCTAGGGATTGGTGTTCATCCGGGCATCGTCCGCGGAGGACGGCTCAGCACCCGCAATACGGGGCGAGCTGAATGCCGATCAAGGCCGGGCTTATAGAGGAAGGCTGGCCGTAAAGCTAGGCTCTTGGACCGGAAAATAAGCCCGAAAATCGCTCGAAATCAGCGATTTTCCCGCCAGCAGGTCAAAAGCGAGGACGCCTGCCCCCTCGCCACGTAGGTCCCGGCCAGCCGCCGGACGCCCGGCCCCGGGGTCCTGGCGCTGCGTTTGACCGGATTCGGCAGGATCGAGGCCAGAAGCGCCGCCTCCCGGGGGGAGAGATCGGCCGCTGACTTGCCGAAGGCATAGGCGCTGCCCGTCTCCGCCCCAAACTGCCCCTGCGGGCCGAGTTCGGCGATGTTGAGGTAGATCTCCAGGATCCGGCGCTTCGGCAGGACGAGGTCGACCCATAGCGCCAGCGGAAATTCCATCGCCTTGCGGATGAAATCGCGCCCCTGCCAGAGGAACAGGTTTTTTGCCACCTGCTGGGTGATGGTGGAGGCCCCCCGGAACGGCGTGCCGTCCTCCGTTGCGTCGTCGATGGCCTCGCGCAGTGCGCCCCAGTCGATGCCGTGATGCTTGCAGAAATGGGCGTCCTCGGCCGCCACCACCGAACGCGGCAGATGCGGCGACATCTCGGCCAGATCGATCCATTCCCGATGCATCGGCGCGCCCGTCAGCGAGCGCCAGGCCATCAGCGTCGAAACCGGATGGCCGGTGCGATAGAACGGCGCGATCACATAGGGCGTGAGAGCAACGACCACGAGCGCGACCAGCAGGATTTTGACGATGCGCAAATCAACCTTTCCGGCGCGAAATGAACGCAGCCGCGGATCCCGCCATTAAGTCTGTGATAATTCGGGCCTTTTCCAGCACTTTTTAGGCCTTCCAAACGATTGACTGGGGCGGGCGCATAAAGGATTGTCCGGCCGAATTTTGGTTCTGGAGCCTTTCTTGATGACCGGCACGTCACCGTCCGATTTCGCCAAGCGTCTGGACAAGACCGCTGATGACACCGAAACCCTGCTCGGGCGCCTGCTGTCGGACGACATCCTGCACGATGAGATCGCCCGCCCCAAGCGACTGATGGACGCAATGCGCTATTCGAGCCTGAATGGCGGCAAGCGCCTGCGGCCGTTCCTGGTGGTCGAGAGCGCCGCCGTGTTCGGCGTTCCCCGCGAAGCCGCGCTGCTGGTCGGCGCCGCGCTCGAATGCATTCACTGCTATTCGCTGATCCATGACGACCTGCCGGCGATGGACAATTCGGACCTGCGCCGCGGCCGTCCCACCCTGCACAAGCAGACCGACGACGCCACGGCGATCCTCGCCGGCGACGGCCTGTTGACGCTCGCCTTCGACATCGTCACCCGCGACGAGATTCATCGCGACGCCAATGTGCGGCTGCTGCTGACGCGGGCGCTGGCGCGCTGCGCCGGCATCGGCGGCATGGTCGGCGGCCAGATCCTCGACCTCGCCGGCGAAGGCCGCTTCGGCGGCAACGAGCCGATCGACGTCGCCCGCATTCAGCAGATGAAGACGGGGGCGCTGCTGCGTTACGGCTGCATCGCCGGCGCGATCCTCGGCCAGGCCTCGCAGAAAGAATACCAAGCGCTCGACGATTACGGCCGCGCGCTCGGCGAAGCCTTCCAGATCGCCGACGATCTGCTCGACGTCGAAGGCGATGCGGCCGCGCTCGGCAAGCCGGCCGGCGCCGATGCCGCGCTCGGCAAAACCACCTTCGTCACCCAGCTCGGCATCGACGGCGCCAAGCAGCGCGTCCGCGACCTGCTGGCGCGCGCCGACAGCGCGGTGTCGATCTTCGGCGATCGCGCCGCCGTGCTGCAAGCCGCAGCCCGTTTCGTCGCCGAGCGCAAGAGCTGACGTATTCACGATCTTCACCTCTCCCCGCTTGCGGGGAGAGGGAGCAGAGAGCCATCGCCACCATGGCCACTGACAAGGAAGACCCCGTCCTCGCCCGCTTCCGCCAGATGTCGCGACCGATGCGGCTGATCTACGCGCGGCCGCGGACCTTCATCTCGCTCGCCGTCGGCGTCCTCGTCTGCCTGCTCGTCCCCGGCTCGTACCGGCTGGTGACGCGGCTGTTGTTCGGCTGGGATGCGCTGATCGCGGTCTATCTCGTGCTGGTCTATACGATGATGCTGTGCAACGACCATCAGCACATCCGCCGTGCGGCTGCGATGCAGGACGACGGCCGCTTCGTGATCCTGCTGGTGACGGCGGTCGGCGCGTTCGCCAGCATCGCGGCGATCGTCTCCGAGCTCGGCACGCCGCACCGTGGCGCCGCGGAGCTCACCATCGCCATCACCACCATCGCGCTGTCCTGGGCCGCCGTGCACACGACCTTCGCGCTGCACTACGCTCATGACTATTACCGTCATCCGCCCGGCGGATTGCAGTTCCCGAGCGGCGACAAGGAAGACCACGCCGATTATTGGGACTTCGTCTATTTCTCGTTCGTGATCGGCATGACCGCGCAGGTCTCCGACGTCGGTATCACCGACAAGACCATCCGCCGCACCGCCACGGCGCACGGCATCGTCTCGTTCATCTACAATACGGCGCTGCTGGCGCTGACGGTGAACATCGCGGCGAGCGCGATCTCGGCGTAGCCGTCACAGCTCTCTTGCGACAGCTCAGTTGCAGACCTCGACATTGGCATCGACGTGAGGGCCGCC
The DNA here is from genome assembly GCF_030435535.1 of Bradyrhizobium sp. WYCCWR 13022. Lineage (NCBI taxonomy): Bacteria > Pseudomonadati > Pseudomonadota > Alphaproteobacteria > Hyphomicrobiales > Nitrobacteraceae > Bradyrhizobium > Bradyrhizobium sp. WYCCWR 13022. The sequence continues at coordinate 96,054 of NZ_JAUIZJ010000025.1, forward strand.
GCCGCCGTGATACTCGAGATGGCAACCGCGCTTGACGGGACGGCAGAGCAGATCGTTACAAAAGATCTGACCGCTTCCGCCCGTAGCGCGACCGGCGCCGGCGGCAACAGCAGCGCCGCCCGCAGCTCCCGCCGCCGCACCGCCGGACTGACGACGCTGCCGTGCGGGACGGTCATCGCCGTCGTCGCGCCTGGCGGTTGCAGGCTTGGCGCCTGCAGGCCTGGCCGGCTTGCCGACACGCTGCTTCTCGCACTCATTGTCGTCGTTCAGCACGAAACCGTCGCCGCAGACGATCTTGGTACAGGTGTCGCCGTCGGCCTTGAAGCCGTGATCGCAGACCAGCGGGCAGACCCGCGACTGCCTGGCCTTGACCGTGTCGAGCGCGTCCGTGCTCGCCACCTTCACGTCGAGCTTGGTGCCGGCATAGCGGTTGAACTGCGACAGCGACCGCTGCGAGGACGTGTTCCAGTTGCCGTCAGCCTGGCCTGAGAAGCAGCCGACGCGGCCGAGCTCGGTCTGCACCGAGCGGCTGAGATCGGCCGGCGTGGTGGCTGGCGTCAGCGCGGCGACATTGGTTCCGGCGGGACTCGCCGTGCCGGCCGGCGCGGCGGTCGGCGCGGCGGCAGCGAGATTGACGCGCTGCTGCTCGGCAGCGGCGGCCTGCTGCTGCGCCTGCTCCTTGGCCTTCTGCGCGGCCAACTGGGCCTGCTCCGCCGCCTTCGCGTCGGCCGCAGCCTTGGCCTGCGCGTCCTTCTGCGCACCAAGCGCAGCGAGACGGTCGCGCTCGGCTTCCGCCTGCTTTGCCTTCTCGATCGCTGCGGCATGAACCTGCTCGGCCTGGATCTTGTCGAGCTGGAGCTTGGCAAGGCTCGCGTAGAAACCGTCCGGGTGCTGGGCCAGGAAGGCCTCCCACGCCGGCTTGTTGCCGACCTGGAGCGCGAGCTCGTAGTCGCGGCGCATGTCGGCTTGCGGATTGACCGCAGGCGCGGATGCCGCCGCGGCCGCAGGCGCGGCCTTGACCGGCACCAGCGGCACGTCTTCACCGCCGAGCGAACCGTAGACGAACGGCTCCTGCTTGTTGCCGGTCGACTTCAGCACGTCGTCGCGCACGAAGCCGAAAGCGCGGCGGACGTCGAGGCCAGGCGTCGTCAGATGCTTCGACAGCGCGATCGTGAAGGGACTGTTGGCGCCGTCGCCATCCTGCGCGGTGAACCCGGCCTTGGCCGAATAGGCAATCAGCGTGTTGGTGCTGGTCGGCTCGACCTGGGCCAGACCACGACCGATGCCGCGCGAAGCGAGCGTGCGCTTCATGGTCCGGCCAAACGGATTGTCGCGGCAGGCGTCGAGGATCACCAGGCGAAGCTGCTTCGCCGGCTCGACGGCGACCAGAACGCGATCGAGCGAAAGCGCCTCGTCATAGACGTCGGTGTCGCGCTCGAGCTTGGCGTCGACCGGGATCAGATAGTTGGAGCCTTCGACCTCGATGCCGTGGCCGGCATAGTAGACCACGGCGATGTCGGCATCGCGGGTCGCATCGGCGAAGTCGCGCAGCACGCGCCGCGTTTCGAGCGCGGTCAGATCGTGGCGGGAATCGACGACGTCGAAGCCGGCATCCTTCAGCGTCTTCGCCATCACCGCACCGTCGTTGACGGGATTCGGAAGCGAGGGCGCGTGCTGATAGGCCGAGTTGGCCAAAACCAGCGCAACCCGTTTTCCGGCGAAGGCGGGCTCGGCACCCGACATCAGCGCGACAGCGAGCAGAAGCAGGCAAAGTCTGAAAATATTTCGCATGACACGACGTCCAAATATTCGGGGTAGTTCACACCCTCGGGGCTAGCCTTAGCAAGATCCATTGCCCGCGCTTGTGACGGAGGTCACGCACACCGCACCGGCGACATGCCGAGGAACCCTTTTTGTTAGTCGCGCCAGAGCCTTGGCGGTTCGCCACCAAATGCCCGCGGGCCGGTTTCCGCTACGCATCTCCGATGTGGCCCCGATACTGCGGCAGATTGTCCGTGATCTCGTGCCACGGCGCCTTGGAGCCGACGAAGATATGGGCGGTCGGGCGGATGGTGGGGGCATCGACCAGGGTTCCCATGGCGACATGGGCCCATTGGCCTTCGCGGACGCGGGAATAAAGCAGCGAGCCGCAGCGGCCGCAGTGCGCGTCATGGGTGGTGTCGTCGCCGTAGATGATCCTGATGTCCTCGCCCCCGACGAGGCGGAGCCGGCTGTATTCGATGCCGGCAAACGGCTTGAAGGCGGAACCCGTGGTCCGGCGGCAGTTCGAGCAGTGACAGTTCAGCGCGTAGGAGAACGCGTCCGCCACCTCGTAGCGGACCGCGCGGCAGGTGCATTCGCCGGCAAGGATACGAGCATTCTGATGTCGTGAACCCGTCATGATGGTGCCCTCGCGCAAATCGCGGAAGACAGAGATAGCGCAATCTGACGCGTCCGACTAAATTCTCGCCAAGCCATCATTCAAAGGGATGACCCATGAGCCCAAATCGGTCGAGCGTCGAAGCCGTCGTGCAATCCTATTTTGACGCGCTTTACGAGGGCGACGCCGACAAGCTCGGCGACGTCTTCCATCCGTCCGCCGATCTGCGCTGGGTGGAAAAGGGCGAGCTGAAGATCCTGACCGTGCCTGACTGGCTCGCCTGGGTCCGCAAGCGCCCCTCCGCCAAGGCCGAAGGCAAGCCGCGCGAGGATTTCATCGTCACGATCGACCGTTCGGACGACAAGACCGCCTTCATCAAGGTCAAATGCCAGCTGCCACCGCGGTTTTTCACGGACTATCTGGTGGCGATGAAGCTCGCCGACGGCTGGCAGATCGTGTCGAAATCGTATCGGTACGATCTGAAGGAGTGAGGGCTTTCGCCGGCCATCCACCTGCCGCACTCATCCCTCATTCTCCGTCATTGCAAGCCCAACTCTCGCCACACGTCATTGCGAGGAGCTCCTGCGACGAACCCAGAGTCCCTCCGCGGAGAGACCCTGGATTGCTTCGCTTCGCGCGCAATGACGACGCGGATAGCCCGTCGATTGCATCTCTTTCCACTTCTCCGTCTCCTAGAAGGCCCCCCATGCTCGATCGCCGTTCCGTGCTCGCCTCGCTCTGCTGGATGGCCGCTTCTCCCGCGCTCGCCGCGGAGGCGCCGCCCGAGCTTGAATCCTATGAGCGCGAGAGCGGCGGACGGATCGGGGTCTATGCGGAGAATCTCGCCACCGGCGCAAAACTCGCATGGCGCGCGGACGAGCGCTTCGTGATGTGCTCGACGTTCAAGGCTTCGCTCGCGGCCTGCGTGCTGGCGCGGGTCGACCGCGGCGAGGAGAAGCTGGCCGCGATGATCTCTTTCGGCAAGGCCGACCTGCTCGAGTACGCGCCGGTTGCGAAGCAGAACCTGACGGCCGGTGCGATGTCGGTCGCCGACATGTGCAAGGCGATCGTCGAGCTCAGCGACAACACCTGCGCCAACCTGCTGCTGGCGCGGATCGGCGGGCCCGCCGCGCTCACGTCGTTCTGGCGATCGACCGGCGACACCACCTCGCGGCTCGACCACAACGAGCCCGAGCTCAACCGCTCGCCGCCCGGCGATCCCCATGACACGACCACGCCGGCAGCAATGGCCGGCAATCTGAAGCGGCTGGTGACGGGCGAAGCGCTGTCACCGGCTTCCCGGATCCAACTCACCGAATGGATGGTCGGCTGCAAGACCGGCGCGAACCGGCTGCGCGGCGGCCTGCCGGCAGCCTGGAAGATCGGCGACAAGACCGGCAGCAACGGCAAGGACGCATCAGGCGATATCGCCGTCGCCTGGCCCAAGCCCGATGCGCCGATCCTGATCGCGGCCTATACCCAGGGCGGCGCGCCGAATCCGGCTCAGCTCGAGGCGGTGTTCGCGCGGATCGGGCGCATGGTGGCGGAAAAGCTGGTGTAGGCCGCCTTGCATTGACCTCCCGGCCGCTTCCGGCCAAGACAGGTCATGATCGCAGCGAAATTCCAGACCTTTCTCATCCTGCTCGCCGTGCTGGCAGGCACCGCGCTGGTTGCACGCCGCTTCAACCTAGCGCCCGCGATCCTGCTGATGCTCTCCGGCGTCGGCCTCGCTTTCGTGCCCGGGATGCCGCCGGTGGAACTGCCGCCGGAGCTGATGCTGCTGATGGTGCTCCCGCCGCTGATCTACTCGGCGAGCGTGGCGATGAGCTGGCGCGAGTTCAGGAACAATCTGCGTCCGATCGTGCTGCTCGCGGTCGGCGCGGTGATCTTTACCGCCGCGATGGTGGCGACGGCGACGCATTACGTGATCGGCCTGCCCTGGAGCATCGGCTTCCTGCTGGGCGCGATCGTCGCGCCGCCCGACGTGGTGGCGCCGCTCGCGATCGCGCGACGGCTCAACATGCCGCGCCGGCTGCTGGTCATCCTCGAAGGCGAAGGGCTCGCCAACGATGCCACCGCGCTGATCCTGTACCGCTTCGCGCTCGCCGCGATCGTGGTCGGGCATTTCTCGCTGCCGCTGGCAACAGGCGAATTTGCCCTGATCGTCGCCGGCGAGATCGCCTTCGGCATCGGCGTCGGCTGGCTCTCGCTGCGTTTCCGCAGATGGTCGTGCGAGCCACGGGTCGAACTGACGCTGTCGCTGATCACGCCTTACGTGTCCTACTGGCTGCCCGAACACGTCGGCGGCTCCGGCGTGATCGCCACCGTCGCCTGCGGCCTCTATGTCAGCTGGAACGGGCCGCTGCTGATCTCGGCGTCGACGCGGCTGCAGGGCATCTTCTTCTGGGACCTGATCATCTACCTCATCGAGGGCCTGCTGTTCCTGCTCACCGGCTTCCAGATGCGCGCGCTCTACGAAAAATCAAAAGCGTTTCCGCTCGACGACATCATGCTCGCGACCGCATTGGTCATGGTCATCGTCGTTCTGGCGCGCTTCGCCTTGCTCTATCCCGCGACTTACCTGCCGCGGATGCTCTCGAAGTCCCTGCGCGCGCGCGATCCCTCGCCGCCCTGGCAATGGCCGTTCGCGCTCGCCTTCACCGGCGTGCGCGGCGCGGTGTCGCTCGCCGCCGCGCTGGCGCTGCCGTTCACACTGCCCGACGGCAATGCCTTTCCCTATCGCGACCTGATCCTGTTCGTCGCCTTCGGCGTCATCTTCATCACGCTGATCGGCGTCGGCCTGACGCTGCCGCCGGTGGTGCGCGCGCTCGGCATCGCGGAAGCCGGCCGCAACGAGCATGTCGCCGAGCACGAGGCCGAGATCGCGGCACGGCGCCAGGCGCTCGACGCCGCGCTGAAATCGCTGGATGCGCTGACCGAGCAGAAAGAGGTGTCGGACGAGGTGATGCGGCTGCTGCGCGCCCGTCATGAGATCCGCGTCAACCAGCTGCCTGACTCGCTCGATCCCGCCCACCACGACGTCTCCGCGGCCGGCACCGCGCTGACCCGCGAACTGATCGAGGCCGAGCGCAAGTTCATCCACGACCTCCTGCGCGACGGCCAGATCACCGACGAGACGCGGCGGAGGATCGAACGCGATCTGGATCTGGAAGAGGCGAGCCTGGCGAACCGGGAGTATCAGGGCACGCCGCTGTAGCCCGACGGCAGCCTACCGCTTCCCGCAATAGGTCCGCATCGCCGTCACCACGGCCGTCGCGATCAGCTCCCGCCGTTCCGGCGAGTTCATCGCCATTTCCTCGTCGCGGTTGATGATGGAACCGGCTTCGAGCAGGACTGCCGCGCTTCGGGTCTGCGAGAGCACGACGAGGGCGTCGTAGCGGTAGACGCCGACATCCTTGTCGAGCAGGGGATGCCGATAGCGGCCCATCAGCGGCAACGTGTATTGGCTCGCATAGTGCAGCCCGCCGGCTTTCAGCTCCTTGCCCAGCAGCCGGGCAAAAGAGAGGCTGTCGGTGAAGTGCGGATTGCGCTCCGATACGAACAGCGAATGGCCGCTGAAGCGGTCGCTGAACCAGCTCCTCGAGCCGTCGAACTCCCATTCCTCGAGCAACTTGTCCGGGACGGAATCATGGTGGATCGACAGGACAAGGTCGGCGTGGTCGGCGTTGGCCGTGGCAACACGCTTGAGCAGGCTCGCCTTCGCCTTGCCATCGGTCACCAGCACGCGGGTCGCGGCGAAGCCCGCCGACTTCAGACGCGTTCCGATCAGCCGCGTCAAATACAGATTGAATCCGAATTCCACGTCGTTGCGCGCGCTGGTCGCCCCTTGCGCTTCGGAGGTGTGGCCGACATCGAGGATGATCCTGAATTTGCGGGGGTCGCAGGTCTCCGGTGCGGATGGCTTGACCTTGACCCGCGCGGCCTTGCGTGCCGCGGCCGCTTCGCTGTCGTCCACCGACGAAACCAAGAGCGGGATCAGCGAAACAACGATGGCGGCGGTGATGCGCCACGACATTCTCACACCGGCCGTTCCCCCTTCACCGTCACGCGCGTGCCCGAGCGTGTATGCGGCCAGTAGTCCCACATCGCGCGATGCTGGGTGCAGCGGTTGTCCCAGAAGGCGATGGCGTTCTCGGTCCAGCGGAAGCGGCACTGGAACAGCGGGTTCTCGGCGTGCTGGTAGAGATAGGCCAGCACCGCGTCGCTCTCGTCGCGCGGATGCCGTTGATGTGTCTGACGAAACCGCGGTTGACGTAGAGCGCCTTCTTGCCCGTAACCGGATGCGTGCGCACGACGGGGTGCTCCGCATTCGGGTAGGACGGCCGATCGGCGACGCCGTAATTCGCATAGAGCCCGCGATAGATCGGCTCGCCGTCGTGCAGCGCGGTGAGTCCGTCGAGATAGGCCTTCATGCGATCCGACAGCGCCTCATAGGCCGCATACATGTTGGCGAACAGCGTGTCGCCGCCGCGCGGCGGGCACTGCTTGATGTAGAGGATCGAGCCCATCGGCGGCTCGAAATCGCAGGACACGTCGGAATGCCAGCCCTCGCCGTTCGCGCGCGGCGAGTTCTTGTCGGCATGGATCTTCATCAGCGCCGGGTCTTCGTCCTCGTGCGGTGCGGCGGGATGAAAATGCAGCTCGCCGAACTTGCGGCCGAAGGCCAGATGCTGCTTCGGCGTGATGGTCTGGTCGCGGAAGAAGATCACGAGGTTTTCGGCCAGCGCGCGGTGGATCTCGTCCATCTGCTGGTTCGAGCGCGCATCGCCCTCGACGAGCTTGCCGATCTCGACGCCGGAAATTTCCGCGCCGATGATCGGCGTGAGCTTCTCGACCGCGATGGTCTCGTAAGGCGCGCCGTCGTCGGCCGTGTGGCGATAACGCGGGCCTTGCTTGCCGGATAGCGAGCTCATGGGTGCTGTCTCCCGATCGTTCTTGATTGGGAGCCATCGTAGCCCGGATGACGCGAAGCGCAATCCGGGAACGGTCGCGCAAAAGAAGAGGGCGGGCCGCTGTTAGCGAACCCGCCCTACGATTCCAACATCTGGAAGACGGCTACTCCGCCGCTGATACGGGCGCCTTGGCGCCCTGGCCGTAGCGCTGGTCGATGTAGTCGATCACCAGCGCCTTGAAGTCGGCGGAGATGGTCGGGCCGCGCAGCGTGCGGAACTTCTTGCCGTCGACGAAAACGGGCGCGGCGGGCGCTTCGCCGGTGCCGGGCAGCGAGATGCCGATATTGGCGTGCTTGGATTCGCCGGGGCCGTTGACGATGCAGCCCATCACCGCGACGTTGAGCTCCTCGACGCCGGGATATTTGCTCTTCCAGTTCGGCATCTCGTCGCGGATGAAATCCTGGATCGAGCGGGCGAGCTCCTGGAACGTGGTCGAGGTGGTGCGGCCGCAGCCGGGGCACGCGGCGACCAGCGGCACGAAGGTGCGGAAACCCATGGTCTGCAGCAGCTCCTGGCCGACCTGCACCTCACGGGTGCGGTCGCCGCCGGGCTCCGGCGTCAGCGAGATGCGGATGGTGTCGCCGATGCCCTGCTGCAGGAGGATGCCGAGCGCGGCGGACGACGCAACGATGCCCTTCGAGCCCATGCCGGCCTCGGTGAGGCCGAGATGGATGGCGTAGTCGGAACGGGAGGCGAGATCCTGATAGACCGCGATGAGGTCCTGCACCGCCGAGACTTTTGCGGAGAGGATGATGCGGTCCTTGGGCATGCCGAGCTCTTCGGCGCGCGCGGCCGAGAGCAGCGCGGACTGCACCATCGCCTCGCGCGTCACCGCGCGCACGTCGCGCGGATTGGCGGAGGCGGCGTTCTCGTCCATCAGCTTGGTCAGCAGTTCCTGGTCGAGCGAGCCCCAGTTCGCACCGATGCGGACCGGCTTGCCGTTCTTGTTCGCGATCTCGATGATGTCGGCGAACTGGGTGTCGCGCTTGTCCTTGAAGCCGACATTGCCCGGGTTGATGCGGTACTTGGCGAGCGCCTCGGCGCAGGCCGGATAGGCCGCGAGCAGCTTGTGGCCGATATAGTGGAAGTCGCCGATCAGCGGCGTGGTGATGCCGCGCTTGGCGAGGCCGTCGCGGATGTGCGGAACGGCGGCAGCAGCCTCTTCGCGGTCCACGGTGATGCGGACCATTTCGGAGCCGGCGCGCGCGAGCGCTGCGACCTGGGCGATGGTGCCGTCGATGTCGGCGGTGTCGGTGTTGGTCATCGACTGCACGACGATCGGCGCGCCGCCGCCGACGGCGACGTTGCCGACCTTGACCTGGGTGGTGTGATGGCGCGGCGCGGGCCCCGCGATGTCGGAATCGATGGTGCTTTCGGGCTTGTTCATGGGGTCCAAATATCAGGTTTTGGTGACGTTCAGCAATGCATCAGCCGGCGCCGCAGCCGTTTGGCTCGGACGGTTAACCAGGAAAAGCCCAGCAATTACAAGGACGGCTGCCGCCCCAAAGGCCAGGCTCAGGGTGTCGTGCATGATGAAATAGCTACCCACCACGCCAAACAAAGGGGTGATGAAGGTAAAAGCCGACAATTTGCTGGCCGAATAGGCCTTCACCAGCGCGAACCAAAGCGTGAACGTGGTTCCGACCACCCAGATCGCCTGGAAGGCCAGAAGCGCGAACGACAGCGGCGAGGGGGTGTGGGTGATGGACTCGCCCGACAGCAGGGCGGCCGCGCCCAGGATCGGGATCGAGGTCGCGACCTGGTAGCCGAGCGCCTTCTCCGGCGCGGCAAAGCGCAAGCGCGTGCCCTTGGCAACGAGCGTGGTCGCGGCCCACAGCGATGCACCAAGCACGATCAGGAGATCGCCGAGCAGAACGTGCGAATCGACATTGGCCTGCGGCACGCCGATCGCGAGCGCGACACCGGCAAAGCTCACGGCGAGCCCCAGCCATTGCGTGGTGCCAAGCCGCTCGCCGAGCACCTGATAGGAACCGAGCGCGACGAAGAAGGGCGCGGTGTAGAGGAACACCACCGCGCGGGAGGCCGAGGTCAGTCGCAGGCCCTGGAAGATCAGCACGAACTCGATGCCGAACATCAGCCCCGCAACCAGGCCGGGCTTCCACGTGTTGTCGTTCTCGAAGAATTTGACCCCGCGAAACGTGCCGATGAGAAACAGCACCGGCAGCGCACCCATCGAACGGATCATCGCCTGCAGCATCGGCGGCACGTCGGGCAGCACCAACTTCACCGCGATCTGGTTGAAACCCCAGGTCAGGCACAGCATGAGCATCAGGGCGATGGCGCCGGCACTGAGGGGACGACCGGCAGACGGGATGGGTTGAGGTGAGGACATTTCTTCCTGAGACCCGGCTTTGCGCCGTTGTTGCTTTAAGACGTTTTCTGACAATGGGTGCAGACGCCCGTGATCTCCACCACGGACAGTTTTGGCGCGAAGCCCGACGCACGCGCCGCGGCGTTGAGCTCCCTGGCAAAAGACCCTGACGGGATCTCGCCGACGAGACCGCAGCGCTCGCAGATCAGGAACGCGACCGCCGAGGTCGCGTCGTGATCGTGGGCGGCGCAGGCGAGATAAGCGTTGCGGCTCTCGATGCGGTGCACGAGGCCGTTCGCCATCAAGAAATCGAGAGCCCGGTAGACCGTGATCGGTGCCGGCCGCGGCATCGATTTGGCGAGTTCGTCGATCACCTCATAGGCGCCGAGCGGCCGATGGCTGGAAAGCAGTGCGCCCAGCACCTGGCGGCGGATCGGCGTGAATTTCTGCGCCCGCTGCTCGCAGACCGCTTCCGCATGCGCCAGCGCGTCCGCGGTGCAGCGTCCGTGATCATGGTCGGGCGTCGGAAATGCCGGCTTTGCGAGGGTCATTCGGCCCGCCTTCTAGCATTTCGGCAGGGGAACCCAAAGCACGACCGGCACGGCGGCGATCAGCCATGCTTTTGCTGCGGGACAGCATCGCATTAACCCGCCATGAAATAATCATAAGCTTGCTTATTATATTCAAGCTTATTGGAGTCCAAGCTCATGACCCGCGGGTCTGTCGACCAGAACTTCCTGTTCACGCTCGGCGAGCTCTACCGCCTGTTGCGCGTCTATGCCGACAAGGAGGCCTCGCGCTTCGGCATCACCCGCGCGCAATGGGCCGTGCTGGCCAAGGTCGAGCGCAGCGAGGGCATGAAACAGTCGGAACTCGCCGAGCTGCTGGAGATGCAGCCGATCACGCTGACGCGCCTGATCGACAAGCTCTGCGACAGCGACTGGATCGAGCGTCGCAGCGACGCCACGGACCGCCGCGTCAAGCGCCTCTATCTGAAGAAGGCCGGCCGCGCGCTGCTCGGCAAGATGAGCGGCCTGAAGTCCGAGCTGACCGCGAACGCGCTCGACGGCATCAACCCGGCGGACGCCCACCGTCTGCTTACCCAACTCGAAACCATCAAAGAAAACGTGCGTAGCGCGATCCAGACCTCCGGCGCGGAACAAGCACGCAAGGAGCAGCGCTATGGCTGAACAAGTCCTCAAATTCCAGCCCGAGCAGAAGATCGACAGCGGCAAGCCGACCAGGAAGGCCGGCACCGATCCGCGCCGCCGCTTCGTTGCCGGCCTGCGCCGCTATCGCCGCTTCCTGCTGATGGTGGTGCTGCCGATCGTGGCCGTCATCGCCGGCCTGACCTTCTATCTCAATGGCGGCCGCTATGTCGGCACCGACGATGCCTATGTCGGCGCGCAGAAGGTGCTGGTGACGCCGGATATCTCCGGCAAGATCGACAAGGTCGTGGTCAAGGAAGGCCAGAACGTACAGCTGGGCGACGTGCTGTTCGAGATCGACCCCGTGCCGTTCCGCCTCGCCGTGGACGAGGCCAGGGCGCAGCTGATGCAGGCGCAGACGACCTATGACAACCTTCGCGCCAACATCAAGATCTACGGCGACATGCTCGATCTCGCCCAGAAGGGCGTCGACCTGAAGCAGCGCGACGTCGAGCGCAAGCAAGCGCTGGTGAAAAACAGCTTCGGCTCGCAGCTCGACCTCGACAACGCGTCGAATGCACTGGTAACCGCGGGCGCGCAAACCCAATTCATCAGGCAGCAACTCTCGAACGCCAAGACACAATTGCTCGGCGACCCCTCCTTGCCGCTGGAGAAGTTCCCGCCCTACGCGCAGGCGAAGGCTAAACTCGACGATGCCGAGCGCAATCTCGACCACACCGTGCTGCGCGCGCCGATGGCCGGCGTCGCCACCCAGGTCGACCAGATCCAGCTCGGCCGCTTCGTTGCCGCCGGCACGCCGGTGTTCTCCATCATCGACATCGCCCATCCCTGGGTCGACGCCAATCCGAAGGAGAGCGACCTCACCCACGTCACCGAGGGACAGCCCGTGACCCTCGAGGTCGATGCCTTCCCGGACCATGTGTTCAAGGGCAAGATCGGCTCGCTCTCGCCCGGCACCGGCGCGCAATTCGCGATCCTGCCGCCGCAGAACGCCACCGGCAACTTCGTCAAGGTGGTGCAGCGCGTACCTGTCAGGATCTATTTCGACGAGAGCGACAAATACGTGAAGAAGCTGAAGGCCGGCATGAGCGTCTATGCCACCATCGACACCGGCCACAAGCGCTCGCTCGCCGGTCTGCTCGGCCTGTCGGCGACGGCAAATCAGGACAAGGACTAGGATTATGTCCGGTCCCAATGCCAGCCTGATGGTCCCCGGCCTGCGCCGGAACATGGTGACGATCTGCGCCATGACGGCGACCATCATGCAGGCCCTGGATACGACCATCGCCAACGTCGCGCTGCCCTACATGCAGGGCACGCTGTCGGCCTCGCAGGACCAGATCAACTGGGTGCTGACCTCCTACATCGTCGCCGCCGCGATCATGACGGCGCCGGTGGGATGGATCGCCAACCGCTACGGCCGCAAGCGCATCTTCATCATCTGCTCGGCCGGCTTCACGCTGGCCTCCGTGCTGTGCGGTCTCGCGCAGGACATCAACCAGATGGTGCTGTTCCGCCTGCTGCAAGGCGTGTTCGGCGCGGCACTGGTGCCGCTGTCGCAGGCGGTGATGCTCGACTATTACACGCTCCAGGAACGCGCGACCGCGATGTCGATCTGGGGCATGGGCGTCATGATGGGCCCGATCATGGGGCCGTCGCTCGGCGCCTGGCTCACCGAGACCTATTCCTGGCACTGGGTGTTCTTCGTCAACCTGCCGTTCGGCGTCATCACCGTGCTCGGGCTCGCCGTCTTCATGGACGAGACCGACAAGAATCTCAGCCTGAAGTTCGACTGGTTCGGCTTCGGCGCGCTGGCGATTGCGATCGGCGCATTGCAGCTCGCGCTCGATCGCGGCGAGCAGCTCGACTGGTTCGAGTCGATCGAGATCGTCACCGAGTTCGTCATCTCCGGGATCGCGTTCTATTACTTCTTCGCGCATTCCTTCACGACCTCGCGCCCCTTCATCCAGTTCGCGCTGTTCCGGGACCGCAACTTCCTCACCGGCTGCATCTTCATGACGGTGATGGGCCTCGTGCTGTACTCGACCATGGCACTGGCCTCGCCCTACCTTCAGAACGTCATCGGCTATCCCATCATGACCGCCGGCGGCCTGCTCGCGAGCCGCGGCTTCGGCACCTTCTTCGCCATGATGATGGTCGGCCGCATCATGAAGTACATCGAGGCGCGCACGCTGATCATCTGCGGCCTGACGCTGACGGCGGCCTCGCTGTTCCAGATGACCGGCTGGACCGACCAGACCCAGGTGCCGGAGATCGTCATCGTCAGCGTGATCCAGGGTTTTGGATTCGGCCTCGTCTTCGTGCCGCTCTCGACGGTGTCGTTCCTGACCCTGCCGAACCATCTGCGCACCGACGGCACCTCGATGCTGACGCTGCTCCGCAACGTGGCGAGCTCGGTCGGCATCTCCATCGTGATCGCCCAGCTGACGCAGGGCACGCGCAAGACCTATGCAATCCTCTCGGAGCACATCAACCCGTTCAACCACGCGCTCCAGATGCCCGACGTCCGCGGCCTGATCAACCTGTCCACCGATGCCGGCCGCGCCATGGCCGACCGCATGGTCAGCGTGCAGGCGCAGATCATCGCGTTCGCACACGACTACCAGGTCATCATGTTCTTCATCCTCTGCACCATCCCGCTGGCGCTGATGATCGGCTCGACCAAGGCCGCGCTGCGCAAGCAGGCGGCAGGTCCGGAACATGCGGTGATGGAGTAGGCAGTCTCAGCTGTGCGGCCATCTCCGCTCGTCGTCCCGGATCTGCGCCGGGACGACGCTGAACGAGTTGAGCCGCCGTCGCGCCTCACCGGCTACCAGGCGACCGCTACAACAGCTCCTCGCACCCGAGATCCTCGACCGCCATCATCACCCGCTCCAGATTATTCCACCAGATCAGCGGCGGGATGTTGATGCTCCATTGCCAGACCGGCTTGGTGATGTGCCAGAGCACCGATCGGCGATAATCCTGGTCGAGCGCCCCGCGCGAGTAGCCGCGAACGCCGTTCGCGATCAACGTCTCATGATAGTGATTGAGCAGCGCACGCTCGAGCACCTGCCGGCGCTCGGGATACCATTGCATGGCCATCATGTAGGCGAGATCACCGGTCGCCACGTTGATGCGCCACTGGTCGAAATCGAACATGCGCACGGTGTCGGCGACGCCGGCACGCGGCAGCATGAAGTTCCAGATGTGGGCGTCGCCATGGGCAATGGTGAGATGCCGACGGGAATGATAGCGCTCGAATAAGCGAGCCGACTGGTCGATCAGGCGGCGATAGAGAATGCGCCGTTCCTCGCTGAGGCGATCGCCGAGCAGATCGGCGAAGCGATCGTAATGGCCGGCGAAGATCTCCATATGCTGCGCGCTCTCGTCGGCGCTCACCCAGGTGCCGACGGTATCTCCAAGGCCGGGGTGATCCCACCAGGCGGCATGCCAGCGCGCGAGCGTCGTGACGATCGCGATCGCCTGATCGCGCGACGGCGGCAGCGGCCATTGCGTCGCGACCTCGTGACTGTCGGTGAGGTCTTCGAGCAGGAGGTGCCAGTCCGTGCTCTCCTCGTCGAAGCGCCCGTCGAAACAGCGGGGCACCAGCCCCGGTGGCATGTTCGGTGCCAGCTTCGTATAGAAGGTCACTTCATGCCGACCGCCATGCACGAGCGTCTTGGCAAAATTTGCATGAGGCGTTTTGAGGAACAAGGTCTGCGGAGAACCGGCGGACTCCCCGACATAGCGCAGTCCGAGCCTGATGATGTGCGACACCAGAGTATCGCGCTCATGCAGCACCTTCACTTCGCGCACGGCGCCCGCGTCCAGTGCGCCGGCCTTGCGCAGCGCAGCCGTGAGGAAATTAGGTTCGGCGACCGCCGGAAGTTGCGGATTCGTCATGACCACGATGCCCCCGTGTCGAGCAATACTGCACGATCACAATCGCGGACACCAGCGGCAGATGCACGGAAGTGAAGGCGCTCAGGCCGCCGCCGCTTCCTCTCCAAAATTCCGGGCGATGTAACGGGCGAGCTCCTTCTTTTGCGCATCGCCAAGGGCAAAGGCGACGTGCGCGGCTTCGCCGTCATGGGTCCGGACCGTGAAGGGGAGCGGCAATGCAAATCCCCTGATGCGCAGCACCCCGGTCTCACCAACATCGAGCTGGGACGCGCAGCGGATCCAGGCTCCGCCTTCCGAAAGATCAACCAGCGTGGTCGCGTGCGCAGCCTGCCGGTTGTCGGTGACCGTCACTTCCAGATCGGTCGGATAGCGCTTGCTGAGGCGTCGATCGACCTCCGTCGCCGAACTGCGCACCGTGCGGACGAGCAACGACTGCAACGACGACAGGTTTGAAGATACGCCGGAAATCGCATCTCGCATCTCGGCCGCACGCGCGTTGACGGAATCGGCATCCTGGCTGACGCGGGCGATCTTGGTGGACACCTGCTTGGCCGCGGTTGCCGACTCCTGGATCGACCGCGCGATCTCGCGCGTCGCCGCGTCCTGCTCCTCCATCGCCGCCGCAACCGAGGTCGCAACGCCGTCGATCTCGGTGATCTGGCCTCCCATCTCCTCGACCGCCTGCACTGCGGCCTGTGTCGATGCCTGAATCTCCGCGATCAGCCGCGCAATCTCTTCGGTCGATTTTGCGGTCTGGTTGGACAAGGATTTGACTTCGGCCGCCACCACCGCAAAACCGCGGCCGGCCTCGCCTGCACGCGCAGCCTCGATCGTGGCGTTCAAGGCAAGCAAGTTGGTCTGGCCGGCAATTCCACCGATCAAATCGGAGACTTCAGCGATTTTCTTCACGGAGCCCGATAGCGCCTGGATGGTGGCGTGAGCCTGCTCGCGACCTACGACGGCCGATGCCGTGACCTGGCTTGCGCGCGCCAATTGTCCCGAAATCTCGCGAATCGATGCAGTCAATTGCTCCGCCGCAGCGGAGACGGTATCCGCGCTGGCGAGCGCCTGCTCGGAAGCCGCGGCGACGCCTTGCGATTCTATCGACAGATCCCGCGCAATATCCGAGAGATTGGTGGCTGCGCGCTCCACACCCTGGGTCGCGTCGGTCGCCGTCTCGACCGAAGCGCCGGTTTCGCGCTCCACGGTGGCGGCCATGTTCAGCAGCGCTTCGCGCTTCGTCAGGTTGGCCTGCTCCTCGTTACGAATCTGCTCCTCGCGCAGCCGCGCATTGTCCAGCGCACCCTGCTTGAATACCGCCAGCGCGCTCGCCATCGAGCCCACCTCGTCGCGGCGTTCGGCGTAAGGCACTTCCGCGGAGAGGTCGCCGGTCGCGAGCTTCTGCATCGCGCCGGTCATTCGAACGATCGGGCGCACGACCCCGAATGCGACGAAGGCGATACCGCCGATGATCAGCGCAAGCACGACGGCAGACACGCCCCACACGACATAGGAGATGGAGGCGTCGCGCTCGGCGGCGAGCTTTTCCATGTCGGCGTTCTTCTTGTTGGCCCCCTCGACGATGCCGTCGATGATGCCGCGATGGGCCGTATAGGTCTCCTTCAGCTGCGCGTAAGCACGCTCGGCCGACGTGCCGTCCTTGCCGTTGAGAGCCGGCATGAGCTGATCGAGCACCAACTTCCAGAATTTCTGAACCTCGACATCTGATTTGGAAACCAGCGCCGTCTTCAGATCCGCTCCCAGGCTGGACGCGCTCCAGAATGCTTTGCGATCTTCATAGTCCTTCCGGAGTTGAACGAGGCGCTCACCGTGAGCAGCAAGTTGATCCGGCTCCCGCATTGCCAGAGTCGCGACCAGATAGGCTTCGAGCACGTAAGCCGGGGGCGGCAGGATGTCGGCGACGAGATCGTTGCCGAGCTTGATGTCGGAATAGAGCGGACCTCCGACCTTCAGCTCGCGCAACGCATAGACGCTGGTGGCCAGCACCGCCGAGAAACCGAGCACGAGGAGAAGACCAAACGCAACGATGGCGGAGGAAATCGACAAACGCATTTTCATGGAGGATGCCCGCAAGATGTACGGTCCCCATGAATAGTCCTATCAAGTCAACGGACACTGAATGGGACTATCGAAATTCCGCAGCAGGAGCCTCCGTAGGATACCGGAGGAGGAAAGATAATTCGCATCTCTCGCATTGCATCATTTCAAGAAGCGATGCCCGGGAGCAGGCCCGGGCATCGCAACGAAAGAAGCAATCGCGGTTGGCTCACACGTCGAAGAACACCGTCTCGTTGTCGCCTTGCAGGCGCAGGTCGAGCTTGTAGACGCCCTTGCCGGCCTCGCGTACCGCGATCAGCGTAGCGCGGCGGTCGGCGGGCACCAGGCCCAGCACGGGATCGGCAGCGTTGCCGGCCTCGTCGCTGAAATAGATGCGGGTATAGAGATGCCGCAGCATGCCGCGCGCGAACATCGCCAGGACGATGTACGGCGCCTGCGGCTTGCCGTCAGGGTCGGGCACCGCGCCCGGCTTGATGGTGTCGAAGGAATAATTGCCGTCCTTGTCGGTGCCGCAGCGGGCGAAGCCGCGGAAGCTGGCGTTCGGCAGCGCGCGCTTGTCCTGCGGATCGGCGTAGCGACCCTGCGCATCCGCCTGCCAGATCTCCAGCATGGCGTCGGGCACGACGGCGCCGTCGCCGTCGAGCACGCGGCCCTCGATGCGGACGCGATCGCCGGAAACATCCGGGGTCAGCGTCGAGTTGGTGAACGCGTCGTTCCAGGAATATTCTCCGGTCGGCGTCAGGCCGTATTTGAAGAACGGGCCGACCGTCTGCGACGGCGTGATCCCGTCGGGCTTCACAGAATCCTGCACGTTACTTGGTCTCCATGGGGGTGGCGTTCTTGCCGCGCAGCACGATGTCGAAGCGATAGCACAGCGCCCATTCGGGCTTGGTGTTCTCCAGGTCGAACGACGAGACCATGCGCATCCGCGCCTTTTCGTCCGGCACCGAGTTGAAGATCGGATCGAACGGAAACAGCGGATCGCCCGGAAAATACATCTGCGTCACCAGGCGCGTGACGAAGGAATGGCCGAACACCGAGAGGTGGATGTGCGCCGGCCGCCAGGCATTGTGGTGATTGCCCCAGGGGTAAGCGCCGGGCTTGATGGTGACGAAGCGATAGTAGCCGGAGGCATCGCTCTGGGTGCGGCCCGCGCCTGTGAAATTCGGATCGAGCGGCGCCGGATGCTGGTCGCGGACATGGACGTAGCGGCCGCAGGCGTTGGCCTGCCAGATCTCGACCAGCGAGTTGGGCACGCCGCGGCCGTCCTCGTCGCGGACATGGCCGTGCACGATGATGCGCTCGCCGAGCGGCTCGCCCTTGTGCTGGGTGGTGAGGTCATTGTCGCCGTCGCGCACGGTCTCGTGGCCGTAGACCGGACCGGTCAGTTCCGACAGCGTATGGCGCATCGGGATCAAGGGCTTGTTCGGCGCGCGCTTGATCGAGCTCTTGTAGTCGGGCGACAGCGGCAGCGGATGCGCCTTGTTGCTGTCGACGGGATAGATGAATGTCATTGGCGAACTCCTCCCCGGCCATCTTGGTCCGGCCGGATAACCTTTGCGCCAATCATTATAGAATATAACTAATTTAGGGAAGCGAGTTTAGCACCCTTCCTGCACCGGGCACTACTTGATCGGCGCACGCGGCAGCACGGCCTCGCCGGCTTCGAGCCGGTAGATGTGGTCGAGCGAATACCAGGGCGTTGCGACATCGGACGCAGTCGGATGAGGCGTCTCGTGGCGCACGAACTTGCCGATCAGCGCTTGCGTCACGCCGAACTGCACGTCGCTGTCGATGTGAGGGTCGTTGGGATCGTAGACCTGCGAGATCAGCACCTTGAATCCGGGCTTGAAGATCAGGGCGTGCAGGTGCGCGGGACGATAGGGGTGCCGGCTCTGCGCCTCCAGCAGGCGACCGACCACGCCGTCGGTTGGAATGGGATAGCCGACCATCATCACCGAGCGGAAGGCAAAACGGCCGTCGGCATCCGTCGTGAACTTGCCGCGCAGGTTCATGTCGGCCTGCTCGGGGTCCTGGTTCTCGTAGAGCCCGACCGGCGAGGCGTGCCAGACATCGACCTCGGCAGCCGCGACGGGACGGCCGTCCTTGTCGACGACGCGGGCGTTCACGAACAGCGGCGCACCCGGCGTCTCGGAGCGGACGATCGATCCGCCATTCTCCACGCGCGGCGAGTTCAACCGCCAGAACGGCCCGAGCAGCGACTGATCGGTTTCGGTGTTTCCCTGGTCGCCGTTGTTGAGCAGGCACACCAGCGGCGAGACGCCGAGCGAGCCCGCCATCAGCACGACTTCGTTGTGCGTGTCGCTCGTCAGTTTGCCGAGTTCGGCAATGATCGCCGTGGCGTCGCGGAATTCCTTCTCGGTCAGCCTGACATCCCGGACGAAGCCGTGCAGGTGCTTGACCAGCGAGACCATGATCTGCCGCAGCCGCGGATCGGACGTCCGCTCCATCACCGCAAGTGCGGCGGCCGTGACGTCCTGCTCGCGCGCGATGATCATGCTTGTCTCCCAACCGCCGGACTCTTCGCCTCTCCCCGCCTGCGGGGAGAGGGAGAGGAGAAAGCTCAGTTCAGCTTCTCGATCGCGACGGCCACACCCTGGCCGACACCGACGCACATGGTGGCGAGCGCCAGCTTGCCGCCGCGCTTTTCCATGCCGTGCACGGCGGTGAGCGCCAGGCGCGCGCCGCTCATGCCGAGGGGATGCCCGAGCGCGATGGCGCCGCCATGCGGATTGACGAAATCGGCATCGTCGGCGACGCCGAGCTGGCGCATGCAGGCGATGCCCTGCGAGGCGAAGGCCTCGTTGAGCTCGATCAGGTCGAAATCGGTGATCTTCTTGCCGAGCCGCTCCATCAGCTTGCGGGTCGCGGGCACAGGTCCGATGCCCATGATGCGCGGCGGCACGCCGGCCGAAGCGAGGCCGAGGATGCGCGCGCGGGGCGTCAGACCATGCTTCTTCACCGCGGCTTCCGACGCCAGGATCATCGCCGCCGCGCCGTCATTGACGCCCGACGCGTTGCCGGCCGTGACCGTGCCGGGATTGCGCACGATCGGCTTCAGCTTGGCGAGGCCTTCGAGCGTGGTCTCGGGACGCGGATGCTCGTCCTTGTCAACAGTGATGGGGCCGGCCTTGCCGCCGGGAATGGTGATCGGCGTGATCTCTTCGGCAAAGTAGCCGGCAGCGATCGCCTTGCCGGCACGCTGCTGCGAGCGGATCGCGAAGGCGTCCTGGTCGGCGCGCGAGACCTGGAATTCCTCGGCGACGTTCTCGCCGGTCTCGGGCATTGCGTCGACGCCGTACTGCGCCTTGAGCAGCGGATTGATGAAGCGCCAGCCGATCGTGGTGTCGAAGATTTCGGCCGAGCGCGAGAACGCTTCCTGCGCCTTGCCCATCACGAAGGGCGCGCGGGTCATGGACTCGACGCCGCCCGCGATCGCGAGCTCGATCTCGCCGGAGCGGATGGCGCGCCCCGCAGCACCGACCGCATCGAGGCCCGAAGCGCAAAGCCGGTTCAGGGTCTGACCGGGAACCGAATCCGGGAGGCCCGCCAGCAGCAGCGCCATGCGCGCGACGTTGCGGTTGTCCTCGCCGGCCTGGTTGGCACAGCCGAAGAAGACTTCGTCCACCTGCGCCCAATCGAGATTCGGGTGCTTGGCCATCAGCGCCTTGATCGGGGCTGCGGCGAGGTCGTCGGCACGCACCTTGGCGAGCGAGCCGCCGAAACGGCCGATCGGGGTCCGCACGGCATCGCAGATAAAGACGTCACGCATCATCGTTCTCCCTGAATGTCGCGATCCGGCGAAAATTCTTCAATGTCGGCGGAGTTTTAGGAGGGCGCCCGCGGCAGGTCAATTGACGGTTTCTTGCATGTTCCGAGGGGCGCGCACGCCGCCAGCGCATGCCGCGGTGCGGACAACGTGGAAAACCTCTCCTGCCAGCCCAAAGCGATAGGAGCGAAGGGGGAAATTTTGTAGGTTGCGCCGCCCATGACGATGCAACAGCCCATTCCCGTACCGCCACCCGACGAAGCGCCCGCGCCGCAGGCGGAAGCCGCCGCGCGCGTCACGCCGATGATGGAACAGTACCTGGAGATCAAGGCGGCGCATCAGGGCCTGCTGCTGTTCTACCGGATGGGCGATTTCTACGAGCTGTTCTTCGAGGACGCCGAGATCGCCTCCAGGACGCTCGGCATCGTCCTGACCAAGCGCGGCAAGCACCAGGGCAACGACATCCCGATGTGCGGCGTGCCGGTCGAGCGCTCCGAGGATTATCTGCATCGCCTGATCTCCGCCGGCCACCGGGTCGCGGTGTGCGAGCAGACCGAGGATCCTGCCGCCGCAAAGGCGCGCGGCAACAAGAGCGTGGTGCGCCGCGGCGTGGTGCGGCTGGTCACGCCGGGCACGCTGACCGAGGACACGCTGCTCGATGCGCGTGCCAACAACTATCTGCTGGCGATCGCGCGAGCGCGCTCGTCCGCCGGCGGCGACCGCTTCGGCCTCGCCTGGATCGACATCTCGACCGCTGAATTCACCGTGACCGAAGTCTCCGGCGGCGAGCTTGCCGCGACGCTGGCACGCATCAACCCGAACGAGGCCATCGTCACCGACGCGCTCTTTGGCGACAACGAGCTCGGACAGACCTTGCGCGAGCTGCCGGCGGTGACGCCGGTGACACGTGACGTCTTCGACGGCGCCACCGCGGAAAAGCGGCTGTGCGACTATTTCGCCGTCGCGACCATGGATGGCCTCGCACAGCTCACGCGGCTCGAAGCCGCCGCCGCGGCCGCGGCCGTCACCTATGTCGACCGCACCCAGGTCGGCAAGCACCCGCCGCTGTCGCCGCCCGCGCGTGAAGCCTCCGGCGCGACCATGGCGATCGATCCCGCCACCCGCGCCAATCTCGAGCTGACGCGCACGCTCGCGGGCGAACGCCGCGGCTCGCTGCTCGATGCGATCGACTGCACGGTGACCTCTGCCGGCTCGCGCCTGCTGGCGCAGCGGCTCGCTGCGCCGCTGACGGATGCCCCGGCGATCGCGCGGCGGCTCGATGCCGTCAGCGCCTTCGTCACGGATTCGGCGACACGGGAGGACATCCGCAGCATCCTGCGCGGTGCACCCGACATGTCGCGCGCGCTCGCCCGTCTCTCGGTCGGCCGCGGCGGCCCGCGCGACCTTGCCGGCCTGCGCGACGGCATCATTGCCGCCGACCAGGTGCTGGCGCGATTGTCCGAACTCGACCAGCCGCCGCTGGAAATCGCCGCGGTGATGGCGGCGCTCGAGCGTCCCTCGCGCGAGCTCGCTGCGGAATTTGCAAGCGCGCTCGACGAGCAGCTGCCGCTGATCAAGCGCGACGGCGGCTTCGTCCGTGCCGGCTACGAGCCGGCCCTCGACGAAGCGCGAAACCTGCGCGACGCCTCGCGCCTCGTCGTGGCCTCGATGCAGGCGCGCTACGCCGACGACACCGGCGTGAAAGGCCTCAAGATCCGCCACAACAACGTGCTCGGCTATTTCGTCGAGGTCACCGCGCAGCATGGCGACAAGCTGATGTCGGCGCCGTTGAACGCGACCTTCATCCATCGCCAGACGCTGGCGGGCCAGGTGCGCTTCACGACGTCCGAGCTCGGCGAGATCGAAGCCAAGATCGCCAATGCCGGCGACCGTGCGCTCGGCCTCGAGCTCGAGATCTTCGAACGGCTCTGCGCCAAGGCGCTCGCGATCAGCGACGACCTGCGCGCCGCGGCGCAAGGCTTTGCGCTGCTCGACGTCGCGACGTCGCTGGCCAAGCTTGCCGTCGACGAGAACTACGTACGGCCCGAGGTCGACGGCTCGCTCGGCTTCGCCATCGAGGCCGGCCGCCATCCGGTGGTCGAGCAGGCGCTGAAGCGCAACGGCGAGCCGTTTATCGCCAATGCCTGCGATCTCTCGCCGAGCCCAGCGCAAAAGTCCGGTCAGCTCTGGCTGCTCACCGGTCCGAACATGGCCGGCAAGTCGACCTTCCTGCGCCAGAACGCATTGATCGCGCTGCTCGCACAGATCGGCAGCTTCGTGCCGGCCACGCGCGCGCGGATCGGCATCATCGACCGCCTGTTCTCGCGCGTCGGCGCCGCCGACGATCTCGCCCGCGGCCGCTCCACCTTCATGGTGGAGATGGTCGAGACGGCTGCGATCCTCAACCAGGCCGGCGAGCGCGCTCTGGTCATCCTGGACGAGATCGGCCGCGGCACCGCGACCTTCGATGGCCTCTCCATTGCTTGGGCCGCGATCGAGCATCTGCACGAGAGCAACCGTTGCCGCACGCTGTTCGCCACGCACTATCACGAGCTGACCGCGCTTTCGGCGAAACTGCCGCGCATGTTCAACGCCACGGTGCGCGTGAAGGAATGGCAGGGCAATGTCGTGTTCCTGCACGAGGTGCTCCCCGGATCGGCCGATCGCTCCTACGGCATCCAGGTCGCCAAGCTCGCAGGACTTCCGCCAGCAGTAATCACGCGCGCGAAATCTGTACTGGCAAAACTCGAAGCGCAGGACCGCGGCCAGACCGCCCGCGCGCTCGCCGACGACCTCCCGCTATTCGCCGTCCCCTCACGCGCCGCCGCGGAAGCCGCGCCGCCGACCGAGGCCGAACTGCTGATGGACGCGGTCAAGGCGCTGCACCCGGACGAAATGTCGCCGCGCGAAGCGCTGGACGCGCTCTATGCGTTGAAGGCCAAGCTGCCGAAACAGTGACGGCCCTTCCGGAGGTTAGTGCGCCAGCCGCTTCCGGCGGCCGTTCCACCACAGCGTCAAGTTCCAGACGATGCAGGTGGCGAGGCCCATGCCGAGGCCGGCAGCCGAGCCGAAGCTCGACGCGCCGACATGGAGCACCGCAATCGCCATGCCGAAGCCGAGCAGGCCCCAGGCCGAGTTGGCGAGCACGGCCGCAGTCGGCGGACCGCCGATGCGCGGGTGCAGGATCACCATCATGCTGGTGAATACGATCGGATACAGTGCGATGACGCCGGAGACGCGCGGGCCGACCCAGCCCGAGGTCGAGACCACGATTGCAACGAGCGTTGCGACCAGCGAGGCGCGGAACGGAATGTCGTACCAGCGGCGCGTCACCAGTGGCATCTTCACATGGCGGTACTTTGCGAGCAGCGGAATGCAGATGCCGAAGGCCACCAGATTGGCCGCGAGCCCGGCCGTCAGGGTCCACTCGAACAGACGGATGATGGACGCCAGGACAATCCACACTCCCACAGCGCTTCCAACGCTCACGGCAAAGCTGTGCCGCTGCGCCAGCACGACGTAAGTCAGCCCGAGGAAGATCGTCGCGGCGTTGACGGGAAGGCTCGACAGCGCGCCCTGCGCAATGAAAGCAGCGTCATGGTCGATCGCGAGGAAGACATAGGAGGGCCCCGCCGAAATCGGCAGCGTCGCCACCAGCGCTCCGATCACCGGACCGGAGCGCTCGGTGATGATCGACGCCGACACCACGAAGGCGGCCGCAACCGCCATGCGCAGCAGAAGGAAGAGGATGTAAGACAGTTCGGCCGGCATCTTTTTCTTCTTGCCCTCCCCTCGAGGGGGAAGGAGGCAGCTACATCCGCTGCATCGACACCGAAACCTTCGGGCCGTTCTTGATGGTCTGATAGACCACGCAGTAGCGCTCGGTGAGCTTGAGCAGGAGATCGAGCTTGTCCTGCGGCGCTGGCGTGTCGACCTCGAAGCGCAGGCGGATCTCGGCGAAGCCGACCGGGGTTTCCTTGTCGACGCCGAGGGTGCCGCGGAAATCGAGGTCGCCTTCGGCATAGACGTTGCCGGTCCTCAGCGGCACCTCGATCGCGGTCGCGACCGATTTCAGCGTGACGCCGGCGCAGGCGACAAGCGCTTCCAGCAGCATGTCGCCGGAACAGAGTTCGAGGCCGGAGCCGCCGGTGGCGGGATGCAGGCCGGCCATCGCGATGGCGCGGCCGGTCTCGACCTTGCAGGCGATGCCTTCGCTATCGGTCGAGCCCTTGGCCTTCAGCGTGATCATCGCGGTCTTGGGATCGGTCTTGTAGCGTTCCTTGATCGGGGCCTGCATCTGGCGCAGCTCTGCGGCATCCATCTCGTTCTCTCCCGGGAAAATTGCTCTCCGATGTACCGGCTCGGGGCGAAATTGTCACCACCACACGGCCTGACCGGGACCCTGGGTTGCGTCACGGTCGGGCATGTTGCGATCGAGCGAACGGTCGAGTGACGTCAGCACGCTTCGTTTGAAGTTCTCGAACAACGGCGAATTGCGGTCGCGCGGCCGCATCACCGTTACGCGGTCGGCCAGCGCCATAGCCTCGTCGATGTCACCGGCTGCTCGCGGTGCACGAGGAGACCCGCAAACATTCGCTGGCGAACTACGACGACCTCGAGGAAGATCTTCATCGCGTCGCAAGGCTGCCCGACGCTGTCGTCGTCAAGCAGCTCAGGAGCCGAGTTCGCCCGCAGCCGCATCGGTGCGGGTCCAGGTCGGCCCAGACGTCTGGATCGCCGCAGGTCGCGCGGCAAGCAAGAAATTTCATGTTTTCAATGGGTTACATCCTGAGTTCATCGAGAAAATCAAACCCTTGAAAGCGTGTGGCCTGAGAACAATTTTGCTTCGGCGGGCCTTTTCCAGCATGGAACGACACTTGCCAGAGAATGGCTGATGACAGCGCCTGTCAGCTCTTATATCCGGTGAGACATGGACACCGTTGCGACCGAGCACAAGCCAGAGCTGGATGATCGCTTCGACACGGCGCGGATCACAGCCGCGGTCGATGCCCTTGCCGAAAAGCATCAGGGACGCGAGGACACGTTCCGCACCGCCGTGGCGCAACTGCTCAAGGCGGAGCTGATCGCCGCACGCGCCGCAGCGCAAGCGATCCTGCTGAAGGACCGCCACGGCCGCCGCTGCGCCGAGCGTCTCTGCCACGTGCAGGATGAGATCATCCGCATCCTCTATTCGGCCGCGACGCGCCATCTCTACCGCTCGCCGATCCCGAGCGGGGCGGAGCGCATGGCGGTGGTGGCGACCGGCGGCTACGGCCGCGGCCTGATGGCCCCCGAGTCCGACATCGATCTGCTGTTCATCCTTCCTTACAAGCAAACCGCCTGGGGCGAGCAGGTCGCAGAGGCCATCCTCTATTGTCTGTGGGATATGGGGTTGAAGGTCGGCCACGCCACGCGCTCGGTCGATGAGTCGATCCGGCAGGCGCGGGGCGACATGACCATCCGTACCGCGATCCTGGAGACGCGCTTCCTCACCGGCGACCAGCCGCTCTATAACGAGCTGGTCGAGCGCTTCGACAAGGAAGTGGTGCAGGGTACGGCGTCCGAATTCGTCACCGCCAAGCTCGCCGAACGCGAGGAGCGGCATCGCCGCGGCGGCCAGTCGCGCTATCTGGTGGAGCCCAACGTCAAGGACGGCAAGGGCGCGCTGCGCGACCTGCACACGCTGTTCTGGATCGCCAAATACGTCTATCGCGTCCGCGACACCGACGAACTGGTCGAGCGCGGCGTGTTCGACGCGCAGGAATATCGCAGCTTCCGCCGCTGCGCCGACTTCCTCTGGTCGGTGCGCTGCAATCTGCATTTCTACTGCAACCGTGCCGAGGAGCGCCTTTCCTTCGATCTCCAGCGCGAGATCGCGATCAGGCTCGGCTACACCTCGCATCCCGGCATGCAGGACGTCGAGCGCTTCATGAAGCACTACTTCCTGGTCGCCAAGGAAGTCGGCAACCTCACCGCCATCCTCTGCGCCAAGCTCGAGGACCAGCAGGCCAAGCCCGCGCCGGTGCTGAGCCGGATGATGGCGCGGCTGCGCCCGACCCAGGCGAAGCGGCGCGTCCCTGACAGTGACGACTTCATCGTCGACAACAACCGCATCAATGTCGCCGCGCCCGACGTGTTCAAGCACGATCCGGTCAATCTGATCCGCATCTTCCGCCTGGCTCAGAAGAACAACCTCGCCTTCCATCCGGATGCGATGCGCGACGTGACGCGCTCGCTCGGCCTGATCAACGCGCAGATGCGCGAGAATCCCGAGGCCAACCGTCTCTTCATGGAGATCCTGACCTCCGACAACGCCGAGATCGTGCTGCGGCGAATGAACGAGACCGGCGTGCTCGGCCATTTCATCCGCGCCTTCGGCAAGATCGTCTCGATGATGCAGTTCAACATGTATCATCACTATACGGTCGACGAGCACCTGATCCGCTGCGTCGGATTCCTCCAGGACATCGAGCGCGGCGGCATCGAGGAATTCGCCCT
Organism: Bradyrhizobium sp. WYCCWR 13022; assembly: GCF_030435535.1. Taxonomy (NCBI): domain Bacteria; kingdom Pseudomonadati; phylum Pseudomonadota; class Alphaproteobacteria; order Hyphomicrobiales; family Nitrobacteraceae; genus Bradyrhizobium; species Bradyrhizobium sp. WYCCWR 13022. Next base: position 123,181 of record NZ_JAUIZJ010000025.1, read on the forward strand.
CGCCAGCGACCTGATGCGCAAGATCCGGCCGGAGCATCGCCCGGTCATCTACATCACGACGCTGCTGCACGACATCGCCAAGGGACGGCCGGAAGATCATTCGATCGCCGGCGCCAAGGTCGCACGCCGGCTCTGCCCGCGGCTCGGCTTCAGCGCGGCCGACACCGAGCTGGTGGCCTGGCTCATCGAGGAACATTTGACGATGTCCACGGTCGCGCAGTCGCGCGACCTCTCCGACCGCAAGACCATCGAGAATTTCGCTGCCGTGGTGCAGTCGGTCGAGCAGATGAAGCTCTTGACCATCCTGACCACCGCCGACATCCGCGGCGTCGGTCCGGGCGTGTGGAACGGCTGGAAGGCGCAGCTTTTGCGCTCGCTGTATTACGAGACCGAACCGGTGCTGACCGGCGGCTTCTCGGAGGTCGACCGCGGCAAGCGCCTCACGGCCGCCTATGCCGAATTCCGGCACGCCTTCGCCGAGTGGCCGACGGACGAACTCGATGCCTATGTCGGCCGGCACTATCCGGCCTACTGGCTCAAGGTGGAACTGCCGCGGAAAATTCGCCATGCACGGTTCGTGCGCTCGAGCGAACAGGCCGGCCACAAGCTGGCGATCAATGTCGGCTTCGACGAGGTGCGCGGCGTCACCGAGCTCACCATCTTCGCCGCCGACCATCCCTGGCTGCTGTCGATCATCGCAGGCGCCTGCGCCTCGGCCGGCGCGAACATCGTCGACGCGCAGATCTACACCACGACCGACGGCCGCGCGCTGGATACGATCTCGATCTCCCGGGAGTACGACCGCGACGAGGACGAGGGACGGCGCGCCACGAGAATCGGCGAGATGATCGAGGACGTGCTGGAAGGCAAGCTGCGCCTGCCCGAAGTGGTGGCGCGACGCACCGTGCGCAGCAAGGCGAAGCCGTTCGTGATCGAGCCTGAGGTGACCATCAACAACCAATGGTCCGACCGCTACACCGTGATCGAGGTTTCGGGCCTCGACCGCCCCGGCCTGCTCTACGAGCTGACCACCGCGATCTCGAAGCTCAACCTCAACATCGCCTCGGCCCATGTCGCAACTTTCGGCGAGCGCGCGCGCGACGTGTTCTACGTGACCGACCTGCTCGGCGCGCAGATCAACGCACCGACCCGCCAGGCCGCGATCAAGAGCGCGCTGACTCATGTGATGGCCGGCGACAAGGCGGTTCAGCCGGCGGCGTGAGGAGCGAGGCCTAAACCGCCACGCCCTCGTGCCGCAGCAGCCAGCGCTTGCGCTCGAGGCCGCCGCCATATTTCACCAGCGAACCGTCTGCACCGATCAGGCGATGGCACGGCAGCACAACGCTGATCGGATTGGAGCCGTTGGCGTGGCCGACGGCACGAATGGCTTTCGGCATCTCGATCTTCGCGGCCAGCGTGCCGTAGCTCATCGTGGTGCCCGCCGGAATCTTCGCGAGCGCCGTCCAGACCTTCTGCTGGAACGGCGTGCCGGCGACGCGCCAGGCGATTCGTGCGAGTTGACCGAGATCGCCTTCGAAATATGCCGAGAGCGCGGCCTTCATCGCGGTTGGCGCGGGCTGATCGATCAGGTTCACCGCGCCATGATGCAGGCGCAGCAGATCGCGCATGCGGTGCTCGTAATCGTCCCAATCGAGCGCGCGCAGCGCGCCATCTGCGTCCGTGACGAGCAGCGCCGTACCAATCGGTGTCGCCAGCCGATCGAGGCCGAAGCGTTCAGGCGTCATCGTTGATCGAGCGAGCATTACGGCACCATCACGTCGGAACACGGTTCGCACTTGCCATGCCTGATATGCTAACGTCCACCCGAAAGCTGACGCTTTCGGGGGAGCTCAACTTGATTCTCATTGCCAATGTCCTGGTGGCGCTGGTCGCCGCGCTGCACGCCTATTTCCTGATCCTGGAGATGTTCCTTTGGGACAAGCCACAGGGCTTGAAGGTTTTCCGCAACACGCCCGAGAAGGCCGAGATGACGAAAGTGCTCGCCGCCAATCAGGGGCTCTATAACGGCTTCCTCGTCGCCGGCCTGATCTGGGGTCTGGTCCACGGCAACCCGGCCTTCGCGTTCCAGATCAAGATCTTCTTCCTGCTCTGCGTGATCGTGGCCGGCGCCTATGGCGCGGCGACCGTCAGCACGCGCATCCTGATGGTGCAGGCGCTACCGGCGGCGATCGCACTGTTTGCCTTGTTTCTCGCCTGAGGGACACCAGCGCAGGGTCGCAATCCTTGCGCGACGCCCGGCCTTCCTCCACAATCTTCGGCAGCGATGGCAACCGTTATAATCGACGGGAAAAGACCATCGGCCGGAAAATTCCGTAGGGAGGAACAACCAACATGAGCAATCGCAGAGCCTTCATAGCTGCCACGGCAGCGCTTGCCGTCGCGTTCTCCACGAGCCAAGCCCTCGCCCAGAAAAAATACGATACCGGAGCGAGCGACACTGAAATCAAGATCGGCCAGACCGTGCCGTTCTCAGGCCCTTATTCCGTCTACGCCAATATTGGCAAGACGCAGGCCGCCTACATGAAGATGATCAACGATCAGGGCGGCATCAACGGCCGCAAGATCAACCTGATCCAGTATGACGACGCCTATTCGCCGCCGAAGACCGTCGAGCAGGTCCGCAAGCTCGTGGAAGGCGACGAAGTCCTCCTCACCTTCCAGATCATTGGCACGGCGGCAAATGCCGCCGTGCAGAAATATCTCAACTCCAAAAAGATCCCGCAGCTGTTTGCCGCCACGGGCGCGTCCAGATTCAGCGAACCCAAAGAGTTCCCGTGGACGATGGGGTACAATCCCAACTACTTCACTGAGGGGCGGATCTACGGCCAGTACATTCTGAAGGAGCATCCGAACGCCAAGATCGGCGTCCTCTATCAGAATGACGATCTGGGCAAGGATTACGTGAACGGGCTGAAGGCCGGCCTTGGCGACAAGGCGGCGAAGATGATCGTCACCGAAGCCTCATACGAGGTCTCCGACCCCACGATCGATTCCCAAGTGCTCAAGATCAAAGATGCCGGCGCCGACCTGTTCTACAGCGCCTCGACGCCGAAAGCTGCGGCACAAGCCATTCGCAAGATCCACGAACTCGACTGGCACCCCGTGCACATCCTGGACATCAATGCGAGCCCGGTCAGCGCCACGCTGAAGCCGGCAGGTCTCGAAGCGTCCAAGGGAGTGATCAGCGTCAACTACGGCAAGGATCCGGCCGACCCGACCTGGAAGGACGATCCGGGCCTGAAGAAGTACCTCGACTTCATGGCTAAATATTTCCCTGAAGGCGACAAGATGAACACCGTCAATACATATGGCTATTCGACGGCCCAGCTCCTGGTCCACGTGCTGAAGCAATGTGGCGACGATCTCACGCGCGAGAACGTGATGAAGCAGGCCGCAAGCCTGAAGGACGTCGTGCTCGATCTCGGCCTGCCCGGCATGAAGATCAACACGTCGCCGACCGACTACCGCGTCAACAAGCAGCTTCAGATGATGAAGTTCAACGGCGAGCGCTGGGAACTGTTCGGTCCGATCATGCAGGACGCAGGGCCTGCAGGTTAGCTCGATCCGGGTACCGCGCTTCTGCCCCCGACAGGCGCGCGTAGCGCATGCTCCGCACCGATGGTGCGGAGCATCATTTTTTGAATGTTATCCCGGGCCGTCAACCATGTCCTGAAGTCTCGCCGCCGGCTCGGCCAAAGTCGCTTCCTGCCCACCATGTCATCTTGCGTCGCACCACGACCTCCGCCACACTTCCGCCCAGCGATGGCGTCCGCTTGCTGCCACGGCGACGGAAAGATCACCCGCGATAACAAACTGAGGAAATTGCGAATGAGGAACGGACTTTTGCATTTGGTCACTGGCACGGCGCTCGCCCTGGCGCTGTCGGTCTCGGCGGCCAGTGCCCAGAAGAAATACGATCCCGGTGCGTCGGATACCGAAATCAAGATCGGCCAGACCAATCCATTCAGCGGGCCGGCCTCCGCCTATGCCACAATCGGCAAGACGCAGGCCGCCTACATGAAGATGATCAACGATCAGGGCGGCGTGAACGGCCGCAAGATCAACCTGATCCAGTATGACGACGCCTATTCGCCGCCGAAGGCGGTGGAGCAAGTCCGCAAGCTGGTCGAGAGCGACGAGGTGCTGCTGACCTTCCAGCTTCTCGGCACCCCCTCGAACGCGGCCGTGCAGAAATATCTCAACTCCAAGAAGGTGCCGCAACTCTTCGCGGCCACTGGGGCTTCCAAGTTCACCGATCCGAAGAATTTCCCGTGGACGATGGGCTTCAATCCCAACTACTTCGTCGAGGGTCGCATCTACGGCCAGTACATCATCAAGAACCACCCGAACGCCAAGATCGGCGTGCTCTATCAGAACGACGACCTCGGCAAGGACTATCTGAACGGCCTCAAGGCCGGCCTCGGCGACAAGGCCGCCAAGATGATCGTGACCGAAGCCTCCTACGAGGTCTCCGATCCCACGGTCGATTCGCAGATCCTCAAGATCAAGGACGCCGGTGCCGACCTGTTCTTCAGCGCCACCACGCCGAAACAGGCCGCGCAGGCGATCAAGAAGATCGCCGAGCTCGGCTGGCACCCGGTGCAGATCCTCGACATCAACGCCACTTCGGTCGGCGCGGTGATGAAGCCCGCGGGGCTCGAGGCGTCGAAGGGCGTGATCAGCGTCAATTACGGCAAGGATCCGCTGGACCCGACCTGGAAAGACGACCCCGGCATGAAAAAGTATTTCGCGTTCATGGCGAAGTACTATCCCGAAGGCGACAAGGACTCGAGCTTCAACAGCTACGGATACATGACGAGCCAGTTGATGATCTACGTGCTTCAGAAGTGCGGCGACAACCTGACCCGCGAGAATGTCATGAAGGTCGCCACCAGCCTGAAGAACGTGCAGCTCGATCTCTTGCTGCCAGGCATCTCCGTCAGCACCTCACCGACCGACTATCGCGTCAACAAGCAGCTTCAGATGATGAAGTTCAACGGCGAGCGCTGGGAGCTGTTCGGCCCGATCATGGAAGATGCCGGCCCGGCGGGCTAGTTCTCGAAAGCAACGGCCTCAACGACGTGATGCCCGGGCCTGTCCCGGGCATCCACGTTTTTGGAGTCGAAAAAGAAGGCGTGGATGGCCGGGTCAAGCCGGTCAAGCCCGGCCATGACGGTACTCAGGTCGGTATCTCCCCAAAATTCTTCCCCACAGGCAGTACCGCGTGCCGGATCAGGCGCGAATCCTCGACTGCTGCCTGGCGGTGCTTGACCGCCTCGCGATAGACGGGGTCTCGGATCATCTCGACGAAGGCGGCGACGCTCGGGTACTCGGCGATGAAGCAATGATCCCAGCGCTCCTCCTGCGGACCGATCAGCATCAGTTCGAACCGGCCCTGCCAGACGATGCGGCCGCCAAGGCGTTCGAACACCGGGCCGCTCTCGCGACCGTAGGCCGCATAGGCTTCTGCACCGCTGGCCTTGCGGCCGTCGGGGTAGGCCGCCTCTTGGCGCAGCCGCACCAGATTGAGCATGTGGATCGGACCCGGGCGGTCGTTTTCCCGGAATTGCGCGAAGATCTCCTTGGTCGGATCGATGTGGCCCATGCGAGCTCCCTCTTCTTGATGGCCGTGATCCTAGCTCTGCCGCCCGATGAGCGGAACTGCGGCCTGGGAATGCCGTACCTCCTAACCAGACGTTAAGGACGGGGTAACGGGGCCTTAAACAGCGACCGCTAGCGTGCGGCGGGGCGGGGTGACCGGGCGTTTGCGTATGGGGTCGGGAAAGAAAAAAGGTGGGCGGAAGGAGCCGTTGTTCGGCTTGCCCGCTGCGCTCGCCGACCTGCGCCTGACGGCGGCCGATCGCATTCCCGGCGGCGGCGACGACAAGCCGAAGAAATCCGCCAAGCGCAAGAGCGAACCTGCCGGCGACGAGCCGCCGCGCGAGCGCAAGGCGCCGGCCAGAAGCAGCGGCGCCAGGCGCCGATCGAGATCATCCTTCAGCGCCGGCCTCGGCCGCCTCGTCTATTGGGGCGCCGTGCTGAGCCTGTGGGGCGTGATCGCCGTAATCGGCGTCGTGATCTGGGTCGGCGCCCATCTGCCGCCGATCCAGTCGCTGGAGATTCCGAAGCGTCCGCCGACGATCCAGATCGTCGGCATGGACGGCACCCTGCTGGCGCAGCGCGGCGAGATGGTCGGCGCGAACGTATCACTGAAGGACCTGCCGCCCTATCTGCCGAAGGCGTTCATCGCCATCGAGGACCGCCGCTTCTATTCGCATTTCGGCATCGACCCCGTCGGCATCCTGCGCGCGCTCATCACCAACGTGCTCCATCGCGGCGTGTCGCAGGGCGGCTCGACGCTGACGCAGCAACTCGCCAAAAACCTGTTCCTGACCCAGGAACGAACCCTGCAGCGCAAGCTGCAGGAGGCGGAGCTCGCGATCTGGCTGGAGCGCAAGCATACCAAGAACGAGATCCTCGAGCTCTATCTCAACCGCGTCTATTTCGGCTCCGGCGCCTACGGCGTCGAAGCGGCCGCGCAGAAATATTTCGGCAAGCCGGCGAAGAACGTCACGATCGCGGAAGCCGCGATGCTGGCGGGCCTGGTCAAGTCGCCCTCGCGCCTCGCGCCGAACCGCAATCCGGAAGGCGCCGAAGCGCGCGCGCAAGTCGTGCTCGCGGCGATGGCGGACGCCAAGTTCATCACCGAGGCGCAGGCCCAGGCCTCGATCGGCCATCCCTCCTACAATGTGAAGCCGGTCGGTGCCGGCACGATCAACTATGTCGCCGACTGGATCGGCGAGGTGCTGGACGACCTCGTCGGCCAGATCGACGAGAGCATCAGGGTCGAGACCACGATCGATCCGAAGCTGCAGGCCGTGGCGGAGGCCGCCGTCATCGACGAGCTCGCCGCCAAGAGCGTGAAGTTCAACGTCAGCCAGGGCGCGCTGGTGGCGATGACGCCCGACGGCGCCGTGCGCGCCATGGTGGGTGGCCGGAACTATTCCGAGAGCCAGTACAACCGCGCGGTCACCGCCAAGCGCCAGCCGGGCTCCTCGTTCAAGCCGTTCGTCTATCTGACGGCGATGGAGCAGGGCCTGACGCCCGACACCATCCGCCAGGACGCGCCGATCGAGGTCAAGGGCTGGAGGCCGGAGAACTACACGCATGAATATTTCGGCCCGGTGACGCTGACGCAGGCGCTGGCGATGTCGCTCAACACCGTCGCCATCCGCCTCGGTCTCGAGGTCGGGCCGAAGAACGTGGTGCGCACCGCGCATCGGCTCGGCATCTCCTCCAAGCTCGAGCCCAACGCCTCGATTGCGCTCGGCACCTCGGAAGTCTCGGTGGTCGAGATGGTCGGCGCCTATGCACCGTTCGCCAATGGCGGCTTCGCCGCCATGCCGCACGTGGTGACGCGGATCAAGACGCTCGACGGCAAGCTGCTCTACATGCGGCCTGCCGACGAGCGCAACCAGGTGATCGAGCCGCGCTATGTCGGCATGATGAACACGATGATGCGCGAGACGCTGATCTCGGGCACGGCGAAGAAGGCCGAGATTCCCGGCTGGCAGGCGGCCGGCAAGACCGGCACCAGCCAGGACTATCGCGACGCCTGGTTCATCGGCTACACGTCGAACCTCGTCACCGGCGTCTGGCTCGGCAATGACGACAACTCGCCGACCAGGAAGGCGACCGGCGGCGGCCTGCCGGTGGAGGTCTGGACCCGCTTCATGCGCGCAGCCCATGAGGGCGTGCCGGTGGCGGCCCTGCCGAACCTGCAAGGCAATTGGGGGCCGGCGAACCTCGCGCAGATCTCATCGCAGGTGTCGCCGCCGACGCAGGCGGCCGCGCCCGGATATTCACCGGGATATTCCCCTGGACCTGCTCCGGTGCCGGCCGGCAATGGCGGCTATCGCGCGCCACCGCCGCCGACGCGCGCCAATGTCAACGCACGGCCGGAAGCAGCCGCAGGGCTTGATGGCTGGCTGATGGACCGGCTGTTTGGCGGGAATCGATAGACCCCGAAACAACAACGCGAAAACAACCCCATGCACAGTAGGCGGCGGTTACGGGCTTGATGTGCGGTGGGACTTGCGAGGCGGTTGATATGGCTCGCAGATCGACCAACGTGGCGCAAGGCGCACTCTCTGTGCCGGATCGCCCGCTTTTGCGGGCGATGACAGCGTCAGTCGGGGCAACGGCGCGCCCTAATCCTCGACCCCGTAACGGTGCAGATCGTTGCCAGAGGTGTCGAGCCACTTCTTGGCGCGCTCCATTGAGGGACAAATCTTGCCGCAGACGCGCCAGAAGCGGGCCGAGTGGTTCATCTCGACGAGATGGGCCACTTCATGCGCGGCGAGATAGTCGAGCACGAAAGGCGGCGCGAGGATCAGGCGCCAGGAGAACGACAGCGAACCGGCCGAGGTGCAGGAGCCCCAGCGGCTGGACTGATCGCGGATCGAGAGCCGCTTGACCTTGACGCCGAGCTCGGCGGCATGGGCCTCCGCGGAGCGTTGCAGATCCTTGCGCGCCTCGCGCTTGAGGAAGTCGCTGACGCGGCGATCGACATGCTCGAGCCCGCCGGCGACGCAGAGAATGCGTTCGCCGCTGTCGCGAATTTCGGTCCACACCGTGCCGCGGCTGCCGGCGCGATGCACGATGCGATGAGAAACGCCGCGAAGCGGTATCACTGTGCCATGCTGGAACGGCGCAGCCTTCGGCAAACGACCGAGACGCGCCGCGATCCACGCGCCGTGACGCTGCGCGAAGTCCTTGGCTTCAGCGAGCGTGCCGCGCGGCGGGATCGTGAGGATCGCTTCGCGATCGCTCGGATGGATTCTGAGTGTGTAACGGCGCGCGCGGCGGTGCCTGCGCAGCCGAATCGCAAAGAATTGCGATCCATGGGTGATGAGAAGGGTCTTCGGTTCGTGAGGCCGACGGTAGAGGAGCGCGCGAGTGGCCATGTCTGTCAGTCCGGGGAGCAAGAGATCGCCCGGATTCTGCCATAACCGCCGCCACGGAAAGCGCTCGGCGCAAAAACAAATCATTTGCCCAATATACAGGGGTTCTGCAGTCCGGAGACCCTACAGACTGGGGTTGGAACCGGGTTTTTTCGCCCCCCGCTGGACGCATGCGACACCCCCAAGGGCTGAGGGGTGACTCACTCCTATAACGCTACCTAAATACCCCGATTCTGGCGGGAACCCGGGACTGCCGGAGCCTCCGGCAGGGGCCGAAGTTTCGACGGGAAAGCCGAAATAGCTGGGTTATTCGGCTGCGAGCGCCTGCAACGATGCCGGATTCGCAGCCGAGACCATGAAGTCATGGATGCGCGGCACGATTTCCGACTTGAAGCGCGAGCCGTTGAACACGCCGTAATGGCCAACGCCCTTCTGGACGTAATGAACGCGGCGATGATCCGGAATCGAGCTGCACAATGCGTGCGTTGCTTCGGTCTGGCCGAGACCCGAGATGTCGTCATTCTCGCCTTCGACCGTCATCAGGGCAACACGCGTCACCTTCGAGGGATCGACCAGAGTTCCGCGATGGGTCATCTCGCCCTTCGGCAGCGAGTGCTTCACGAACACGGTGTCGACGGTCTGCAGATAGTACTCGGCCGAGAGGTCCATCACCGCGAGGTACTCGTCGTAGAACTCGCGGTGCTTGTCGACGAGGTCGCCGTCGCCCTTCACCAGATGGGCGAACAGCTGCTTGTGGGCGTCCATGTGCCGATCGAAGTTCATGCTGATGAACCCGTTGAGCTGCAGGAAGCCGGGATAGACGTCGCGCATCATCCCCGGATGCGGGAACGGCACCTTGGTGATGACGTGATTGCGGAACCAGTCGATGCCGCGCTCCTGCGCAAGGTTGTTCACCGCGGTTGGATTGCGGCGGGTGTCGATCGGACCGCCCATCAGCGTCATCGAGGTCGGCACGAAAGGATCACGCCGCGCTTCCATGATCGAGACGGCAGCGACGACGGGCACGGAGGGCTGGCACACGGCCATGACGTGGGTGTTGCCGCCCAGCACCTGCAGCATCTCGATGACGTAATCGATGTAGTCGTCGAGATCGAAGCGGCCCTCGCTCAGCGGCACCATGCGGGCGTCGGCCCAATCGGTGATGTAGACCTCATGCGCCGGCAGCAAGGCCTCGACGGTGCCGCGGAGCAGCGTCGCGTAGTGGCCGGACATCGGCGCCACGATCAGCACGCGCGGCTGCGGGCTGCGCAGCGGACGGGCGAATTTGCGATCGAAGTAGAGCAGATTGCAGAACGGCTTTTCCCAGACCGAGCGAACCTCGACGGGGACGCGGATGCCGTTGACCTCGGTGTCGTTGAGGCCCCACTCCGGCTTGCCGTAGCGGCGCGTGGTGCGCTCGAACAACTCGCAGGCCGCGGCGACGGACTTGCCGACCTCGGTGCGCGTCCATGGATTCAAGGGATTCTGAAACAGAAGCTTGGTCGCGTCGGTGACGGCACGTGCCGGATTGAGAGAGGCATGCGCCATCTCGTACATCCAGTACATCGGCGTGGTCAGGACCGGGCTGCCTTCTGCTGCCAGGGGCGGCGCGCCGCCAAACTCACCAATCGGCATGGTCAAATTCCTCTTCGCATCGCAGCATACTGCCGAATGCGTAATATTGCGTCAATGCATGGTTCCGTACATCTACGTGCTCAAAGCAGCCAAACCCGCCAGAATCCACGGGAAAGTGCGCTATTCCCCGCCCGACAGCAGCGAGCCGTGCTTTCTGGCGCTGCGCAAAAGGGCAAGGAATGCCCCAAAAGAAGCCAGCAGAAGCACTGCGTTGATGGCTAACGCCTCCAGCATCAAATCGGTCCGGAAGGTGTTCTCGATCAGGAGCGCGCGCATCCCTTCGAACACGTAGGTCGGGGGCAACGACCATGCGATATATTGCAGCCAGGGCGGCAGCACGCTGACCGGATAATAGATGCAGGAGAGCGGCAGGATCGCAAAGATCAGGGTCCAGACGATGCTCTCGGCGCCAAGACCGTTCCGCAAGACGAGACCCGAGACGAAAATGCCGACCGACCAGCCGGTGAAGATCAAATTGAAGAAGAAGGCGATCAGCGGCAGGCCGAGGCTGTAGATGTTGAAGTGAAACAACACCAGCGCGAGCAAGGTCATCGGGATGATGCCGAGCAGCAGCCGGATCAGGCTCATCACCATCAACGACAGCAGAAACTCGATCGGCCTCAACGGACTCATCATGAGGTTGCCGAGGTTGCGCGCCCACATCTCCTCCAGGAAGGAGATGGAGAAGCCGAGCTGCCCGCGGAACAGGGTTTCCCAGAGGATCACGGCGCCGATCAGCGTGCCGCCGGCACGCGCGAAGTAACTGGCGTTCTGCGCGGCATAATATTGGATGAAGCCCCAGGTGATGACCTGGATCGCCGGCCAGTAGAGCAGGTCGAGCAGCCGCGGCCATGACGATATCAGCAGATACCAGTAGCGCAGGATCATCGCACCGATGCGCTGGACCGAGATGCCGTGATGGAGGGAGACTTCGCTCATCGCGCCCCCTCCTTCGCACCGTTCACCCGGCCGCGCGCGACGTCCAGAAAGACCTCTTCCAGCGTGGTGCGGTTGTAGCGGGCCATGATGGCGTCGGGTGTGTCGTCGTCCTCGACCCGGCCGCGCTTCATGATGATGACGCGGTCGCAGAGCCGTTCGACCTCCAGCATGTTGTGTGACGCCAGCAGGATGGTGGCGTCGTTGTCCTTGCGGTAACGCTCCAGATGCGCCCGCACCCAATCGGCGGTGTCAGGGTCGAGCGAGGCGGTCGGCTCGTCCAGCAGCAGCAGCTCGGGCTCGTTGATGAGCGCCTTCGCCAGCGCGACCCGGGTTTTCTGCCCGGCCGAGAGCTTGCCGTTGGCGCGGTCGATGAAGTCGTTGAGATCGAGATCGTCGGCCAGCTTTGCGATACGGTCGGTCAGATGCCTGACCGCGTACAGCTTGCCGAAGACGGTCAGGTTCTGCCGCACCGTCAGCCGCATCGGCATGTCGACATAGGGGCTCTCGAAATTCATCCGCCCCAGCACTTCGGCGCTCTCCTCCGGCATCCGATGCCCGAGCACGCGGACGCGGCCGGAGGTCGGCAGCACCAGCCCCATGATCATCGCGATGGTGGTGGTCTTGCCGGCGCCGTTGCCGCCCAGCAGCCCGGTGATGCTGCCGCGGGGAAGCGAAAAGGAGATGCCGTCGACGGCGCGGGTCTGCTTGTAGACCTTGACGAGGCGATCGACCTCGATGGCCGCGGACAATCGAGTGCCCGCGACAGTCGGCCGACTTGAAGCATTGTCATTCCCGGTCATGCTACGGGCGTTCTTCCGCCATTGCGCGGTGGAGCGCAAGGCTTGATGTAAATGGCTCGCAACCAAGAACCGATTTCTGCGGGCCGGCGTGTTTGTGATCGGACACGCGCACCGCTAGATTGACTGTGATGACCGAGACCGCCGCTTCCGACTTCCGCCCGTCGCAACGACACATCCGCCTGGACACCATCCTGCGGCTGCGCTGGCTTGCGGTGCTTGGCCAGCTTGCGGCGATCTTCATCGTGGCGCAGGGGCTCGAGTTCGACGTCGCGATCGTTCCCTGCGTCAGCATCATCGGCCTGTCGGCGACGCTCAATCTGGCGCTGCAGACCGCGGTCAATCCGATGCAGCGGCTGGAGCCGATCCACGCCGCCGCGCTGCTGGCGCTGAACATCGTGGAACTGGCCGGGCTGTTGTTCTTCACCGGCGGCTTGCAGAACCCGTTCTCGTTCCTGTTCCTCGCGCCGGTCCTGATTTCGGCAACGGCCCTGCCCGCACGGCTGACCTTCGGTCTCGGCATTCTGGCCGTGGCCTGCGCCTCGATCCTGTTCTTCGTTCATTTCCCGCTGCCATGGGATTCCGAAGATCCGGTGGTGCTGCCGCCGATCTATCTCGTCGGCGTCTGGCTTTCGATCGTGCTCGCGATCGGCGTCACCAGCCTCTATTCGTTCCAGGTGACCGAGGAGGCGCGCAAGCTCGCCGACGCGCTCGCCGCGACCGAGCTGGTGCTGACGCGCGAGCAGCATCTGACCCAGATCGACGGACTTGCCGCTGCCGCCGCGCACGAGCTCGGCACGCCGCTCGCGACCATCTTCCTGATCTCGCGTGAGCTCGAGAAGACGGTGAAGGACCCGAGCTTCGCCGCCGATCTGAAGACCTTGCGCGAACAGACGCAGCGATGCCGCGACATCCTGAGCAAGATCACGCAGCTCTCCTCGGCCGGCGCGCCGTTCGACCGCATGAAGCTGTCGGAGCTGATCGAGGAAGTGGTGGCGCCGCACCGCGATTTCGGCGTCGACATCAAGGTGCGGATCGCGGTGACGACGACATCAGAGCCGGTCGGGTCGCGCAATCCGGCGGTGCTCTACGGCGTCGGCAACATCGTCGAGAACGCCGTCGATTTCGCCAACACCACCGTGGAAGTGAACGCGTGGTGGAACAACGACACGATCGAGATCGTGATCTCCGACGACGGCCCGGGCATTCCGCCCGACATCATGAAGCGGATCGGCGAGCCCTATTTGTCGCGGCGGCGCGGCCAGGATGCCGGCGGCGGCCTCGGACTCGGCGTGTTCATCGCCCGCACGCTGCTCGAACGCACCGGCGCCAAGGTCTCGTTTACCAACCGGACCTTTCCGGAACACGGTGCAGTGGTCCAGATCGCATGGCCGCGCGAGCGTTTTGAGGCTATCGAGAGCCTCGAAGAAACAATAGGATAGGCCGCGACCTTGCGTCGCACGTGAGGCCGGATCGACTATTTGCGGCCTTGGCACCGCCCGATTGCGACGCCATATGTGGATGTGCAGGAGAGAGGAAAACACCTTGAACGCCATCGCCGAACTGAACGAACAGACCGACCGCTCGCTTCTCATCGTGGAGGACGACAAGCCGTTTCTGGAGCGCCTGTCGCGCGCCATGGAAACGCGCGGTTTTGCGGTGACGTCATGTGACACGGTCTCGGATGGCCTTGCGCAGATCGGCAAGTCGGCGCCGGCATTCGCCGTGGTCGATCTCAGGCTCGGTGACGGCAACGGTCTCGACGTCGTCTCCGCGCTGAAGAAGAAGCGCCCCGAAGCCCGTGCCATCGTGCTGACCGGCTATGGCAACATCGCCACCGCCGTCACCGCGGTGAAGATGGGCGCAATCGATTATCTCTCGAAGCCTGCGGACGCCGACGACGTCGTCGCGGCGCTGCTCTCGACCAGCGCCGAAAAATCCGAGCTGCCGGCGAACCCGATGTCGGCCGATCGCGTTCGCTGGGAGCACATCCAGCGCATCTACGAGATGTGCAACCGCAACGTCTCGGAAACGGCGCGCCGCCTCAACATGCACCGGCGTACGTTGCAGCGCATTCTGGCGAAGCGCGCGCCGCGGTAACGGTCTCGCAGGGTGGATTAGCCGAAGGCGTAATCCACCGCTCGTCTTTCAGAGCGGACGGTAAAGAGGTGGGTTGCGCCTACGGCTAACCCACCCTGCGGACTCATTCCCAAAACTCCGCGTGCCCCTGCGGATCGACCAGGCGGTTGATCCGAAGCGCCGCCGCCATGCCGAACCGCACCGTCATCTGCTTGCGCGTCGCCGCCGCGATCTTGTGCTCGGGCGCTTCGCACTGCATGTGCGCGCCATAGGCGTCTGCGATGATCAGGCCGGTGCCTTCAGGGAAGATCTCGCAGGGCAGGTCCTGCGTGAAGGCGAAGAACAAGCGGTCGCAATGAGCACGGTATTCGTGCCATTTCCGATCGGCGCGCAGGTCCTCGACCGATGATTTGATCTCGACGATCCAGATCTCGCCGCGCTCGTTCAGCGCCACGAGATCGGCGCGCCGGCCCGATGGCAAGGGCAATTCGCTGAGGCACGAAAAGCCGAGCGAGCGCAAGAGCCGCGCCGTGCCGCGCGCGATCGCGAGCGCCGTTTCCGACTGACGACGGTCGGGAGATGGAACAAGAACGATGTTGCGGGCGGGGTTGTCCATGCGGGAGAGAGTAGCCGATTCCATCCCACCCGTCATTCCGGGGGCGCCACCGGAATCGCGGAACCTCCCCTTCCCCACGCACTTATCACGCAGCCGCCGCACCTCGGCGGAAGCATCGAGGCTGCGCGCATGATCGACGATCTCTGGTACAAGAACGCCATCATCTATTGCCTCTCCGTCGGCACCTACATGGACGCCGACGGCGACGGCGTCGGCGATTTCAAGGGGCTGCTCCGCCGGCTCGACTATCTGCACGGGCTCGGCATCACCACGATCTGGCTAATGCCGTTCCAGACCTCGCCGGGCCGCGACGACGGCTACGACATCGCCGACTATTACAGCGTCGATTCCCGCTATGGCACGCTCGGCGACTTCGTCGAATTCACCCATGGCTGCAGGCAGCGCGGCATCCGCGTCATCATCGACCTCGTCGTCAACCACACCTCCGACCAGCATCACTGGTTCAAGCAGGCGCGGCGCGACAAGAACTCACCCTATCGCGACTGGTACGTCTGGTCCGACAAGAAGCCGGCCGGCGCCAACAAGGGCATGGTGTTTCCAGGCGTGCAGAAATCGACGTGGACGCGCGACAAGGACGCGGGGGCGTATTACTTCCATCGTTTCTACGATTTCCAGCCCGATCTCAACACGTCGAACCCGCGCGTGCAGGCGGAGATCCTGAAGATCATGGGCTTCTGGATCCAGCTCGGCGTCTCCGGCTTTCGCATGGACGCGGTGCCATTCGTGATCTCCACCAAAGGCGCGAAAGTGAGGAAGCCGGTCGAGCAGTACGACATGCTGCGCAGCTTCCGCGAATTCCTGCAATGGCGCGAGGGCGACGCCATCATCCTGGCCGAAGCCAACGTGCTGCCGGATACCGACATGGACTATTTCGGCGACGACGCCGACCGCATGCACATGATGTTCAACTTCCACGTCAACCAGCATCTGTTCTATGCGCTGGCGTCCGGCGACTCGCGCCCGCTGGCGAAGGCGCTGAAAGCAACCAAGCCGCGGCCGGCCTCGGCGCAATGGGGCCTGTTCCTGCGCAATCACGACGAGCTGGATCTGGGGCGCCTGACCAAGGCGCAGCGCGAGGCCGTGTTCAAGGCGTTCGGCCCCGACAAGGACATGCAGCTTTACGACCGCGGCATCCGCCGCAGGCTTGCGCCGATGCTCGGCGGCGACCGCCGGCGGCTCGAGCTCGCCTACAGCCTGATGTGCACGCTGCCCGGCACGCCCGTGATCCGCTACGGCGACGAGATCGCGATGGGCGATGATCTGTCGCTGCCCGAGCGCAGTTGCGCGCGCACGCCGATGCAATGGTCGACCGAGCCGCAGGGCGGCTTCACCAGGAGCGACAAGCCGGCCTGCCCCGTGATCGACGAGGGGCCGTACGGCTATCCGCACGTCAACGTCGCCAAGCAAAGGCGCGATCCCAACTCGATGCTGAACTGGACCGAGCGCATCGTCCGCATGCGCAAGGAGGTGCCCGAGATCGGCTGGGGCGACTTTGCTGTTATCCCGACCCGCGATCCCGCCGTGTTCATCATGCGCTATGACTGGCGCAACAATTCCGTGCTGTTCGTGCACAATCTCGACGAGAAGCCGCGCGAGACCGCCTTCTCGACCGGGTTGCCCGACGATGCCGGGGCTCACCTGATCAATCTGCTCGCGGAGGACCACAGCCACGCCAACAAGCGCGGCAAGCACCGCGTGGTGCTGGAGCCCTATGGCTATCGCTGGTACCGGGTCGGCGGACTGGATTATCTGCTGAAGCGGAGTGATGTGGATGGGAAGACGGTAAAGGGAAAGAAGCAGTGATGTAGCCGCCGCTGTCGCGTCACCCTCCGCTGTCGTCTCGGACAAGCGAAGCGGAGACGACGGCTAAGAGGAACTCGGCGGCACGATCACCACGCCCTCATTCCCCCGCAGATCCAACACGCCCTCCAGCCGTTCCCCCTCGCGATCGAGGAACGTCGACAGCAAGATCTCGCTGCCGAAGCGGAGCGCGCTGGTGGTGACGGCGATCGGCTCGGGGCCGAGATTGAGCACGATGACGAGCGAACGGCCCTCGGCTTCGCGGCGATAGACGAGCAGATCGCCCTGCGCGGCGATCGGGTGATAGTCGCCGGCGACCAGCGCCGGCGAACTCTTTCGCAACGCGATCAGGCGCTTGTAGAGGCTGAGAATCGAGCGCGTGTCGGCCTCGAGATTGACCACGTTCTCGCGGACATGGTCCGCCGGCAGCGGCAGCCACGGCCTCGCGTCCGAGAAGCCGGCGAAGTTCGATGCGTCCCACTGCATCGGCGTGCGGCAGCCGTCACGCCCGACGCCGATGCCGGGCACGTTCTTCTCGAAAGGATCTCGGACATCCTCGGGCGCGATGGCGAGCTGATGCATGCCGATCTCGTCGCCATAATACAGCGTCGGCGTACCGCGCAGGGTCAACAGCAGCATGGCGGCGATTCGGGCCTGCTCGGGGCCGACGCGGCTGGCGACGCGCGGGCGATCGTGATTGCCGAGCACCCAGTTCGGCCAGGCGCCCCGCGGTAACGCCTTCTCATAGTCCTCGATGATCTTCTCGATCGAGCGCGCGCTCCAGAAGGTCGAGAGCAGCGCGAAGTTGAACGGCATCTGCGCGCCGGTGAGATCGTTGCCGTAATAGGCCATCAGACGATGCAGCGGCAGATAGATCTCGCCGATCAGCACGCGCGCGGAATATGCGTCCGTCACGCGCCGCATCTCGGCGATGACGTCGTGCACCTCCGCCTGGTCGGTGGAATATTGCGTCAAGATCTTTTCGTTCGGCGGCCGGCCCTCGACGTAGTGCGGGTTGGGCGGATTGTCGCGAAACACGGCATCCTTGATCAGGTGCCAGATCACGTCGACGCGAAAGCCGTCGACGCCCTTCTCCAGCCAGAACCGCATCACGTCGTAGATCGCGGCGCGGACCTGCGGATTGCGCCAGTTGAGGTCCGGCTGCGCGGCGAGGAAGGCGTGGTAGTAGTACTGCCCCGTGGTCTCGTCGAACTGCCACGCGCTGCCGCCGAACTCGGACAACCAGTTGTTCGGCACGCCGCCATCGGGCGCGGGCTCGCGCCAGATGTACCAGTCGCGCTTGGGGTTGTCGCGCGAGGCGCAGCTCTCGACGAACCAGGGATGCCGGTCGGAGGTGTGGTTCGGCACGAGATCGAGGATCAGCTTCAGACCGGCGTCATGCGCGGCCGCGAGCAGCGCGTCGAAGTCCTCCATCGTGCCGAACAGCGGATCGATGCCGGTATAGTCGGAGATATCGTAGCCGAAATCGGCCATCGGCGAGGGGAAGATCGGCGACAGCCAGATCGCGTCGACGCCGAGCGACTTCACGTAAGGCAACCGCCGCAAGATGCCGGCGAGATCGCCGACGCCGTCACCGTCGCTGTCCTGAAAGGAGCGTGGATAGATCTGATAGAAGATCCCGTCGCGCCACCAAATCTCGCCGTCCCGTGCCATCGGAAATCCCACCCGGAAATCTGTGCTTCGCGCGAGAGAACGCGGAAGCAACGCCCCGGTTCAAACAGCGACGCGAATGGGACGGCCATGTGACGGCGGCGCGGCTGTTCCCGCGGCCGACCACGACTATTTTGCTTGGCGGCGCAGCAAAAATCGGCATTGTGAGGCCATGACCGAGCAAACCGACACCCAACAAGCCAAGGCCGGCGCGATCATCGTCCCCGTGACGCTGTTCGAGCAGAACTGCACCATCATCTGGGACGAACCCGGCAAGAAGGCGGTGGTGATCGACCCCGGCGGCGACGTGCCGAAGATCTTGGAAGCGATCAAGCAGACCGGCGTGACCGTGGAGAAGATCTGGCTGACCCACGGCCATATCGACCATGTCGGCGGCGCGGCCGAGTTGCGCGACGCGCTGAAGGTGCCGATCGAAGGCCCGCATGCCGCGGACAAGTTTCTGCTCGACAACGTGGTGGAGAGCGGCGCGCGCTTCGGCATGACCGGGGTGCGCAATTTCGAGCCGGACCGCTGGCTCGACGAGGGCGACAGCGTGTCGATCGGCGGCTTGACCTTCGACATCCTGCATTGTCCCGGCCACTCGCCCGGGAGCGTGGTGTTCTACAACAAGGATTTGCGTTTCGCCCATGTCGGCGACGTGCTGTTCGCGGGCTCGGTCGGGCGCACCGACCTTCCCGGCGGCAGCCACGCCACGCTGATCAATTCGATCCTGACGAAGCTGCTGCCGCTCGGCGACGATGTCGGCTTCATCTGCGGCCACGGCGCCGGCTCGAGCATCGGCCAGGAGCGGATGACCAATCCGTTCATCACCGGCGAGATGTGAGGTTCATTCGGCGGCGTCCGCGAGCGCCGCGCTCTCACTCAGGTTGCGCTCACCCCATTCGCGGATCGCAGCGACGACCGGCACAAAGCTCTTGCCCTTGCGGGTGAGACGATATTCGACCTTGGGCGGCACCTCGCCGAAATCCTTGCGATCGATGAGGCCGCTCGCGGTCAGCGCCTTCAATTCGCGGCTGAGCACGCGCGGAGTGATCTCGGCGCTGCCGGATGCGCCGCGCAAGAGGCCGCTGCGGATCTCGCCATAGCGGCGCGGGCCGTCCTTGAGATCCCAGACGATGCGCAGCTTGTACTTGCCGCTGATCATCTTCTGAAAGGCCGCGACCGGGCAGCTGCGTGGGGAAGCTCTTGCCATGCCGTCTCCTCCAAGTGCAGGAAAGCAGGATAGGAGCGGCGCCGAAAAAGTCCATACTATCAATTTTGTCCGTACTTGCGGGATCGCATCCAGGCCGCAGATGATGGTGCACATGACGAACAGGGAGCGTCACATGAAGCACTTCATGATCAAGTACGAATTCAGGAACGGCGCGACGGAGGCCTGGCACCAGGAGATCGGCCGCTTCATCAAGGCGATCGACAGCGATCCCGAGTTGAAGGGGCGGATCGGCTATCGCGTCCTGAAGAACCGCGACGACGGCCACTATTTCCATCTCGCCAGCGTCGCTGACGAAGACGCGCAGAAGACGCTGCAATCACGCGACTTCTTCAAGCACTATTCCGCGATGACGCGGCAGGTCTCCGGCGGCGAGGTGACGGCAACGCCGATCGAGATGATCGACGCGACGGCGTGAGGCTACTTCATCAGGCCCGCGGCCGTCAGCGCGCGGGTGATGACCTGGCCGAGATCGAAGCCGCGACCCTGGTCGCGCGTCGGCTCGGCCTTGTCCTCGGCGACCTTCGCGCGGATCGTACGGGCGAGATGTGGTGCGGGTGACCGCGCGGGCACGGGCCTTGCCTCCGCCTTGCTGGCGTCGTGGATCCAGCCGGTGAGCCCGAAGAATTTCGCGATGTGATAGGACGAGGAGATGCCGGCCTCGATCAGGAAGGCGCCTTCGACGCCGTAACGCTGCTCGTTGTCGGCAAGCCCCAGCGGCGTGCCGTGCGCCATGCCCGTGATGGCATAGGACTCGACCAGCGTCTCGCCGTCCTTGTTCCACCACGCCTGGCGCGGATAACCGTCGACATTGGTCTCGGCCATCGGCGTCATCGGCAGATCGTGCAGGTCGAGCCACTGCTTGACGATCTCGTTGGCATTGCCCGGATTGACGGTGCGGTCGGCGCTGCCGTGCCACACCGACATTTTCGGCCAGGGCCCGCGATGGTTCGAGGCCCGGCGCACGAAATCGCCGAGCTCGCGCTCGGGCCGCGCAGGCGAATGGAACATGCCGTCGAGCGCCTCGCGCAGGTTCGAGGCGATGCCGTAAGGCAGGCCTGCGATCACGGCGCCCGCGGCGAACACCTCGGGATAGGTCGCGAGCATCACCGAGGTCATGCCGCCGCCGGCGGACAGGCCGCTGATGTAGATGCGCCTTGGATCGATGCGATGCGTCTGAACCATATGCGCGATCATCTCGCGGATCGACCTCGCCTCGCCGCTGTCGCGTGCGGTGTCCTCGGGATTGAACCAGTTGAAGCAGGTGTTGCCGTTGTTGATGCGCTGCTGCTCGGGCATCACGAGCGCAAAGCCGTAGTGACGCGCGAGCGTCGACCAGCCCGCGCCGAGATCGTAAGCCGCGGCGGTCTGGCCGCAGCCGTGCAGCACGACGACCAGCGCACGCGGCTTCTGCAGCTGCGCCGGCACGAACGCGAACATGCGCAAGGCGCCGGGATTGTCGCCGAAGCCGGTGACCTCCTGCAGCGAATTGGAGCCGTCAGCGCCCGCGCCGAAGTCGGGCAGGCGCAGACCGTCCAGCCTTTGATCTGGTCTTTGATCTAGTCTTTGATCTGGTCTTGGCAGACGTCTCAAGAGATCGACATTACGGGCAAGCGACACGGCAAGTTCCTGGTGGGCGGCTTTCAACGTTTACCCAGACCAGATAGTTGCTGCAGTGCAAAATGAAAAGGCCGTGTGCTGCCGATCACCTGTGAAACGCGCAGAATCCCGCAGAATTCCGCACGTATTGACCGCACTGCCTCAACTTCATGCAGGTGCGCGGCGCATCCATGACAGGAATGCGGCCGAGATCATGATTAACGCCGCAAACAGCGCGAGCGAGGCGAGAAATCCTGCGCGCGCTGATTGCAACGATTCGACCGCGAAGAACACCGCGCCGATTGCGGCCACTCCGGCCGCATTTCCGATCTGCGCCGTGGTGCCGTACATGCCGGACGCCGAGCCCGCGGCGACAGGCTTGACGGTCGAGAGCACCGCACCCGAGAGCGGCGCCATCACCAGACCCTGGCCGTAGCCGAAGATGATCATGACAAGCGCGAGTTCGGTCGGCGTCGGCGCATCAACGAAGTCAGCCACGCATGCGAGTGCGGCGAGACCCGCGATCTGCAACGCGCAGCCTTCGATCAACACCTTGGTGCCGCGATGTCTTGCCCGTGCGCCGCTATGGCGCGAGGCGACGACGAAAGCGAGCGCGAGCGGAACGAAGGCGAGGCCGGCCGAAAGCGGCGGGATCTTCAGGCCGCGCTGCATGAACAGCGTCATCACCAGATAGAACGAAAGATTGGCGGCGAAGAAAAAGAACGCAGCGCCGAGCCCGCGCAGGAACGCCGCGTCAGCCAAAAGCGTGAGATCGATCAGCGGCATGCCGCCGCCGCGCGCGACCGCGTGTTCGAGCTTCACGAACGCCGCGAGGATCACAGCGCCGCTTCCCGTCACGGCCCACAGCAACGGCGCCCAGCCGACATCGTGGCCGAACAGCAGCGGCCCGATCAGGCACAACAGGCCGGCGAACAGCACGACGCTGCCCTTGATGTCGAGCCGTGTGCCCGATCGCCGCGGCGCCGTCGGCATGACGCGCCAGGCAGCGAGCGCGATCACGAGGCCGCTGGGCACGTTGACGAAGAACACGGAACGCCAGCCGGTGTGGGCGAGATCGATCGTGACCAGCAGACCGCCGAGCAGAAAGCCCGCGGCGCCCGCGAGCCCGAGCACGATGCCGTAGATGCCGAAGGCCCGGTTGCGCGACTCGTCGGTGAATAGCAGATGCAAGGTCGCCAGCACCTGCGGCACCATCAGCGCGGCCGTCGCCCCCTGCGCCAGCCGGGCGACGATCAGCTCCATGCCTGATTGCGCGAGGCCGCACCACAGCGACGCGGCGGTGAAACCGAGCACACCGGCGAGAAAGACATTCTTCGTCCCGTGGATGTCGCCGAGGCGGCCGCCGGTGACGACCAGCGTGGCATAGGCGATCAGGTAGATCGCGATGACGGATTCGATCTGCGCCGGCGTCGCGTGGAGGTCGACGGCGATGGTCGGAATGGCGACATTCACGATGAAGGCGTCGACGCCGAACATGAACTGCGCGGCGACGACGATAGCCAGCACCCACCAGCGGCGGGTCGAATCGACGGGCTTCGTGACGGTCTGATGCATTCTTCGCGCGGCCCCGGGATGATCACCGCCGGATGATTCCAGACCGCGCGCGGTGTTGCGATTACCTCGGAGGTAGTCCGTGCGCTCTTGGCCGATCTCCGCAACCAGCAAGAGGAAGAAGAAACGCGCATGCCTGCATTCCGCCATACGGGACATCGCGCGATTGCGTTCGCGGCAACGCCCACGTAGCCTCGCATCACCAACAAACAGAAAATTCAGCCGGAGAGAACGCCATGGCGCGCCTGAAGTTTGGAGCCTTTCTTGCCCCGCATCACCCGATCGGGGAGCATCCGATGCTTCAGTTCCGGCGCGATCTCGATTTGGTCGAGCAGCTCGACGCACTCGGTTATGACGAGTTCTGGTGCGGCGAGCACCATTCCTCCGGTTGGGAAATGATCGCCTCGCCCGAGATGTTCCTGGCCGCGGCCGGCGAGCGCACCAAGCGGATCAAGCTCGGCACCGGCGTGATATCGCTGCCCTATCACCATCCCTTCAACGTGGCCCAGCGCATGGTGCAGCTCGATCACATGACCGGCGGCCGCGCCATCTTCGGCTCCGGGCCCGGCGCGCTGGCCTCCGACGCGCATACGCTCGGCATCGACCCGATGACGCAGCGCGACCGCCAGGACGAGGCGATCGCCGTGATCCGCCGCCTGTTCAACGGCGAGCGCGTCACCGCCAGGAGCGACTGGTTCACCATGAACGACGCGGCGCTCCAGCTCCTGCCGTTGCAGGAGGAGATGCCGTTCGTGGTGGCCTCGCAGATCTCGCCGTCGGGCATGACGCTCGCCGGCAAATACGGCATCGGCATCATCTCGCTGGGCTCGATGACGACGCAAGGGCTGATGTCGCTGCAGCAGCAATGGCAGTTCGCCGAGGACGCCGCCAAGAAGCACGGCACCATTGTGAGCCGCGCCGACTGGCGCGTGCTGCTCACCTTCCACATCGCCGAGAGCCGCGAGCAGGCCCGCAAGGAAGCCGGCGCCGGGCTGATGCGCTGGCACAACGAATATAACGTCGGCACGCTGCAACGGCCGGGCCTCACCGCCTTCTCCTCGCCCGACGAGGCCGTGGACAAGACCGCCTTCGTCGAGGGCGCGGCCTCGACCATCGGCACGCCCGACGATCTCGTCAAGACCATCAAGAACGTGATGGAGGTCTCCGGCGGCATCGGCGCCGTCATCGGCTTCGTGCACGACTGGGCCAATCCGGAAGCCACGCGCCGGAGCTGGGACATGGTGGCGCGCTATGTCGTGCCCGAGATCAACGGCTATATCGACGGACTGCGCAGGTCGCAAAAATTCGTGATCGAGAACCGCGCGATCTTCGAGCGCGCAGGCCAGGCCGTGATGGCCAAGATCATGCAGAACGAGAAGGCCGCCGAAGCGCTGAAGGTCACCGGCCCCGGCCGCGTCGCCATTCCCGCCGTCAATGCGCCGGATCTGCAAAAGGAAGCGGCGAAGCGGTAAGCCGCAAGACCATCCGGTGGTCGTCCCGGCGAAGGCCGGCCTTCGCCGGGACGACGATCGTGTGCTCGGCGACGCGCCAAACAACCCTCGCGTCATCGCGCCCGTATTGTGCTATATCGTCGGGGTCAGCCATCCGGAGCGATCGTCATGTCGATGCAGAATGTGGCCGCGCCTGTGCTTCCGTACACCGCGCCCCGGCGCAACGAGCTGACGCACATCCCCGGCGACGAAGGCTGGCCGATCATCGGCAAGACCTTTCAGACGCTTGCCGATCCCAAGGGACATATCGAAGCAAACGGCGCCAAATACGGGCCGGTCTACCGCACCCACATATTCGGCGAGACCAATGTCGTGCTGCTCGGGCCGGAGGCGAACGAACTCGTGCTGTTCGACCAGCACAAGCTGTTCTCCTCGACACACGGCTGGAACAAGGTGCTCGGCCTGCTGTTTCCGCGCGGGTTGATGCTGCTCGATTTCGACGAACACCGCCTGCATCGCAAGGCGCTGTCGGTCGCGTTCAAGTCCGGACCGATGAAATCCTATCTCAGCGATCTCGATCGCGGCATCTCCGCGCGCGTCGCGCAGTGGAAGACCAGGCCCGGGGAGATGCAGCTCTATCCGGCGATGAAGCAGCTCACGCTCGATCTCGCGGCAGCATCCTTCCTCGGCGCCGGTATCGGCCCCGAAGTCGACGAGATCAACCGCGCCTTCGTCGACATGGTCGCGGCCGCCGTCGCCCCGATCCGCAGGCCCCTGCCCGGCACCCAGATGGCGGCCGGCGTGCGGGGGCGCAAGCGCATCGTCGCCTATTTCCGCGAGCAGATTCCGCTGCGACGCGGCAATCACGGCGGCGACGATCTGTTCTCGCACCTCTGCCGCGCCACCCACGAGGACGGCGCGCTCTTGTCCGAGCAGGACATCATCGACCACATGAGCTTTCTGATGATGGCGGCGCACGACACGCTGACCTCGTCGCTGACCTCCTTCATCGGCGAACTCGCCGCGCATCCGGATTGGCAGGCCAGGCTGCGCGAGGAAGTTGCTGCGCTCGGGCTTGCGGCGGACGCGCCGACCAGCTTCGATGATCTCGAAAAAATGCCGCTGTCGGAGATGGCGTTCAAGGAGGCGCTGCGGATCAAGCCGCCGGTGCCCTCGATGCCGCGCCGTGCGATGCGCGACTTCACCTTCAAGGGCTTTACGATTCCCGCCGGCACCGCCGTCGGCGTCAATCCGCTCTACACGCACCACATGAAGGACATCTGGCCGGAGCCGGATCGCTTCGATCCCCTGCGCTTCACCGAGGAAGCCCAGCGCAACCGCCATCGCTTCGCCTGGGTGCCGTTCGGCGGCGGTGCGCATATGTGCCTCGGCCTGCACTTCGCCTACATGCAGGCAAAATGCTTCGCGCGGCACTTCCTGCAGAACGTCGAGGTGTCGCTCGAGCCCGGCTACAAACCGGATTGGCAGATGTGGCCGATCCCGAAGCCGCGGGATGGGTTGAAGGTGCGGGTGAAGGCGGTGTGACCATCGTGTCCCGGACGCACGAAGCGCGAGCCGGACCCAGAACGTTGCGGCATATTCAGCACGGAAAGACGGACCCCGGCTCTGCAGCCGCACCGATGAAGAAGCGCTGCGCGGCGTCCGGGGCACGAGACATCGTCTTGCGCGACGCGCCATAGCGGTGCTGCCGGCTCCAGTTGTGCCGGCCTGCGATCACAATTTTGGCACCTTCGGCAACGAAGACTTCCGCAATCCGCTGTCCGATCCTGCTGGTCGCGCCCGAGATCACCGCACCCTTGCCGTCTAGCCTGCCGATGGAATGTCCCTGCTTTTGAATGATTTGACGCCAAATGGCGGACACCGATCGATGACGCTTCCGCGACAGTCGACGCCGCCGCGATCGCTATTCCTGCCTGATCGTGGCAAGGCAAGCTTTGCTTGTGCATGCGGGATGCGTAACATCATGACCCATCTTTCGTTTTTAGCGCGTCACGCGCGACCGGGCTGCGTATGGGGAAGCTGATCGACGAATTCCGCAAAGGCTGGCAGGGCGAGGCTCCGCCATCGCTCGGCCTGAGCATCGCATTCGCCGTGGCCTCCCTGCTGCTTGCGACGCTGGCCCGCTGGGGGCTCGCGCAGGTGCGCCCGGACGTCTATTTCACGCCGTACTTTCCGGCCGTGCTCTTCGCCGCAGCCTTCGGCGGCCTGCGGATCGGCGTGGTGACGGCGCTGGTCGGCGGCGTGCTCGGCGTCGTCGTGAATTTCGACCACACGTTTCCCGACCGCGCACGGTTCGTGCTTCTGACACTCTATTGGGGCGTCTCTGCGCTCACCATCTGGGGCGTCGAGCACTATCGCACGATGCTGGCGGAGCAGCGCCGGATTTCCAAGCGCCTGATCGAGGAAGAGGACTATCGCAAGGTGCTGGTCGACGAGCTGCAGCACCGGCTGAAGAACAAGCTGTCGACCGTGCACGCCGTGCTGCACCAGGTGCTGCACGATCAGCCGCAGGTCTGGGCCCGGATCGATCCACGGCTGCGCTCGCTGGCGGCGACCGATGATCTGATCTCGCGGATCGACAAGGCCGGCTGCGACATCCGCGATCTCCTGATCTCGGAGCTCGGCCCTTACGGCCATGTCCGCTTCACCCTCAACGGCGACCGGCTGTTCCTGCCGCCGAAGCTCGCGGTGACGCTGTCGCTGATGTTTCACGAGCTCGCCACCAACGCCGGCAAATACGGCGCGTTCTCCTCACCGCGGGGATTGTTGCAGGTGTCATGGACCGTCAGCGACGATCGCCTGACCGTCACCTGGGACGAAACCGAGGGACCGACCGTCGGCGAAATCTCCGAGCCCGGCTTCGGCACCAAGCTCTTGAAGTCGGCGCTGTCGGCCTTCGACGGCAAGACCGAGGTCTCCTATTTGAAGACCGGCCTGCATTGCATCATGCAATGTCGCATTCCCCGGAGGGAGTGACCGTGGACCGCTCTGCCTACGGGAGGCAGAGCAATCGCCATGGATCGACGATTGTCCGCGGGCTTGCTTCGTCCCTCCCGCTTGCGGGAGAGGCCGCCGCGCTCGCAGAGCGCGGCGGGTGAAGGTTCTCTCCACCCAGGGACATTCTCTGCAGTCCTCGACAATCCCGACACGGAGAGACCCCCACCCCAAACCTTCCCCCGCAAGCGGGAGAGGGAGCCCACTTTCGATGCCGCAGCAGCGTGCACACGATGTGCAGTCGCCTCCTT
Source organism: Bradyrhizobium sp. WYCCWR 13022 (assembly GCF_030435535.1). NCBI lineage: Bacteria > Pseudomonadati > Pseudomonadota > Alphaproteobacteria > Hyphomicrobiales > Nitrobacteraceae > Bradyrhizobium > Bradyrhizobium sp. WYCCWR 13022. The sequence goes on from NZ_JAUIZJ010000025.1 coordinate 150,842, forward strand.
CGGGAGAGGTGTCGACTACGCTCACACCGATTTCAAGCGAAAGCGAACCGCGCATTCCACTCGCGCTTTCGCAAGCGCTGTTGACCTTCTGTTAATGACGATCGGCGGCACGCCTCGTATCGTCGCAAGTTTCTCGCAAAACACCCCCGTATTTCTGCGGACCCCTTAACCAAACCTAAGAGGGAACCGCGCATGATCGCGTCCATTGCAAAGCCGCGCTGAACAAGAAGATTCATGACTTCTATGAACGACAACGCATACAACGGCGCGAGCGAGGCCGAACTCGGATTTCTCAAGGAAATCGTTAGAATGCTGCCTGCCGGCCTGACCGTGCAGGACGCGCAAGGCAAGCTTCTGCTGGTTAACGATGTCGCCGCGTCCCAGCTCGGCATGGACGGCAGCCGTCCCTCGCCCAATCTCGCGCCGCGCCGCGAGGCCTGCCAGCAAGCGTTGAAGTCCGGCCAGTCGGTCACCTCCGAGGAAGCGCTCCACGATGGAGCCGCACGCCAGGTGCTGCTGACCACCCATCGCCCCATCCGCCACGCCGGACGCGAACTCCTGATCTCGGCCTCCTCCGACATCACCGAGCAGAAGAATTTCGAGGACCAGCTGTTCCGTTCGGCTTATTTCGACGAGCTGACCGACCTGCCCTCGCGGCGCGTGATCGAGCATCGCACCAACGGCCTTTTGGCGCGCGACCAGCCCGGTGAACGTTTCGCGCTGGCGTTTCTCGACGTCGACAATTTCAAGCACATCAACGACTATTACGGCCACGCCGTCGGCGACGCGCTGCTGGTCGAGCTGTCGAAACGGCTCGGGCGAGACTTGCGCGACTCCGACATGCTGTCGCGCATCTCCGGCGACGAGTTCCTGCTGCTGCTCTCGCCGATCCAGAGCCAGGACGAGGTCGCCGAATTCATGCAGTCGACGTTGGAGCGGCTGACCGCGCCGTTCTTCATCGACAATTCCGAGCTGTTCGTTTCCACCTCCGTCGGAGTCAGTCTCTATCCCGATCACGGCCGCAACTTCGAAACGCTGCGACAGAACGCCGACATCGCGATGTACCGCATCAAGAACAACGGCAAGGGATCCGCATCTTTCTTCGATGCCGGCATGGAGCGCGAGGCCCTGGCACGGATGAAGATCGAGCAGTCGCTGCGGCTCGCCATTCTCGAAAAGCGCTTCTGTTGCGCGTTCCAGTCCAAGGTCGACATCCGCACGCAAGCCGTGAGGGGCATCGAGGCGCTGGTGCGCCTGCGCGACGACGAGGGCGTGATTCAGGCGCCGGGCTCGTTCATCAATCTCGCCAGCGAGCTCGGGCTGATCGACGAGCTCACCCATCTCGTGCTGGCCGAGATCGTCAAGTCGATCGACCTGATCAACGAGAGCTTCGGCGCGGACGCCACCATCAGCATCAATGTCGCCGCCAAGCAGGCCGGCAACCCCGAATTCATGCGCAATTTCGCGCAGGCGATGAAGGACACCGGCTTCCCGCAGCGCTTCATGATCGAGGTGACCGAAGACGCCTTCGTCGCCAAGAATCATTTCCAGAGCGAGATCCTGCCGATGTTCCGCAAGCTCGGCGTCGGCATTTCCATCGACGATTTCGGCACCGGCTATTCGTCGCTCTCGGCGCTCGCCGACATCACCGCCGACGAGATCAAGATCGACCGCTCCTTCATCACCGACATCCATAAGCGGCCGCGCAGCCAGGGCATCCTGCGCGCGATCGAATCCTTGAGCGAAGCGCTCGGCATGACCGTGATCGCCGAGGGCCTCGAAACCTACGAAGAGCTCGCCTATCTCCAGGCCGCGACCAAGATCCGCTACGCGCAGGGCTATTATTTCGCCCGACCGATCTTCCTGGAGGAGCTGAAGCTCGCCACCCCCGCCTCCAGCGAATCCCGCACCAGCGTCTCGGCCCGACCGATGCAGCAGAACCGGCAGGGCTATTCGCGGGCGAGCGCGTATCGGCGGTAGGCCGGCGGCAGCGCAACTCCCTCGCCCGGCCTCGGGTCGAGGGCGCCGACGCCTCGCATCAAGCTTCGGTTAACGATGCAGCGCAGCGTGCCGTACAACCGCTGCGCAACCGGGACGCGATGCCTCGCGGCTCGCGTTGCTGGATATCCGTAGAAGTCCGCAACCGGTTTAAGCCATGGGTAACCGGCTTTCCTAAGCATTGCGCCATCTGTCCGTAGTAATTCTGGTCCTCCAGGGGAGTGGGATGCGCCGGGTTTTCCAACAGATGGCAGCCGCAATTTTCTCGGCCGCGAAAAGCGGCTGGGACGCTGCCGTGCGGCGCGGCCCCGTGCTGTGGCTGACGCTCTCCGGCGCGCTTCTCGTCGCCGGCATCTTCGCCGTGACCGCGATGGCTGTCGGCGAGTTTCGCGAGCGGACGCTGACCAACCGCGAACGCGAGCTGGAAAACACCGTGCAGCTGATCGCGCGCCATTTCGATCAGCAGTTTGAAGACTCCGACGTCGTCGCGGCCGATTTGATCGGACAGATGCACCTGCCCGAAATCACCTCGCCGCAGATGTTCCGCGAACGCATGTCGGGCCACGAAGCCAACCGGATGCTGCGGAGCCGGATCGGCGCCGTCTCCTATCTCGGCGACATCGCGATCTACGACGCCGACGGCGAGTTGATTGCCTGGTCGCGCGCCCAGCCGCTGCCGAAGATCAACATCTCCTCGCGAGCCTATTTCCAGTCGTTCAAATCGAACCCGATGTCGGAGCCGGTGCTGCTGGAATCCGTGCGCAGCTTTCTGATCGGAAAATGGACCACGGTCGTGGCGCGCCGGCTGAGCCTGCCGGACGGCACTTTCGTCGGCGCGCTGGTCCGGCGGATCGATCCCGACAGCTATCAACGCTATTTCGCCTCCGTCGCACTTGCCGACGGCGCCGCCATCTCGCTGTTCGACCGCGAAGGCGTGATGCTTGCACGCTACCCGAATGTCGAATCGATGATCGGCAGGAGCTACAAGAATGCGCCGCTGATGCAGAACGTGCTGTCCCGGGGCGGTCAGCAAACGCTTCGTGTCAAGAGCCCGGTCGACGGCACGGAGAAGCTCGGCTCGGCCGCGTCGCTCACCCATTTCCCGCTGGTCATCGTGGCGACCAACACCATGTCGGCCGCGCTGGCGGACTGGCGGCAGCAGACCGGTTTCCTGATCACCACCGCGACGCTGTCGGCGGCCGTGATCGCGCTGATCCTGTTCATGATCATTCGCCAGATCATCAGGCAGAATCGCGAAGCCCAGCGGCGGCTGGAGGCGGAGCGGCTGCAGCTCGACACCGCCCTCAACAACATGTCGCAAGGGCTGATCCTTTACGACGCGGCCGGATACATCGTCACCTGCAATCGCCGCTATGCCGACATGTTCGGCCTGTCCCACGACGTCATCAAGCCCGGCTGTCACATCCATGAGGCGATGCGTCACCGCAAGGAGCGCAACGCATTCAGCGGCGACGTCGAGGAGTTTTGCGCCGAAGTCATGAGGGGCGTCGCCGAAGGCAAGGTCGCCACCAAATTGCATCAATTGCCCAACGGGCGCTCCTTCCAGGTCATCAACACGCCGCTCGCACAAGGCGGATGGGTCGCCACGATCGAGGAGATCACCGAGCGCCGCAATCTGGAGCAGGAGCGCGACCGCAACTACACGTTCCTCCGCGAGATCATCGACCACATCCCGTCGCAGATCACGGTGAAGGACGCCCACACGCGGCGCTACCTGCTGGTCAACCGGATTGCCGAGGACATCTTTGGAGAAGGCGGCAAGTCGATCGTCGGCAAGACGGCGACCGACATCCTGCCCGAAGCGGACGCCGGCATCGTCACGCGCGACGACGACATCGTGCTGCAATCGCCCGACCGGCTGCTGCAGAAGGAGCAAAGCTGGAAGACCCCGGCCGAAGGCCAGCGTCATACCATTTCAAAGCGCATCGGCATCTGCGACAAGGCCGGCGAGCCGCGCTACATCATCAACGTCATCGAGGACGTCACCGCGCAGCGCAAGGCCGCCGAGAAGATCGCCCATTTGGCGCATTACGACGCGCTGACCAACCTGCCCAATCGCGTGCTGTTCCGCGAGCAGATCGAGCGCGAGCTCGAGAAGGTCGCCGGCGGCGCGCAGTTCGCGCTGCTCTACATCGACGTCGACGAGTTCAAGGGCATCAACGATTCGCTCGGTCACCATGTCGGCGACGAGCTGCTGATGGCGATCGCCGGCCGCATCCGCGCCTGCCTCAAGCCGGGCGATCTGATCGCCCGGCTCGGCGGCGACGAGTTTGCGGTGATCCAGACCGGGATCGAGTCCTCCACCGACGTCCTGGCCTTCGTGACCCAGATACATGAGGCGATCCGCCGCCCCTATCATTGCCTCGGCCACCAGCTCTCCACCGACGCCAGCATCGGGATCGCACTGGCACCGCAGGACGGCGCCGATCTCGACCAGCTCATCAAGAACGCCGACCTCGCAATGTACGGCGCCAAGGCGCAAGGACGGCGCACCTACCGGTTCTTCGTGCCGGAGATGGATGCAAGCGCCAAGGCCCGCCTCACGCTGGAGCAGGATCTGCGCCAGGCGCTGATCAATGGCGGCTTCGAGATCCACTACCAGCCGCTGGTCAACCTGCACACGGGCGTGGTCTCCGGCTGCGAGGCGCTGCTGCGCTGGCGCCATCCCGAGCGGGGCATGGTTTCGCCGGCCGAATTCATTCCGATTGCCGAAGACACCGGCCTGATCAACGAGATCGGCGAATGGGTGCTGCGCACGGCCTGCAACGAGGCCGCGACCTGGCCCGCCCATGTCCGCCTCGCCGTCAACGTCTCGCCGGTGCAGCTCAAATGCGACACGCTGGCGCTGCGGATCGCAGGAGCGCTGGCCGCCTCTGGCCTCGAGCCGCGGCGGCTCGAGCTCGAGATCACCGAGGCCGTGCTGATCCGCGACGACGAAGCTGCGCTCTCGATCCTGCACCAGCTCCGCTCGGTCGGCGTGCGCATCGCGCTCGACGATTTCGGCACGGGCTATTCCTCGCTGAGCTATTTGAAGCGCTTCCCGTTCGACAAGATCAAGATCGACCGCTGCTTCGTCGCCGACATCGCCGAGGCCGGTGGTTCGCCCGTGATCGTGCAGGCCGTGGTGAACATCGCCTCGGCCAGCAGCATGACCACGGTCGCCGAAGGCGTCGAGACCGAAGCGCAGCGCGAGATGCTGCGCGCACTCGGCTGCACCGAGATGCAGGGCTATCTGTTCAGCAAGCCGCGGCCGGCCGCCGAGGTGCGCGAGCTGTTCGGCCCCGATGACGCCATGCCCGTGGCGGCGGTGGCCTGACATGGCAAAGCCCCCCAAAATGATCGACGTCGCGGATTCCTACGCGGTGCGGCTGATGCAGCACCTGGTGGTGCCGACCTTCGTGATTGATCCGAAGCGGCGTGTCGTGATCTGGAACAGGGCCTGCGAGCGGCTGACCGGCGTTGCCGCCGCTGATGTGATCGGCACCAACAGGCACTGGCAGGCGTTCTACGAGACCAAGCGCCCTTGCCTCGCCGACATCGTCGCGCTCGACCGCCCGGAGCAGCTGCCCGAGTTCTATTCGGAATATGCCGCGCGCGGTCATAACGGGCTCGGCTTTTCCGCGGAGAACTGGTGCGTGATGCCGAAGCTCGGCAGCCAGCTTTACCTCGCGATCGACGCGGGTCCCATCCATGACGAGGCCGGCAATCTCATCGCCGTGGTCGAGACGTTGCGCGACCTCACCGATCAGAAACGTGCCGAGATGGCGCTGAAGGAGCTCGCCACCAAGGACGGCCTGACCGGGCTGTCGAACCGTCGTTCGTTCGACCAGATGCTGATGAGCGAATGGGCCCGCGCGCAGCGGACGCAGAAGCCCTTGGCGCTGCTGTTCGTCGACGTCGATCATTTCAAGCTGTTCAACGACGCGCACGGCCACCAGAGCGGCGACGAGTGCCTGCGCGCGGTCGCGGGAGTCGTCAGCCGCCACGCGGTGCGCCCGCTCGACCTTGCCGGCCGCTATGGCGGCGAGGAGTTCGCGCTGATCCTGCCCGACATGAGCTCCGACGATGCCTGCACCATCGCCGAGGAAATCCGCCGCGCGGTCATGGCCTTGGCGATCACCCACGGCGCCCATGGCGCCGGCGAGCACGTCACCCTCAGTGTCGGTGTCGCCAGTCACGTCCCCGGCGAGGGCGACGGTGCCCCCGACCAGCTTCTGGGCGCGGCCGACCAGGCGCTCTATGCCGCCAAGCGCCTCGGCCGCAACCGGGTCGTCTCGTCCGAGCGGGTGCTGGCCGAATTCGCAGCCGTCGGCTGGGATAGCGCCCCGGTTCCTGGCCTGGCCCCGCGCAAATCGGCCTAAAGCGCGGATATTGCCGCGGCGAGAGCGGTTGCCCACCCCTCGCCATTAGGCTAAATGAGGCCTCGCTGCACCCGTAGCTCAGCTGGATAGAGCGTTGCCCTCCGAAGGCAAAGGTCACACGTTCGAATCGTGTCGGGTGCGCCACTTCCTTGCAAGGCCACGAATCCCTCCCTTGTCAACCCGCTTGGGCGGCGGTCTCGGTGGAGCCGGCGAGATCGACCATGTCGCTTCGCTTCCGCAGCACTTCCGCATCATGTGGGCGCGGGCCTCCTGGAGGCCGACGAAGGTCTCATCGACGTCGACGTCCGGACGAGGGCCGTGCGTGGCCCCCGTCCTCGCGTTCTCAGTGCCTGATATGCTCGAACACGACGATCACGCCGGTCGGCTCGGGCTCGTGCGCCATCAGCCGTGTCAGATCGGCATCGCTCCAGTCGGCGAGGCTGACGACTTCGCCGGTCTCGCGTTCCGCGCCCTGTGACGGCGTCGGCTCCAAAACCTTCAATCCCATCTCGTCGACGAAGAACGTGTGCTCGCCGAACATGCTGTTGAGCTGGGGCATCGCGGGATGCTCGTCGGGCAGCACCTGTGCACCGAGCTGGTTGACGGTTTGCTTGACCTGTTCGGATGTGAGCTTCATGAGCTGCTCCGTTCTATCGTTCGAGTTTCACGGCTTGAGCCAAAATGTTGGCCGGAGCGCGCGTGTTCCCTGCGCCTGTTGGCTGGCTCAAACTCCCGAACGGGTGCTGCGCACAAATGTTCCTGCGAAATGAAATTCGTGATCGCGCGCAGCGTCTGCCGCGCCGACGGCGCGAGATCGCCACACGATATCCCCGATCTGGCCGGCGGCGCTAGTCTAGTCGGCCGCTTCGACGATCCTGATATCGCGATCGGCGCCGTCGCCAAGCAGATCGTGCGCGGCCTTGTAGGCCGGGCTTTCATAGGCGGCCCTGGCGCGCTCGACGCTGTCGAACTCGATGAGAACGACCCGTTCCATCTGGCCGAGCTCGAAGGCCGCAGCCGGCATGCCCCGCGCGAGCACGCGGCCGCCGGCGGCCTCGATCGCCGGACGCGACGGCTTGGCATAGGCCGCCATGGCATCGGGATTTCTGATCGCGCGGTAGGTCGCAACCCAATAGGCTTTGGCCATTCTCGTCTTCCTGGTTTCTCGTGAGCTAATGCTCGCCCCGGTTTTCGCCGACCGAGAGCGCGCAGATGCGCGACAGATAAGTGTAGGGCAGACCGGTCTCCTCGGCCCAGGCGTTGAACTGCGCCTGCACCCTGGCGAGATCGCCCTTCGACTTGACCTCTTCGGCGATGTCCAGGCCCGCATCGCGCAGGCAGGCAACGACGTCCTTGGAGGTGACAAAGCCGTCCCAGCCGACGAAGCGCAGCAGCATCTGCCCGGTGTTGCCCCCTAGCCGGCTGCCGCGCCTGGTCAAGAGATCAAGCAGGCCGACCTCGTTGGACGGCGGCCATTGCGCCAGGAATTTGCCGAAGCTGCCGTGCTCTTTCGCGATCTCCTGCACGAAGGCGGCATTCTCGCGCACCGACATGATCTTGGCGCCGTTGCGCACGATCCGCGCATCGCGCAGCAGGCCTTCCCAATAGTCTTCGGGCTGGAAGGAGAGCTTGGCCGGCTGGAAGCGCAGAAAGGCGTCTTCGAAACCGTCCCATTTTGCGTCGATCACGCTCCAGGCAAAGCCCGCGCAAAACACCCGCTTCGTCATCTCGGCGAGGATGCGATCGTCGCCGAGCCTGGCCAACCGCTTCAGGTCGGGCTTGTCAGGCATCAGCTTGTCGAGCGCCTTGGGGCCGCCCTTGCGCTTCTCGGCGCGGGTACGAATGGTCTTGAAGGACGTCATGGCGATACCGGCGTTGAGGGCGCGCCACGACACCAGAATTCGGCGATCCGGTCCAGCCCAGCGACGACCCGGGGCTTGCGCGCTTCAATCCGCCGCAGCATGGTTGACGGGACAGGCCATCCGTACTGGTCCGCTTCTTGCTTCATGAATGACGTTTTGAAATTCCCAAATACTTTCACACTCCCGCCGACGGATCCCCAATGCGCTGCCTGGTCGTGGCCGACCTGCACTATTCGCTGCCGCAGCTCGACTGGCTGGTTAGCGCGGCGCCGCAGTTCGATCTGGTGATCTTCGCGGGCGACGCGCTGGACGTCGGCTCGATGGTGGATTTCCGTGCCCAGATCGTGGTGGTGAAAAAGTACCTGGCGATGATCGCGTCGAAGACCCGCGTCATCCTCTGCTCCGGAAACCACGACCTCGACGAGCGCAACGCGGAAGGCGAGAAGATCTCCCGCTGGATTTCAGAGGTCCGCGAGCTTGGCATTGCCTGCGACGGCGACAATCTCACCATCGGCGATACGCTGTTCACGGTGTGCCCGTGGTGGGACGGACCGCTGGTGAAGCAGCGCATCGTCGACCAGTTGCGCGATGCCGCGGTCGATCACCCACGGCGCTGGATCTGGGCGCATCATGCGCCGCCGGCCGATTCACCGACGAGCTGGGGCGGCAAGCGCTTCTTCGGCGATGTCGAAGTGGTGCAGTGGATCATGCAGTATCAGCCCTCGATGGTGATCTCGGGCCATGTGCACCAATCGCCCTTCATCAAGGACGGCTCGTGGTACGACCTGATAGGCCAGACCTGGGTGTTCAACGCCGGCCTGCAGCCGGGACGCCCGCCGACACGCATCGTGCTTGATCTCGATGAGAACAGGGCGTTCTGGCTGGCGGCCGGCGAAGCGCAGTGGATCGATCTCGGCGCACCGCTGAAGCGGCCGGCGTCCCATGTCACCGAGCCGCCGGACTGGCTCACATCCTTGGATCGGATTTCCGATCCGAGCCTGGCGAGACCTCGAGCGGCGGCAGGTTGATCATGCTCTGGAGCACCTCGCCGACCATGGCGAGATGCGTGCCGTGGCCGGCATATTGGCGCTTGAGATCGGCGAGATAGGTGTTGGCGGCATTGAGCCGCTGCGCCAGCATGCGCGCGAGCAAGAGCGCGAGCTCCGGCTGCTGCTTGAGGAGCGAGGCAGCATCCTCGAACTCGTAGACGACCGTGTCGCTACAGGCTCGTACGGTCGCAGTATGCGGCACTCCCAGCAACACCGACATCTCGCCCAGGACCGCACCCGGCTCCGTGACGGTGGCGACGATCATCTCGCCCTTGAGCACCTCGAGCTTGCCGTCCATCAGCACATAGAGATGGCCGGAAGCGCCGCCCTCTGTCACCAGATCGGTGCCGGCGGCAATCCTCCGCTCCGTTCCACCGGTGCAACAATCCAGAACCGCGCGCATCGCCGCATACTCCCGTAAGAGACGGCAGTAGAGCACGATCCGCGGGGAGATGCAGCGGTTTTTGCGCATGCCGCCGCACAGCACTACATCCGGCGCGAAGCGGTTCGCCTCATCGTGCGAGAACCGCGGCGGAGGCCCTTGCCCAGCTCCGCCTCGGTGTCAGGCCCGCGAGAGTGCGGGCACCTCTTCCGGCATGATCGCCTGGAGACCGCCGAAGCGACGCTCGCGGCCGTGGAAGGAGGCCAACGCCGCGGCGAGATCGCCCGCATCGAATTCGGGCCACATCCTCTCGGTGAAATGCAGCTCGGCATAGGCACCTTCCCAGAGCAGGAAATCCGACAGCCGCTTCTCTCCCGAGGTACGGATGATGAGATCGACGTCGCGGAGGCCAGCTTCGCCAGTGACGAGCTGCGAGAAGGCCTCGCGGGTCAGGCTGGTCAGCGCAGCCGCCTTCGCCGCGGCGTTCAGGATGGCCTCACGCGCGGAATAGTCGACGGCGATCCGCAGATGCAGCGTGGTGCCGCGCGCGGTCGCGTCTTCTGCACGCGCAATTGCGGTGGCGATGCCGTCAGGCAAGCGATCGCGACGGCCGATCACGTTGAGGCGCACGCCGTTCTTCACCAGGCTCTGCACTTCATTGGCGAGATAGAGGCGCAGCAGCGTCATCAGGGCTGCAACCTCGGCCTTGGGCCTGCGCCAATTGTCGGTCGAGAAGGCATAAAGCGTCAGCGTGCCGATGCCCTGCCTGGGTGCGGCCTCGACGATGCGGCGGATGGTCTCGACGCCGGCCTCGTGGCCGCGCACGCGCGACAGCCCGCGCCGCGTCGCCCATCGTCCGTTGCCGTCCATGATGATGCCGACGTGAAGCTTCTCGTTGTGGGACGTGACGTCACTTTGCATCGCAAAGTCTCCGGTCAAAAAAGGGGACGATCAGGTCGAAAGAAAGCCGAGGCGGCCGAGCGGCGACGCCTCGCGGCCGGCGGCCTTGGCGGCGTCGCGCACCAGCCGCTCGAGCACGGCGAGATAGTCGAGGAAGCGGCGGCGGCCAGCCTTGGTGAGGCGGCAGGTGGTGTGCGGGCGATTGCCCTCATAGCCCTTGGTGACCTCGACGAGGCCGGCCTCCTGGAGCACGGCGAGGTGCCGGCTGAGATTGCCGTCGGTGAGCCCGCAGAGCTGCTTCAGATCGGCGAACGCAAGCCCTTTCGGGTGCGCCATCAGCGAGGTCAGAAGCCCGAGCCTCGCCTTCTCGTGGATCACACGGTCGAGCCCTTCATAGGAGAAAGGCGCGCTGTCAGTCTTCGACATCGTTGTCTCCGGACGCGAAATACAGAATGGCCGCCATCACCGACTGGCCGATCACGAAGGGCAACCCCATGGTCCAAGGCGACAGCATGTGTGTCTGGCTCGCCAGCACCACCACCGCAAAGCCCGAGACGAAGTACCAGGCTCCCGCGAACGCCACGCTGCGCGGCAACGAGCGGACGGACGCGAAAATGCCGAGCGACACTAGGATCTGCCACAGGCCCGGCAGCAGCCACAGCGTCTCGCTTGCGAACTTCCACATCACCACCGCAAGCAGGACGCCTGCGACGCCCGCAGGCAGGAACTGCTCGACCGCCTGGTGGATCATGGCATCGGCAAGGCCGGAATGATGACGATGCGAACGCGCACGCATCTCGATCCAGATCATCAGGCCGGATAGCGCGGCTGCAATGAACCAGCCGAGAAAGAAACCGAGCGGCTCGCCGGTCGGATCGCCGAGCAACCAGAACTGCAGGATGGCGGTGACGAGTGCGACCGCGCCGGTCGCGGCCATCGTCGCCGGACCGTAACCGCGGAACGCCGTGCCGGCCGCAATCTGGCTGCGGATCGCCACGATGTCGGCCAGCGCCTTGTCGAGATCGCGCATCGGCAATGCCAAGACTCCGCTCCACCGGGTTCATGGACCGGCTTGTCCAGATACTTTGTATCGCAAAGTATACCGCGCCGCAAAGTAAAGGCAAGCCGGAAGGTCGCTCGACGGAGACGATATCTGCACAGACAACTGCTGGTTGCGCGCCACCCGCTCGTGCAGCTAAGATGCGGCCAAAGTGTCCGGGGGGAAGTCATGTGGTTGAGGTCGTTTGCCGTTGCGGCTGTGCTGCAACTGGCTTTTGCGGGGCTAGCGCATGCGGCGGGACCGTTCGGCTCCATCAATGTCGGCAACTGGATCGGCGGCGCCTTCAGCAACGACCAGACCGGCGCCTTCTCCCATTGCGCCGCAACGGCACCGTATGCAAACGGCGTCAACCTTGTCGTAAGCCAAAATGTCACCGGCATATGGTCGCTGGCCTTCGCAAGTCCCAGCTACCACTTCAACAAGGGCGAGAATGCTGCGATCGACGTGACGTTTGACGGGCAGGAGCAAGCCAGGCTGTACGCCACGGCCTATCAGACCAACATGCTTACGGCCGTCATGCCGGTCAACGTCGCGCGTAGATTTCAAAAGGCGAGCCTCATGGTCGCAACAGCCGGCCGCGCTGTCCTGAATTTCGACCTGACCTCGACCGGGCCGGTGATCGCCGCATTGGCCAACTGCGTAAATCGCGTGAAGGCCGACGGGCTGAGCAAGGCCGGCGATTTTGCGAAGAGTGCCGCGAGGCCGGCAGTAACGGCGGACAAGCAGGGATCATCGCCGGCAAGCAAGGCCGGCAGAGGAGCAAAGAGCAGCTCCGGCTTTGGCACCGGCTTCGTGGTCAGCGCCAGCGGGCACATCGTCACCAACAACCACGTGATCGACGGTTGCAGCGAGCTCAAGGGCAATCTCACCGGTGAAGCCGCGATGGTGTTGCGCGTCGTGTCGAGCGACGCAAACAACGATCTCGCTCTGTTGCAGGCGCTCTCGACCGCGACATTCAAGGAGTTTGCCCGGATCCGCGACCGTTCGATCCGCTCCGGCGATTCCGTCGTGACGATCGGCTTTCCGTTCCACGGATTGCTGACCTCGGACTTCACAGTGACGACGGGCATTGTGAGCTCGCTCAGCGGCATGCGCAACGATTCACGCTTCCTGCAGATCAGCGCGCCCGTGCAGCCCGGCAACAGCGGAGGCCCGCTATTCGATACGACCGGCCAGGTCGTTGGCGTCGTCACCGGGAAGCTCGATGGATTGCGAGTCGCCGCCGCGACCGGCAGCATCCCCGAAAACATCAACTTCGCCATCAAGACCGGCGCGCTACGCGACTTCCTCGACAATTCGGTGGTGCCGTACCAGACGGCCGAGCCGAAGGGCGAACTCAAGACCACCGACATCGCCGGAAACGCACGCGCCTATACGATGCTGATCTCGTGCAACGGCACGGAACAGGCGGACGCGAAGAAGTAAGGTCGCCGCCAGTGGTGCCTCCCTTCCGGCGTCGCCCTGGCGAAACCTAGCAAAAACCAGGACCACATCTGTGAACGCCCCCTCACCCGTGACAGCAAGCGCCCTTCGCCTGTGGCTCGTACTGGTCCCGCAGGCGGACCCAATCCATCGGATACGGCAACCCGTCTTCGTGACGGCCGAGCGGAGTGAGGTCGAGATATTGATAAGCGGCGTTCATCATGTCGAGGCCGCGGGCGAAGCAAGAGTAGGTATGAAAGATCTCGCCGGCTTCGTTGCGGAAGAACACGCTGATGCCGGGCAGCTCGGGCCCATAGAACGGTGTGGTGCCGAAATTGTATTTCGGTACGCCCCGATCGATCTGCTCAGGCGTAAACGAGACCTCGTAATCGTAGTTGAAGTCGCTGCCGCCTGACGACACCCAGTCAAAACTCCAGCCCATGCGTTTCTTGAACGCCTCGAGCTTTTCGACTGGCGCCAGCGAGACTGCGACCATGGTGGTGTCGCGCGCCGCCAGATGCGGCACCATGCGCTCGAACCCGTCGACCCAGAACGAGCAGCTCTTGCAGGCCGCCTCCCAGTCCGGTGCGAACATCACGTGCTGGACCACGAGCTGCGGGCGGCCCTTGAAGAGATCGCCGAGCGTCACCTTGCCATTCGGCCCGTCGAACACGTAGTTCTTGTCGACCTTCACCCAGGGCAGCGCGCGGCGCTCCTCGGCCAGTCGCTCGCGCGCCTGCGAAAACTCCTTTTCGTGCGCCAGATGGGCTTTGCGGGCGGCGACCCATTGCTCGCGCGAGACGATCTGATGTTGCTGCATGGTATCCTCCTCGGACGAAGATCAGGCGACGAAGCTCTCGAGCTTGTCGATGAACGACCTCCAGCCGCGCTGGTGGTTGTCGCGCGCGGTCTCGTCGAAGAACTGGGCGTGATGGAAGATCATCAACGTGCCGGCGCTGTCGGGCTTCAGCGAGATCGTCACCAGCGATTCGCGCTCGGGCGTCGAATGCCAGGCCCAGGTGAAGACCAGGCGCTCGTTCGGCACCACCTCGCGGTAGATGCCGCCGGCCTCGAAATACTCGCCGTCGTCGCGCGTGAACGAGATGCGATAGCGGCCGCCGGTACGAACATCGAGCTCGGCCTTCAGCGTTGCCGGCTTCATGCTCGGCGGCCCGAACCACTGCACTAGCTGCGCGGCCTGCGTCCAGGCGGCGAAGACTTTTTCCGGCCGCGCGCGGAGGCGCCGCGTGAGCGTGAGGCTTGGACCTTCGCTTGCGCGTTCGGCGGCACCGGCGGCTGCGTTGACCATGGTTTGTCCTCCACAAAGTCGGCAAGGCGGTCGAACCTCTCGGACCAGAATTGCGCATAGCGATTGAGCCAGTTCATCGCCCGCTCCATCGGATGCGCGCTGAGCCGGCAGGACACCGTACGCCCGGTCTTCTCGCGTACGATCAGGCCCGCGTCCGTGAGCACGTCGAGATGCTTCATGATTGCGGGCAGCGAGATCGCGAACGGCGCCGCCAGCTCGCTCACCGACAGGCCGTCCTTTTCGCCGAGACGCGCCAGCAATGCGCGCCGGGTCGGATCGGACAGCGCGGCGAAGGTGCGATCGAGCGTCGCGTCCTGATACTTAACCATACGGTTTAGCATACGCGCGGATGCCATTCCGTCAAGGGGAAACCCACGCAAGCAAAAAGCCCCGCCTTCCGGCGGGGCTTCATTCGTGGTCGATCACGAGACTGCTACTCAACCTTGAGGCCGGCGAACTCGACGACCTTCTTCCACTTGGCGGTCTCGGCCTCGATGTCCTTGCCGAACGCCTCTGGCGTCTCCACCAGCGGATCGCCGCCGAGCTCGACCAGGCGCTTGGTCATCTCGGGCTCCTTCATGAGCGTGTTCACCTCGTTGTTGAGCTTGGCGATCAGGTCCTTGGGCATGTTCTTCGGTGCGCCCATGCCGAACAGCGCGCTCGCCTCGTAGCCTTTCACGGTCTCGCCGATCGCCGGCACGTCGGGCAGTTGCGGCGAGCGCTGCGCCGTGGTGACGCCGAGCGCGCGAAGCGAGCCAGAGCGGATGTGCTGGATGATCGAGGGCATGTTGTCGAAGATCACCTGCACCTGGCCGCCGAGCATGTCGGTGATGGCGGGCGCTGCGCCGCGATAGGGTACATGCTGCATCTTGCAGCCGGTCATCGCCATGAACATTTCGCCGGACAGATGCACCGAGGTGCCGTTGCCTGAGGAAGCCATGTTCACCTTGCCGGGATTGGCCTTCACATACTCGATGAACTCGGCGACGGTCTTTGCCGGCACGTCCTTGTTCACGGTCATCACGTTCGGCACGCGCTGGAACGCGGCGATCGGCGCGATATCACTGACGAAGTTGAACTTGAGGTTGGCGTAGAGCGTGGAGTTGATGTAGTTCGCTGGATTGACCAGCAGCACGGTGTAGCCGTCGGGCTCGGCGTTGACGACGGATTCGGTGCCGATATTGTTGCCGGCGCCCGGCTTGTTCTCGATCACGAATTGCTGGCCGAGCCGCTCCGACAACCGCTGGCCGATCAACCGCGCCAGAATATCGGTGGCGCCGCCCGGCGGATAACCGACCACGAACTTCACCGGCCGGGACGGATAGTCCGCTGCAAAGGCTTTCGACAGCGGGCTGGCTGCAAGCGGGGTGGCGGCGAGCAGGCCCAGCGCGGAACGGCGAGTGATCATCTCGAGGGTTCTCCCAGTGTTGTTCTTGGTGGCGGCGTCAGCGGCGTTGTAACAAAGCCCGCCCTTTGCGAAAAGTGCGCCAGGCTCATGGCGACGAAAGGATAAGGCATGCCCGTCAAGGTCCAGGCCCTCGATCACCTCGTGATCAACGTCGCCGACGTCGCTGTCACCACCGAGTGGTATCGCAAGATCCTCGGCATGGAAGTCAAGGTGTTCGATCCCGGCGGCGGCAAAGCGCCGCGGACCTCACTTCAGTTTGGTCAACAGAAGATCAACGTCCGGCCGCGCGACGCCGACAAGGTGGAGTGGTTCACCGCCGACCACCAGACCGCCGGCAGCGAGGATCTGTGCTTCCTCACGTCCTCGACCCCCGACGAGGTGGTGGCGCATTTGAAGGCGCATGGCGTCGCGATCGAACAAGGCCCGGTTCCCAAGCAGGGCGCCCGCGGCACGCTGCGCTCGGTCTATTGCCGGGATCCGGACGGCAGCCTGATCGAGATTTCGTCGTACGAGGATTAGACGGCGAACGACGCCCCTCCTGGTTTGCGCCCCGCACCATGTGATGGCAGGAAAACGCAATAATAGAAGGGCGGCCGCCATCAAGATGCCGGCCGCACGGGAGGACTCATGGCCATTCAACAAACCTCAACTGGTATCGCGAGCCCGTTCGATGGGCTCGACGTGCCGTGGCTTCTCAAGATGCGCGCCGAGGTTCGGCGTGATCATCCATTTCTGATCTGGGCGCCGTTCGACGCGCCGGCGCGGCGCTGGAGCTACGGCGAATTCCACGAGCGGGTCGGCGCGCTCGCAGCGGGGCTCGCCCGGCGCAGCGTGAAGCCGGGCGAGTACGTGCTCATTCACCTGGACAATTGCATCGAGGCGCTGCTCGCCTGGTTCGCCTGCGTCGAACTCGGTGCAATTGCCGTCACTACCAACACGCGCTCGGCGCCGGCGGAGATCGAGTATTTCGCCGATCATTGCGGCGCGGTCGCTGCGATCACGCAGCCGGCCTATGCGGAAATCGTCGCGCAGAACTGCCGCAACATTCGCTGGCTGGCGGTGACCTCGCACGATGCGGGCGCCGCACCCACGCAGGCGGTTTCGCGCGGCGATAGCTTTGAGTCCCTGTTCGCCGACAGCGCCGATCGGCCGAAGCGTGCGACCGATCCGCTCGCGCCTTGCAGCGTGCAGTACACGTCGGGCACGACGTCGCGGCCGAAGGCGGTGCTGTGGACCCACGCCAACGCGCTGTGGGGCGCCAAGATCAACGCTGCGCACGAGGACCTGCACGCCGGTGACGTGCACCAGACCTATCTGCCTTTGTTCCACACCAATGCGCTGGCCTATTCCATGCTGGCGGCGCTGTGGGTCGGGGCCACCTGCGTGATCCAGCCGCGCTTTTCCGCGAGCCGGTTCTGGCGCGTCGCGCGCGAGCATGGCTCGACCTGGACCTCGACCATCCCGTTCTGCATGAAGGCGCTGCTCGAGCAGGAGATCCCTGGGGATCACAAATTCCGCTTGTGGGGCACGGCGGTCAACGAGCCGCCGGCCTTCGCCGCGTTCGGCGTCAAGATCATCGGCTGGTGGGGCATGACCGAGACCATCACGCACGGCATCATCGGCGAGATCGACCAGCCCAACATCCCGATGTCGATCGGCCGCCCCGCGCCGGAATACCAGATCCGCATCACTGACGATGATGGACGGCCCACCGCGGTCGGCGACACCGGCAATCTCGCGATCAAGGGCATTCCCGGCCTGTCGCTGTTCGCCGAGTATCTGCACAACGAGAAGGCGACGCGGGAGAGCTTTGACGAGCACGGCTTCTTCCTCACGGGCGACCGCGTCGAGCGCCTCGCAAACGGCTTCATCAGGTTCGGCGACCGCGCCAAGGATATGTTGAAGGTCGGCGGCGAGAATGTCGCGGCATCCGAGATCGAGCAGGTGATTGCCATCGTCCCTGGCGTGCGCGAGGCCGCTGTGGTTGCGAAGAAGCATCCAATGCTGGACGAGGTGCCCGTCGTCTTCATCATCCCGCATGGCGGCGTCGCGGGCGCCGCACCTGACCTGCAGGACCGCGTGATGACGGCCTGCCGCAAGGGCCTCGCCGACTTCAAGGTGCCGCGCGAGATCCGCCTCGTCGACGACATGCCGCGCTCGACCCTGGAGAAGGTGGCGAAGGCAGAGCTCAGGAAGATGCTGGGGTAGCGGCGCGGGATCAGAACGATCCCAGCGCCACCGGACGGAACGCCTGCAGGAGCTGCTGGTCCAGCTTGCCGCCCATGCCTTCCATCATCGCGAAGGCACGCGAGTGGGTGAAGGGCATGCGGTAGGCGCGCTTCTCGACGAGAGCTGCGTAGATGTCGACGATCGTCGTCAGGCGCACGATGTCGCTGATCTGGTTCGACGACAGGCCGTTGGGATAGCCGCTGCCGTCGAGGAATTCGTGGTGATGCAGCACGACGTCGAGCATCTCCGGCGGGAAGCCGCCCTGGGCCGCGAGCGCATCATAGCCGCGGCGCGGATGCTGGCGGACTTCGGCCATCTCCTCGTCGGAGAGCTTGCCGGGCTTGTCGAGCAGGTTGGAAGCAACGAAGGCCTTGCCGACATCGTGCAGCAGCGCGGCGCGGGTCAGGCGGCGCTGGTCGTCCTCGCGCATGCCGAGATGCTGGGCGAAGGCGACGGCGAAGCCGGTGACGAACAGGCAATGCCGATAGCTGCCGACATGGTGGCAGCCGACGGTGGTGAGCCACTCGCGCAGCGAGGAGTGCTTGATCGCCTTCAGGATCTTGTTCTCGGCGGCGATGACGTCGTCGAAGGTCAGGGGCACGCCGAGCGGCAGCTTCTCGAACATCTTCGCCAGCACCGCGTGCGCCGCCTCGACGCCGCGGTTCAGCGTCTTGCCGCGATCGGTCGCGTCGTAGGTCGCCGTGTCGGGGAACGCCGCGCGGATGCGCTGCAGGATCGCCTCGGGCTGCAACGGGCGCGAGATGGTGTCGGTGGCGCCGAGCGCCCAGGCCTGCATGGTGCCGTGATGCAGCGCGTCGGCGAGCACGAACAGACGCGGCATCGAGCGATAGGCATCGCCGCGCAGCTTGTTGCGCACGCGCTGCACGCTTTCGGGCGAGCGCAAATTGATGTCGACCACGAGGCCGGAGAGATCGCGCGACGGCTGCTCGGGGATCTCCTGCGTCGTCACCGTCGAGACGTCGCCGACGGCCTTCAGGATGCTGGCGAGCTCGGTGCTCGCATCGCTCCGGTCGGAGGCGAGCAGAAGCCGGCGTTTGGCGGCGGATTTGGCTGGCGCGTTCATGGCTTCCCCAAAAGCACGGGACTGTCTTTGGCGTCAGCCTATGCCGGATCAGGTTCTCCGGCCCTTAAGAGGCGTGCTCAACCGAACCTGCCGAAATTGCACGCAATTTTACGGGTCGGGTTTCCCCCAACGGCGAAAACAACCCCATGCACAGTAGGAGGACCATTGAAAATGCTGAGCTTTTCGCAAAAAAAGTCCGCCGGAGGTGCCCCTCCGGCGGACGTCTCACCTCACAACTGCAAGACGCAGCTTACGCCTTCATCGCGCCTTTCACGGCTTCCGCCGTGATCGGCAGCGCCCGGACGCGAGCGCCCGAAGCATTGAAGATGGCGTTACCGATCGCGGGGGCGACGACCGTCACCGCGGGCTCGCCAACGCCGGTGGCCTTCTCGCCATTGGCGATCACGGCGACCGCGACCTCAGGCATCTGGCTCATGCGCAAGGGCCTGTAGCTATCGAAATTGGTCTGCTCGATGCCACCGTCCTTCAGCGTCGCTTTCTCGTGCATCGCAAGCGACAGGCCCCACAGCGCCGCACCCTCGACCTGGGCGCGGATGTTGTCGGGATGCACCTGCGTGCCGACATCGGTTGCGACCGTGAGCTTCTTCACGGTCACCTCGCCCGACGGCGCGACGGCCACATGCGCGACGCAAGCGGTCCAGCTTGCGGTCGCACGCTCCTGCGACGACACGCAGGCGACGCCCATGCCTTCTCCCTTGGGGAGCTTCTTGGTGCCGTAACCGGCAAGGCCCATCGCGGCGAGCAGAGTGTTGCGCAGCCGCTGCGCGCCACCGTCGTTCTTGCCGGCACCGTCGAGCAGCGAGATGCGAAATTGCGCCGGGTCCTTGCCGGTCGCCGCCGCGATCTCGTCGATCATGCTCTCGACCGCCCAGAAGGTCCAACCCGGCGCCACCGAACGGAGCTGGCCCGACGGGGTGGCGTTGTGCGCCATCTCGTTCTTGATCGCGCGCACATTGTGGTTCGGCACGGTATAGAAGAAGTCCGAACCGTTCACTGTGAACGCGTCGAGCGGGCCCTTCTTGTCGACCGAGGGCGACAGGAAGTCGGGGATGCCCCAGCGCGCGGTCGGCCAGGCCGAGACCACGTCGTGGCTGAGCGCGACGAGCTTGCCGTCGCCGTCCACGCCGGCCTTCACTTTCTGGTAGGTGAGCGGACGCGAGAAATCCATCGTCATGTCGTTCTCGCGCGTGTAGATCACCTTCACCGGCTTGCCGACGGCCTTGGCCGCCTGCACCGCCGGCACCATCATGTCGGCGTCCAGCCTGCGGCCGAAGCCGCCGCCGAGCCACATCTGGTGCATCACCACGAACTTCGGATCGATCCCGGCAGCTCCCGCCGCAATCGCGCCGGAGCGCGTCGCGAACTGATTGCCGGAATAGATGTGCAGGATGTCGCCCTTGAACTCCGCAGTGGCGTTCATCGGCTCCATCGGCGCGTGGATGTTGATGCTGGTGGTGTACTCCGCCTCCAGCACCTTGGCCGCCGTGCCGAGCGCGGCTGCGACATCGCCGTCCTTGACGAAGAACTGGCCGGAATCATCGAGCTTCTGAAGCCGCATGGCTTCGTCGAGCAGCGACTGGCTGGACAGTTTTGCATTCGGGCCGCCGTCATAGCTGATCTTCAGCGCCGCCGCCGCCTTCTTGGCGTTGGCATAGGTGCTGGCGACGGCAACCACCCAGCCCGACGTCGTCTGGGTCTTGTCGTCGATTGTAACGGCCTTGATGAAGCCAGGCACCTTCTTCGCAGCGTTGTCGTCGACCGATTTCACCGTCGCGCCGAAGCGCACCGGCGGCGTGACGAGCGCGCCATAGGCCATGCCCGGAATCATCACGTCGATGCCGTACTTGGCCGTGCCGTTGGTCTTGGAGGGGATGTCGAGCTGCGGCACCGACACGCCGATCATGGTGTATTGATCCGGCGTCTTCAGCTTGATCGCCTTGAGCTCGTCAGGCGTGAAGGTCTTGGTCGCCTTGCCGCTCTTGACGACGTCGGCGAACGACATCTGCTTCTTCGACTTCGGATGCGAGATCACGGAATCGCGCACCACGAGTTCGCCCGCGGGCACGCCCATGGACGCGGCCGCGCCCTCTGCGAGCGCCATGCGCCCGGCGGCACCCGCCCGGCTCATCGCGTCGAAGTTCATCATGGTCGACCAGCTGCCGCCGGTGATCTGCGCACCGAGGACCGGGTCGTTGAACTTCGGATCGTTGGAAGCGAGGTTGACCCGCATGTCGCTCCACTTCGCGCCCAGTTCCTCGCAGACGATCTGCGCCATGGTGGAAGCGATGTGCTGACCCATGTCGGCCTTGCCGCAGGTCACGGTGACCAGGCCATCGGGCGCGATCGCGTACCAGACGCTCGGCTCGAAATTGGCCGGGGCCGCGGCGAGCGCTTCACCAATGCCGGGCACGCCGGCATAGCCGAGCACGAGGCCGGCGGCGGCGGTGCCGACCAGGAATGAGCGGCGGCTGAGATCGGTCGTCTCTGGCATGACGTTCTTCACGTGCTCGTTCATGTGTGCCTCCGCTCGTTGCCGGCGGCGGATGCGGTACGCATCTCGGTGGCGGCGCGCATGATCGCCTTCTGGATCCGCGAATAGGTCATGCAGCGGCAGAGATTGCCGTCCATATGTGCCACGACCTCTTCCTTGGTCGGGTTGGCATTCTTCGCCAGCAGCGAAGCCGCCTGCATGATCTGCCCGGACTGGCAGTAGCCGCATTGCGGCACCTGCTCGGCAATCCACGCCTTCTGCAGGGGATGATCGCCCTTGGCCGACAGGCCCTCGATGGTGGTGATCTTCTTGCCGGCGACGTCGCCGACCATGGTCTGGCACGAGCGCACGGCTTCGCCGTTGACGTGCACGGTGCAGGCACCGCACAGGCCGGCACCGCAGCCGAATTTCGTGCCGGTCATCTGCAATTGCTCGCGGATGGCCCAAAGGAGCGGCGTGTCGTTTGCCGCATCCACGGACATACTCCGCCCGTTGATCGTGAGCGTTGGCATAGGCGTCTTCCCCTGCCGGTGCATGAAGCCGCTTACGGCGGCAACTTGAATGGCGGCCGCCCACCGGGTCAGCGACCGCCTTGCGCGCGAGAATGATCGGGTTCGTGCGCAGAGGCAAATGCAATCTGGAATCGATTGAAGCTATCGCGGCATCTGCCTGTTGTGCGTTGCGAGAACAGCGCTGACGCTAGCGACTGAACGCAACTAGCAACACGACAAGCATGCGTATCATTGCGATCGCGGCGGTTTCCTCCGAGTAACCTCGCAGGCTAGGATGGATCGAACCAAAACAAAATAAGGGTGGCGCAATGCCAAGGATCGATCGTGAAGGCGTCGGCATTTATTACGAAGTGCACGGTGACGGGCCGCCGCTGCTGCTCACGCACGGCTATTCCTCGACCTCGGCGATGTGGCATGGTCAGGTCGACGCGCTCGCGCGCGATCACAAGCTGATCTTGTGGGACATGCGCGGCCACGGACAGTCCGATTACCCTGACGATCCCAAAGCCTACAGCGAGGCGCTGACGGTCGGCGACATCGCGGCGATCCTCGATGCGGCCGGCGCCCCGCGCGCCATCATCGGCGGCCTCTCGCTCGGCGGCTACATGTCGCTCGCATTCTATCGCGCCCATCCCTCGCGCACGCGCGCGCTGCTGATCATCGACACCGGTCCCGGCTTCAGGAAGGACGACGCGCGCGAGGCGTGGAACGCGCGTGCGTTCGCCACCGCCGACAAGCTCGATCGTGAAGGTCTCGACGTGCTGAAAGCAGCCACGCGCGAGCGCGCCACCGCCAGCCATCGCAACGCCAGGGGCCTGGCGATGGCCGCGCGCGGCATGCTGACCCAGCGCGACGCCGCGGTGATGGAGTTGTTGCCGAATATAAGAGTGCCGTCGCTGATCGTGGTCGGCGCCGACGACACGCCGTTCCTGGCGGCGTCGGATTACATGGCGGCCAAGATTCCGGGCGCACAAAAGGTCGTGATCCCCGCGGCCGGACACGCCGTCAACATCGATCAGCCCAAGGCTTTTGTTGACGCCGTGGCGCCTTTCCTGAAGAACTTGCCGGAATAGGCGGCGAGGTGAGGGTCATGACGATGAAGCGGGCATTGGCGGCTGCGGGCGCGGCGCTTCTCATCATGGCGGCGTCCGCGCGGGCCGAACCCTTCGGCACGGTGCCGCCGCGCCGTCCCTTCGTCGACAGCCTATCGAACAACGCGCCCCTGGCGTTCGGGATGGACGCGGAGCAGACCGCGCACGCGCTGGGGCAGCCCCTGCGATACGTCCGCGGACGTCCCGGCAATGAAATCTATCTCGCGCTCCGCGACATCGGCGGCAGCGGACTGATCCCCTATCGCCACCGCCTGTTCCTGCAATTCCGTCACGGACGGCTGGCAGGATGGAAGGAGGATTACGGCGAGAACTGGATGTGGGAGTGACGGGCAAAGACAAGCGCCCGCATTGACGATCAACCAAGAAGGACAACCCGCGTGGGACAAGACATCAAACTGACGGCCTCCGACAATTTCCAGCTCGGCGCCTATCGCGCCGATCCCTCGGGCAACCCGAAGGGCGCGGTGGTGGTGATCCAGGAGATCTTTGGCGTCAATCATCACATCCGTTCGGTCTGCGACCGCCTCGCCGGCGAAGGCTATGTCGCGATCGCGCCGTCGATCTTCGACCGAACCACGCCGGGCTTCCAGTCCGGCTACACGCCCGACGAGATCGCCGAAGCGCGCAAGTTCGTCGCCAATCCCGATTGGAGCGCGATGCTGCGCGACACGCAGGCTGCGATCGACGCGGTGAAGAGCGTCGGCCTGGTCGGCATCATCGGCTTCTGTCTCGGCGGCAGCGTCGCCTTTGTCGCGGCGACGCGGCTGAACGGCCTCAAGGCCGCGATCGGCTATTACGGCGGCGCCGTGGTGCGCTTCGCCGACGAGAAGCCGAAGGTGCCGACGCAGTTGCATTTCGGCGAGAAGGATGCCGGCATTCCCCTCGCCGACGTCGAGACCGTCAAGACGAAGCGGCCCGATGTCGAGGTCTTCATCTATCCGGGCGCCCAGCACGGCTTCCATTGCGACGAGCGGCCGAGCTACGACAAGGCCAGTTCCGACATCGCCTGGCCGCGCAGCATGGCGTTCTTTGCGAAGCATTTGACGTAAGGCACACGGGCCGTCTCTCTCCACCGTCATTCCGGGATACGCCGCGGAGCGGTGCAGGCCCGGAATGACGAGAGCAGAGAGTTGCGCCGCGCTGCCCTCCGAGCAGAAATCGGGTGGCTGCACCACACCACCCGACGATAGAGCTGGCTGATCGAGCCAGTTCACGCCGGGAGAGCGTCATGCAGCAGGCCAACACGAACATCGTCATCCGCAACCCGTTCGGTACCCTGGACGTGCCTGATCCCGGCGATGCCGACGTCATGCACTATGCGATATCGGCTTCGCTTGCCGGCGATGCCGCCGACGGCAATGCGGCGCATTGGGCGACCGTTCCCGCAATCGGCGACCCGCTCGAAGGCGCCTGGGCCAGCCGCTGGAACGGCGGCGCCGATCCGACCATGTCAGGCGATACGCCCGAAGCATGGAAGCAAGGACGCGCGGAGGTGCGCGTCGTCGGTGAGCGCATTTATCTGCGGTTCGACTGGGACAATGGCCGACGCCACGGGCTGATCGACGCTGTGCGCGAGAGCGGCAATGGCCTGATCGGGAAATACATCAACCTGACCAATCCCGCGATCGTCAGGCCGTGGATCGGGCGCGTGGTCGACGCCTTCAGGATCGACGGATGCTTTCCGAATGGGCGGCTGGATTTCAGGCGGTGACCCTATCCGTCATTCCGGGATGCGCCGCGAAGCGAAGCGGGCCCGGAATCCATAACCACCATCGGGAGTATGGATTCCGGGTTCGCGCTACGCGCGCCCCGGAATGACGAAAGGATGGGATCGGGCTGAAGCTTCTAGAACCAGCGCTCGCCGACGAACACGGTGTCGCCGGGGCTGACGGGGGTGCCGAGCGGCACGACGGCACGCATGGCGCCGCCATTCTCGGTGTGGGTCACGGTGACCACGTCGCGCTTGGCGCGCGGCGAGAAGCCGCCGGCGATCGCCACCGCGCTCTCGACCGTCATGTTGGGCACGTACGGATATTGGCCGGGGGCTGCGACTTCGCCGAGAATGAAGAACGGACGATAGGAGTCGATCTCCACGGCGACGGAAGGCTCACGGATATAGCCGTTGCGCAGGCGCGCGGCGATTTCTCTGGCGAGCCCCGCCGTGGTGCGGCCGCGCGCCGGCACCGCGCCGATCAGCGGCATGGTGATGGAACCGCCGGCATCGATGGCGTAGCTGTTGGTGAGACCTTCCTGGCCGTAGACCACGACGCGCAGCTTGTCGCCGGCGTCGAGGTGATAGGAAGCGTCGTAACGCACGGGCGCGGCCATCACCGGTCCGCCATAGGCGACCGGAACGGGTGCAGGACCCGCGGCAAAGGAATTGGTGAGCGCATCGATGGCACCGCCGCCGCTGTTGGCAACGACGACCGGCGGCGGAGCGCCGTAGGGCTGGCCGTAGGCCATGGCGTCGAGATCGGGACGGGGTTGCACCATCGCGACAGGGCCGGCGGTCTGCATGCAGCCGCCCAGGGCCAGCGCGGCGGACGCTGCCAAGATCGACCATCGAAACGCGCGCAGAACCCGCACCGGACCATCCCTACAACCGAGACAGGTCCAGTCTTGCACCGGTTATGGTTAATAAAGGGTTGAGGGGACTTGCTCGGTGCGCCCCCTCTCCCGCTCGGCAAGCGGGAGAGGTGCAGCGGTGCTCGTGGCGTTACCGAATGCCTTAAGCGCTCACACCCACGCCGATGGGACACGACACGCCGGTGCCACCGAGGCCGCAATAGCCGGCGGGATTCTTCGCCAGATATTGCTGATGATAGTCCTCTGCGAAATAGAACGGACCCGCGGTCGCGATCTCGGTGGTGATGGCCCCCAGGCCCTTTGCGCTGAGCGCCTTCTGATAAAGCGCCTTCGACTCGTCGGCGGCTTTCTTCTGCGCATCGGAGAAGGTGTAGATCGCGCTTCTGTATTGCGTGCCGACATCGTTGCCCTGGCGCATGCCCTGCGTCGGGTTGTGGTTCTCCCAGAAAGTCTTCAGCAGCTTCTCGTAGGAGACCCTCGTCGGATCGAACACGACCAGCACCACTTCGGTGTGGCCGGTACGGCCCGAGCAGGTCTCTTCATAGGTCGGGTTCGGCGTGTGGCCGCCGGCATAGCCGACGGCGGTGGAATAGATGCCGTCGCCGAGCTCCCAGAATTTGCGCTCGGCGCCCCAGAAGCAGCCGAGCCCGAACACGGCCTGCTCGAGACCTGCGGGATAAGGCGGCTGCAATCTTGCGCCGTTGACGAAATGGATGCTCGCGGTGGGAATGGCTTGCGCACGGCCGGGCAGCGCGTCGGCTGCGCTCGGCAATGCGGTGGACTTGCGCATGAACAGCATGATGAACCTCCGCAAACGAGATGTGCGTCGCCCGAGCCAGATGCTTCAGGCGGCGTGCTCGCGATCGAGTGGGAATATAGGTGTTTACGCAACGAGAGGCAGTCTTGTTACGGCCCCCGGGAGCTCAGTCGCGGGAATAACCGATCAGCGGCTTGCGCGGTCGGAACAGGATCATCAGCAAAATGCCGAGGATGCCGAGGACGGCGAACACCGGCTGGTCCAGCACGAGGCGGATCACCGAGGTCCAGAGCCAGGGCGCCTTGGCCTCGACCCAGGCACGGAAGGCCGATTGGCTGGCCTGGTTGATGTCGTTCCAGAACTGGCCGAACCGGGTGAAGCGGAGGGTCTGGTCGGCCACCCAGCGGGCGCCGTCATAGACCATGAAGAAGAACCCGCCGGCCAGCAGCAACAGGCCAATCAGTCGGAAAAAGCCGCGGATCATACCCCACCCCAATTGATCGTCCGGTCGGACGACCCCTATCGACGCCGCCAGCCAATAGCCGGGAGACGGCAGAAATTCAACCTCATCAGGGCGTTACGCCCCCCTCCTGGCACGCCGGAAGCCTGCTTTTCCAACCCCGAAAGCGTTGACGGTGCCAAAGACCCCCTCTATAAGGGCGCCAACTGGCGGCGGGCGCAATCCTGCCGCCGCTGTTCTTTGAGCAGTTGCAGGCTCTTTTGGGGCCTCAGAGAGAGCCGCAAGGCTTTTCGCTCATGTTCCGGGAACGGCCCAGCAACCGAACACCCTAAATCCGAGCGTCGATTCCGCGGTCAAGCTGCCGGCGCTACCCGACCAAGACGCGACCGGTACCCGCAAAGGACATTGAGACCATGGCCAACACTACCTCTGCCAAGAAAGCGACGCGCAAGATCGCCCGCCGCACCGCCGTCAACAAGTCGCGCCGCACCCAGATGCGCGGCGCCGTGCGTAACGTCGAAGAAGCCATCAAGACCGGCGACCGCGCCGCCGCCGCGAAGGCGCTGGCCGCTGCCGAGCCCGCGCTGATGCGCGCCGCCCAGCGCAACATCATTCACAAGAACAACGCCAGCCGCAAAGTCTCGCGCCTCACCGCGCAGATCGCCAAGCTCGCCAAGTAGGCTCGCGAAGTAAAGTTCGTCGCGCGAAGCCGGTCGCTTCACGCGATCGGTCGAAGCGAACATCGCGCACGTCAATCAGCCCGGCTTTCACGCCGGGCTTTTTGCTGCCTGTCACAATTACCGTTTGTGGTCACTTCCCGCTTGCGGTCTTTGGGCGAGCGATCTTCGGCTGGAAGAGTCTTCGCGGCTTCGCCAGGCTGCGTCCGTAATTTCACCTGTCGCTGTTTTTGCAACAGCGGAAACTTTCACTGCGCTGCGAAAAACCCCTGCGGCGCGGGCCTAAGTTGAATTCCCGCGCGCCAGAGTTCTGCACACCGTAGTTTCACCGGAACGCGTTTCCACGACGGGTTACCCTCTGAAACGAGACTCAAAAAACGGTGTCTCGCTAACCACTTATCGACATAGCGGCGACAAGCATTTGGAAAATTCGCTCGCGCGTCGCGAGCGTGACGCTTTTGTAAAAATTTTTTGGCGATTGGGGAGTCATTGTCACATGATGCGCCGCATTTTCGAATCTGTGCACGAATCCAAAAACTTGGTCTCGAGGCTGTGTACAACTCGTGCGCGGCGTTAACGCTGGTCAAGTTTTTTGATGCCTCAAGTGTGAATCAATTTCGTTGCGAGTCTTTGCGCATAGTGTATTCCTTAAGTCGTTCGCGGCGCCCACGATCTTGAGACCAGCGCGGTTTGGGAAACGGGGCGGGCGTGCAAATCGGCGGCGGTGTGCACGTAGGCGACGCTTCAACAAGCGATTGTCGGATCAAAAACCCATAGCAATATGGGAACGGTAGCTCTTTGTCTTGACGTCTCCAAGCGATATCTCAGCGATCGCGCGAGGGGGATATGAGAGGCATCTCGAGACTACCCCGACACGCATGATGGCGTAGCCGAACGGACGATACGAAAAGACGGGCAGGGCATCCGCAATTGGAGCATTCCAGGAGTGGCTGTCTTTTAGACACGCAGGACCTTGCCGTGAGCGATCACGGCAGGACGGGGAGGTATCATGTCCTACGGATTCAACGCGGTATTGACTTTGGCTTCATCGTTCAACGATGCCGTTTCCAATCCGTCCTGCGATCAGCCCCCTATCCGTGAGGGCGCGTCGAGTACGCGCTGACCTCGCGAACTCTCCATCCAAGACATCGCTGACCTGACCCGCGGCGTTTTCGCCGAACGGTCGAGCCATGCCTGAAGATGGATTCGCTCGAGGTCGCGCCATGCATGGCAGGAACTCTGCATGGCGTTCACCACGCAACCTTATCTCTCGAGAAAAGTTTTCAAATGATGACGACATCGGAACAGGATCGCTGGTCCCGCGTGAAGAATCGGCTGCGCTCGAACGTCGGCGAAGACGTCTATACGAGCTGGTTTGCACGCATGGACCTCGAAGGCGTACAGGAGGAGAGCGTGCGGCTCTCGGTCCCGACCCGCTTCCTGAAGAGCTGGATCCAGGCCCATTATGCCGAGCGCGTGCTGTCGTGCTGGCAGGCCGAGATGCCGGAGGTGCATCGCATCGATCTCACCGTTCGCTCCGCCGTGCGCCCGGTCGTTCAGCCGAAGGAAGCGCCGGCGCCGGTCGAAGCGCGCCGCGCGCCTGCGCCCGAGCTGCGCTCGACCGCGACCGCGCCCGTGTCCGCCAATCATGATGCGCTCGGCGGCTCGCCGCTCGATCCGCGCCTGACCTTTGCGAGCTTCGTCATCGGCCGTTCCAACACGCTGGCGCATGCCGCCGCGCGTCAGGTCGCCGAAGGGCGCCGCGGCGACCCCGTGATGTTCAACCCGCTCTACATTCATGCCGGCGTCGGCCTCGGCAAGACGCATCTGCTGCAGGCGGTGACCTGGGCCGGCAATTCCGGCAACGAGCGCAAGGTGCTTTATCTCACCGCGGAAAAATTCATGTACGGCTTCGTCGCCGCGCTGAAGACGCAGACGGCGCTGGCCTTCAAGGAAGCGCTGCGCGGCATCGACGTGCTCGTGATCGACGACCTGCAGTTCCTGCAGGGCAAGTCGACGCAGGCCGAGTTCTGTCACACGCTGAACGCGCTGATCGATGCCGGCCGTCAGGTCGTGATCGCGGCCGACCGTCCGCCGTCAGATCTGGAAAGCCTGGACGATCGCGTCCGTTCGCGTCTGGCCGGCGGTCTCGTGGTCGAGATGGGCTCGCTCGGCGAGGAGCTGCGCCACGGCATTCTCAAGTCGCGCGTCGCAGCCGCCCGCACCCATCACGCCACCTTCGACGTGCCCGAGGAGGTGCTGCATTATCTGGCGCGCGCCATCACCCATAACGGCCGCGACCTCGAAGGCGCGATCAACCGGCTGCTGGCTCACTCGAAACTCAATAACCAGCCGGTGACGCTGGAGATGGCCGAGCGCGAGGTGCGCGACCTGATCCGCCCCTCGGAGCCGAAGCGGATCAAGATCGAGGACATCCAGCGCGTGGTGGCGCGGCAGTACAATGTCAGCCGCTCGGACCTGCTGTCCTCGCGCCGGACCGCCAATGTGGTGCGGCCGCGCCAGGTGGCGATGTACCTCGCCAAGACGCTGACGCTGCGCTCGCTCCCCGAGATCGGCCGCCGCTTCGGTGGCCGCGACCACACCACGGTGCTGCATGCCGTGCGCAAGATCGAGGCGCTCGTCTCCAAGGACAACGCGCTGTCCGAGGAGGTCGAGTCGCTCAAGCGCCAGCTTCAGGAATAAACGCCTAGAGTTCTCCTCCTCGACCTCCCGCCGCCCCGGCCATGCCCGGGCGGCGGTTTGCTTGCCGGGGCGGCGCCCTTTATTTCTGGCTGTAAATCGTGGGGAACCAGCCCCCGATCCCTTGAATCCCGGGGCCATCCGCGCCACCTTGCGCGACCCTGACGGCTTTGGTCATATCGGCTCGATGACCCGGCCTTCCGGGGTTTTCGGTGCCGCGGCGCGCTGTCCTCCGCCCGGCTTTTTCCATCTTTGGGGATCGGGCGAGTAGTGCAATGAAGGTTACGGTCGAACGCGCGCAACTCCTGAAATCGCTGGGCCATGTCCACCGCGTGGTCGAACGCCGCAACACGATTCCGATCCTGGGCAACGTGCTGGTGCGCGCCGAGAACGCGAAATTGTCGCTGAAGGCGACCGACCTCGATCTCGAGGTGACGGAAACGCTGCCCGCGGAGACCGCCACGGCCGGCTCGACCACCGTGCCGGCGCACATGTTCTACGACATCGTGCGCAAGCTGCCCGACGGCTCGCAGATCGTGCTGGAGGCCGACGGCGACCGCGCCGTGCTGGCGATCCGCGCCGGCCGCTCGCGCTTCACGCTGCAGACGCTTCCGGAGAACGACTTCCCCGACCTCGCCGCCGGCGATCTCTCGCATTCGTTCAATCTCGCCGCCAAGGACGTCAAGCGGCTGATCGACCGCACCCAGTTCGCGATCTCGACCGAAGAAACGCGCTATTATCTCAACGGCATCTATCTGCACGCCGCCGGCACGGCGAAGGCGGCGACCCTGCGCGGCGTCGCCACCGACGGCCACCGCCTCGCACAGCTCGACCTGGTGCAGCCCAAGGGCGCCGAGGGCATGCCCGGCGTCATCGTGCCGCGCAAGACCGTCGGCGAGGTGCAGCGCCTGATCGAGGACAGCGAAGCCGAAATGACGATCGAGCTATCGCAGGCCAAGATCCGCTTCACGATCGGCAACGTCGTGCTGACCTCGAAACTGATCGACGGCACCTTCCCCGACTATGGCCGCGTCATTCCGCAAGGGAACGACAAGGAGCTCGTCGTCGACAAGAAGGATTTCGAGAACGCGGTCGACCGCGTCTCCACCATCTCCAGCGAGCGCGGCCGCGCGGTGAAACTGTCGCTGTCGCCCGGCAAGCTGGTGCTGTCGGTGACCAATCCGGATTCCGGCAGCGCGACCGAAGAGCTCGAGGTCGAATACGCCTCCGACGCGCTCGATATCGGCTTCAACTCCCGCTACCTCCTCGACATCGCCGCCCAGATCGAGGGCGACGTCGCAACGCTGAGGCTCGCCGACCCCGGCTCGCCGACCCTGGTCCAGGACCGCGACGACAAGAGCGCGCTGTATGTGCTGATGCCGATGCGGGTGTGAGGGAGGTGCCGCTCCGTTCGCGACACCGTCTATGCGGAGACAACCCCTCACCCGGCTTCGCGGAGCGATGCCCTCTCCCACAAGGGGGGAGGGTAAAACGACAGCTTTCCCCGTCGCAACAAGCGCGGTGCACGTTGTTGTGCCCTCTCCCCTTGTGGGAGAGGGCATCTCCGCTGGCGGATACGCACTCAGTCAGGTGAGGGGTTCGTGCCGCGGGAGCAGTCTCATCGGCAAGTCGCCAAGCGCCTCCGCCAATTCGCGAAGAACATGCGGCACGAGCCAACCGATGCGGAAGCCGCAATGTGGCGTTTGCTGAGGGATCGTCGGCTCTCCACTTTCAAGTTTCGCCGACAGGTGCCGTTCAAAAACTACATTCTCGACTTTGTTTGTTTCGAGAAGTCTCTCGTGATCGAGATCGACGGAAGTCAACACGCTGAATCGCAAGGAGACGCGACGCGTGAGGCGGCGCTTGCCGCCGAAGGGTTTTGGACATTGCGCTATTGGAACAACGACGTGTTACAGCAGCCCGCTTCCGTATTGGAGGATATCCTTGAAAAACTCGCTCAGCGGTAACATCCCCCTCACCCGTCGCCTCACTTCGTGAGGCGCCACCCTCTCCCACAAGGGGAGAGGGGAAGAATCGCCTCCATCGAACATCACATGACCCCCTCCCGCATTCATCGCCTGACGCTGACGCATTTTCGGAACTATCGGGCGGCGGGGCTCGAGGCGGCGGCTGACATGGTGGCGCTGGTCGGGCCGAACGGGGCGGGCAAGACCAATTGCATCGAGGCGATCTCGTTCCTGTCGCCGGGCCGCGGCTTGCGGCGCGCGACGCTGGAGGATGTCGCCGACAACCAGGGCGACGGGTCCTGGGCGGTCTCCGCCCAGGTCGAGGGCGCGCTGGGCCTCGCCACGCTCGGCACCGGAATCGAGCCGCCGCGCGCGGACGCTGCGGTCAACCGCCGCTGCCGCATCGACCGCGAGCCGGTGAATTCGGCGGCCGCCTTCGGCGACCACATCCGCATGGTGTGGCTGACGCCGGCGATGGACGGGCTGTTCATGGGCGGTGCGTCCGAGCGGCGACGCTTCTTCGACCGCCTGGTGTTGGCGATCGACAGCGAGCATTCCAGCCGCATCAACGCGCTCGAACGTTCGCTGCGTTCGCGCAACCGCCTGCTCGAGACCCGCAATTACGACGACCATTGGTGTGACGCGATCGAGCGCGAGACCGCCGAGCTCGCGGTCGCAGTCGCCGCAACGCGCGGCCAGACCGCGGCGCGGCTCGCCGGCATGCTCGACGCGCGTGCGCAACGATCCGCGTTTCCATCGGCACAGATCGCGCTCGACGGCTGGATGGAGAACGCGCTGCTGACCGAGACCGCGACGTCGGTCGAGGACCGTTACCGCCAGATCCTGCGTGACAACCGCCCGCGCGATGCGATTGCCGGCCGCACCACCGACGGCCCGCATCTCACCGATCTCCAGGTGATCTATGCGCCAAAAAGCATGCCCGCGCGTGATGCCTCGACCGGCGAGCAGAAGGCGCTGCTGATCGGCCTCGTGCTGGCGCATGCGACGCTGGTCGCCGAGATGACTGGCATCGTGCCGCTGCTGCTGCTCGACGAGGTCGTCGCCCATCTCGATCCCAACCGGCGCGCCGCGCTGTTCGACGAGCTGCGCAAGCTCGGCGCGCAGGTGTGGCTGACCGGCGCGGACCCGGCCGCGTTTGCCGAGATCGGCGCGGGCGGCGAAGTGTTTGACGTCGAGAGCGGACGCGTTTCCGCCCGGCGATAGCCTGATGCGTTGAACCCGGCCTAACCGGGCCGCGACTAGGACTGTGAGGCCGCTGCTGGCGGTGTCGCAGCCGTTGCAATCGCGCGAACGACACGCGCGATATCCCTGGAGAGAAGCATGATGACGGTAAGGCGAGGGGCGAAAGCCCCGGCACGATGGCGGCTGTTCGTGTGCGGCCTCGCCCTGCTCGCAAGCGGCCTCGCCGCCGCAAGCGCGACCGGCTGGATGCCGCATCTGCCGCCGCTGTTCTCGTCGGCGCTCACGCCGGATCCCGATGCCGCCCTGCCCGCCCCGACGCGGACCAGCTATCGCGAGATCGGCACCACGAAAATGCTCGGCATCGAGGTTCCGCTCCGGACCAAGCTCACGGCGCGCATCCCCGCACAGCTCGGCGACGTGCTCACCTTCTACCGCGCCGAGCTCGGCAAGCTCGGCTGGCAGGAGCAGCGCGACGGCGCCGTGATCGCCAGCGATCACGTCCGGCTCGCCTTCGTCACGCCGCTGGGGCCGGCGGCGCTGGCGCTTGACCGCAAGGACGAGAGCACCCTCGTCAATCTGGTGCAGCGAAACAAGGAGGCCGCGACCATGGCGCATGTGATGCCGCGGCCCGGCCGCGCGGCACTGATGTTCACCAATCTTGGCGACAAGGAAGCCGTGCTCACGCTCGACCACCATACCGTCACGCTTCCGGCTCGCGCAGGCAAGGAGCGCCCCGAGGCGCCGCTGTTCAACATGCCGCCGGGCAAATATTCGTACGCGTTGAAGATCGCCGGCGGTCCGGACCGCGACACGACGATCGAGATCGCGGCCGGCGATGCCTGGGAGGTCACGGTCGGTCCCGAAGGCGATTTGTGGTCGCCGCTGCAGCTGTATTGAGCGCGCGCCGCGGGATACCGCCGTTGAACCTGTCCGGCTCCATCAACGACTAGCTGTCTGGGCCGCGCCGATTCCCGCGAAATCCAGGAGATTTGCCGATGTCGATGACCAAGCGCGGGATGCAGGTCCCGGCACGTGGGCTGCTGCTTGCATGCGGCGTTCTGCTGACGGCGAGCACCGCGCACGCGGCGCAATTCGACGCCGGCTATGTCGATCCTCACGCGGTGCCGATGCTGCCAGGCGCGATCGAGGACACCTCGCGTCCCGATCCCTACCGGGTGCAATACGGCGTACCGACCGTGGTCGCCGTGACGGCAGCTGCGGTGAAGAAGATGCTCAGCACTGAGGGCTGGGTGTCCTATGTCCACCCGCTCGACGAGACCAACACCAATCTCGCCTTCAAGAAGGGGCGGCAGGGACTGTCCGTTAACTTCACGCAGGGCCTCGGCCGTCCCGATCAATCCGCGGTCACCTACTCGCCAAACCGGATCTATTCGAACGTGCCGTTCCCCGAAGGCGCCGTTGATCTCGTGTTCGACGAGACGCGGCCCTATCTCGGCTGCATCGCGCCCAGCGCGTTCGATGCGACGGTGGCGTTCTACCTCAAGGAAATGGCCGCGATCGGCTGGCGCAAGCTCACGCCCGAAACAGCCGCAAGCTGGCCAAACGCGGACCTGAGCGCGCCAATCCCGAACGGCGTCCGCGCCTTCTTCGACCACCCCGATGGCGATTCGACGCAATTCTACAAGCAGAAGCCGGTGATGCTGACCCTGACCCGCCGTGACGACGCACGCACCAATGTCGACATCAGGGTCGCGCCGTTCGCACTGCCCACCGATCTCGAGGCGGGCGATGCGGCTGGCCTGCCGGAGCCGAAGCCGTTCAAATCATCCTCCGGACGAGGCAACGCCCAAACCGCAACGCGCGAGCTGATCGTCGCGGCCCTTGCCGATCTGCCCGCCGTGCTCGCCTTCTACCATCGCGAATTTGCCGCGCGCGGCTGGACCGAGCAGGGAAGCGCGCCGCTTGCCCCGGGAGACGAAGTCGCGCTGAAATTCTCCTCGCCCGAGGAAAACGGCGTGCTGCACTTGGGGCGCAAATACGATTTCACGATGGTGCATTTGACCGCGCAGGTGAAGGAGAGCGTGCTCGCCGCCCGCGCCAAGGCGAAGAAGGATGCCGACGAGCAATTCATGAAGGACGCGGAGGCGATGACGAAGCAGGTGCTCGCCGAGGACGCGGCCCGTCGCAAGGTACAAGCCACCGCACTCTCGGATACGCCGCTGCAGGTGCAGGCCGGGAGCACCACGCCGGTGCCGCTGCCGGAAAATGCACAGGAGGTGGATTTCGATGGCGCCGGCGGCCGGCTCGAATTCACCACCACATCAAGCGTCAAGGCTCTCGCCACGTTCTACCGCTCATCGCTCAAGCAGGCGGGTTGGAAGGAGCAGCCGTCGGTGATCAACCAGCCGAACCTGGCTGTCCTGGAGTTCGCCAGGGGCGGCAAATCGATCTCGTTCACAGTGATGCAGATGGGGCCGAAGGTGAATGTCAGCGCCGATGGCTCGGGCCTCAAGATGGCCGCAGCCAATCCTGGCTCCAAGGCCGCCTCAGCGAGCCGCGATGCGGCTAGCACGCAGGCCAAGGCGTCCGGCTTGCTGGAGGCGGATCCTGACTCTGCACTGCCCGTGCCGAAGCAACACAGCTCGACCTCGCTTGGCACGGCAAAACTGCCCGGCATCGAGGCGCCGTTCCGCCGCGAGCTCGAAGCCAGCGTCCCGGCCGAACTCGGCGACGTGCTTGCCTTCTATCGCACCGAGCTGAAAAAACTCGGCTGGCAGGAGAAGCCTGAAGGCGCGGTGACGACCGCCGATCGCGTCCAGCTCGCCTTCGCGTCCCCGCAGGGACCGGCGATGCTGAAGCTTGGCCGCGCCAACGGCGAAACTTCGGTCAACCTCGTGCAGAAGAACCCTGAAGCCGCGACCAAGGCGGACATCATGCCGAAACCGGGTCAGGCAAAGCTCTTGCTCGGCAATATGGGCGGTCAGGACGCGCAGATCACCATCAACAAGCAGACCGTCAAGATCGTCGCTGGCGCAGGCGGTCCGCAGTCGCCGAAGGGCCCCATGCTCGATGTGCCGCCGGGCAGGTACCAATATTCGCTGAAAGTGGCCGGCCGCCCGGTCCGCAGCGACACGATCGAGGTCGCCGCGGGCGACGCCTGGGGCTTGATGGTGGGGCCGACCGGCGAAGTGCTGCCGTTGCAGATGTATTGATCCCGCAGCCCTTGCCTGTGACGGCCAGGTTGAACCCATCAGGCTCGCGGGGCGACTAGTCGTCGAGAGGCGGCGACCGTGTCGCGGCCGCTGCATCGCGCGGAGATCACGAGGCGCGACATCCAGGAGAGTGGGCATGGCAACGGCAGGGCGCGGGACGAAGCTCCCGGCACGGTGGCGGCTGTTGGTTTGCGGCCTCATGCTTCTCTCGGGCTGTTCGCAAGAGCCGCTGACCGCAGCAGACCCCCACGCCGACCTGCCCGTGCCGACGCGAGCCAGTCACTCAAGCTACAGCACCTCCCACGCGTCCGGCATCGAAGTCCCGCTTCGGATCGAGCTCAAAGCCCAGGTGCCCGCGGAGCTCAGCGACGTGCTCGCCTTCTACCGCGCAGAGCTCGCAAAGCGCGGCTGGCGGGAAAAGCCTGATGGCGCGATGGTCGCCGCCGATCGGGCGTTGCTCGTCTTCGCCTCCCCGAAGGGGCCGGGCATGATGACGCTCGACCGCGCCAAGGGCGAAACCACGATCGACCTGGTGCAGCGGAATACAGAGACCGCGGCCAAGGCCAACTTCCTGCCGACACCAGGACAAGCTCGGCTTATATTCGGCTATCTCAGGCCGAACGCGGCTTCGCTTGTCATCAACGATCAAACCATCGAGATCGCTGGTGGCGAAAATCATCCACAAGTGCTGGATCTGCCGCCGGGCACATATCCCTATGAGCTGCGCGCGTGGGGCCTTCTGCTGCGCGCCGATACCGTCACCCTGGCGGCAGGCGAGGCCTCGGGCCTCAGCGACGACAAGAAGCCGTCCCAGATCTACTGAACCCCTTGGCCTGTTCCGGGGCACCACAGCGCCCCGGACGAGCGTCTGCACCCCCGCAAAATCCACGTCTTCGAGGGCCAAAAACGAGCTCTCGAATCGGGCTTTGGACGAGCCCCGGAATCGGCCTTCGGACGCCTTGAAATCGGGCTCAAAAACCCCATTTCCTCAAAGGGTTGCCGGAAGATAGTTTGCGCTAGGCGCTAGCCCTCTTTCATGGCACAAATAGCCTGCAAATCAGCGCCTTCTGCGCGGCTGATTCGGGCGACATCTCGAAGGCCTCTCATGACAGAACCTGCTCGGCAGACGCCTGCCGAAAACGAGCCCTCCACCGCGAGCGAATACGGCGCGGAATCGATCCGCGTGCTCAAGGGGCTCGATGCCGTCCGAAAGCGCCCCGGCATGTATATCGGCGACACCGATGACGGCTCGGGCCTGCATCACATGGTGTACGAAGTCGTCGACAACGCCATCGACGAAGCGCTGGCGGGCCACGCCACGCGCGTCGACGTCGTGCTCAATGCCGACAACTCCGTCAGTGTGCGCGACGACGGCCGCGGCATTCCCGTCGACATCCACAAGGGCGAAGGCATCTCTGCGGCCGAGGTCATCATGACCCAGCTGCACGCCGGCGGTAAGTTCGACCAGAACTCCTACAAGGTCTCCGGCGGTCTGCACGGCGTCGGCGTCTCCGTCGTCAACGCGCTGTCGAGCAAGCTGGGCTTGCGCATCTGGCGCGACGACAAGGAGCACTACATCGAGTTCGCCCATGGCGATGCGGTCGCACCGCTGAAAGTGGTCGGCGATGCGCCGGGACGGCGCGGCACCGAGGTGACGTTCCTGGCCTCGTCCGAGACCTTCAAGAACATCGAGTATGATTTCGCGACGCTCGAGCACCGGCTGCGCGAGCTCGCCTTCCTCAATTCCGGCGTCAACATCGCGCTGTCCGACATGCGTCACGCGGTCGAAAAGCGCGAGGAGATGTATTATTCCGGCGGCGTCGAGGAGTTCGTCAAATATCTCGACCGCAACAAGACGGCCCTGGTGCCCAAGCCGATCATGGTGCGCGCCGAAGCCAACGGCATCGGCGTCGAGGCCGCCTTGTGGTGGAACGACAGCTATCATGAGAACGTGCTGTGCTTCACCAACAACATCCCGCAGCGTGACGGCGGCACCCATCTCGCCGGCTTCCGCGGCGCGCTGACGCGCCAGGTCACCGGCTATGCCGAAGCCAACGCGAAGAAGGAAAAGGTCGCGCTGACCGGCGACGACTGCCGCGAAGGCTTGACCGCCGTGCTCTCGGTGAAGGTGCCGGACCCGAAATTCTCGTCGCAGACCAAGGACAAGCTGGTGTCCTCGGAAGTGCGTCCCGTGGTCGAGAACGTCCTCAACGAGGCGCTCCAGGCCTGGTTCGAGGAGCATCCGAGCGAAGCCAAGATGATCGTCGGCAAGGTGATCCAGGCCGCCGCTGCCCGCGAAGCCGCGCGAAAGGCGCGCGAGCTGACGCGCAAGAGCCCGCTCTCGGTGTCCTCGCTGCCCGGCAAGCTCGCCGACTGCCAGGAAAAGGATCCGGAAAAATCCGAGCTCTTCATCGTCGAGGGTGACTCGGCAGGCGGCAGCGCCAAGCAGGGGCGCAACCGCGAATTCCAGGCGGTGCTGCCGCTGCGCGGCAAGATCCTCAACGTGGAACGCGTTCGTTCCGACACCATGCTGAAGAGTGAGCAGATCGGCACGTTGATCACCGCCCTCGGCACCGGTATCGGCGACGAATTCTCGATCGACAAGCTGCGCTACCACAAGATCATCGTGATGACGGACGCCGACGTCGACGGCGCCCACATCCGTACGCTGCTGCTGACGTTCTTCTACCGGCAGATGCCCGACATCATCGATGGCGGCTATCTCTATATCGCCCAGCCGCCGCTCTATAAGGTCAGCAGAGGCAAGTCCGAGCAGTACCTGAAGGACGAGCGTGCGCTGGAGGATTATCTGATCGACGCCGGCCTTGACGATTGCGTGTACATCCCCGGCACCGGCGGCGACCGGTCCGGCCGCGATCTGCGCGCGCTGGTGGATGATGCCCGTGTTGTCCGCAGCATTTTGCGCAATCTGCACAGCCGCTACAACCGCAAGGTCGTCGAGCAGGCCGCCATCACCGGCGTGCTGAATAAGTCGGTCTACGGCAACCCCGAGAACGCCACGGCCGCGGCGCAGTACATCGCGACCCGGCTGGACAGCCAGGCCGAGGAGGTCGAGCGCGGCTGGGTCGGGCAGTTCGTCGAGGGCCAGGGCTTCCTGTTCGAGCGCACCGTGCGCGGCGTCAAGGAAGCCGCCATCATCGACGACGCGCTGCTCGGCTCCGCCGAAGCCCGCAAGCTCGACGAGTACGCGCCAAAGCTCCAGGACGTCTATGCCCGCTCCGGCAAGCTGCGGCGCAAGGACAGCGAGCACGTGGTGCACGGCCCGTCCGACCTGTTCGAGGCGGTCACCGACTCCGGGCGCAAAGGCATCACGCTGCAACGCTACAAAGGCCTGGGCGAGATGAACCCCGAGCAGCTGTGGGAGACCACGCTCGACACCGACGTGCGCTCGCTGCTGCAGGTGAAGGTCAAGGAGGTCGACGAGGCCGACGACATCTTCACCAAGCTGATGGGCGACGTGGTCGAACCGCGCCGCGATTTCATTCAGGAGCATTCGCTGAGCGCGACGATCGATATTTGAGGCTTGCTTCGCCTCTTCCGCTTGCGGGAGAGGCCGATGGGCCCCGGGCGATGCGAAGCATCGTCCCGCGCGCGGCGGGTGAGGGCTTTCTCCTCGCGGGGATGTTTTCTCTAAATCTCGGCAATCCCGCCGCGGAAGCGCCCCCTCCCCCGCAAGCGAGAGATGGAGCGCACCTTCTTCGTGGTGACCATCAAGCCTGAATTGCTACCGCCCACAATTCTCGGTAGTTTCCGCCTCCAAAGCAGCCCGCCCCAACCCTACAGGACGGAGAGATCCAAGTGGCGCCCATCCAATACATCGTCGAGGGCGGTCACCGGCTCTCGGGCTCGATCGAGCCGGCCGGCAACAAGAATTCTGCGCTTCCGATCATTGCAGCCGCACTCCTCACCGAACATCCGGTGACGCTGGAGAACGTGCCGCGGATCCGCGACACCGAGACGCTGGTCGAGCTGATCCGCTCGGTCGGTGCATCTGCGGAATGGACCGCCCGCAACACGCTTCACATCCACGCCAAGAGCATCCGCGCCGCCGATCTCGATCCCGAGCTCTGCGTCCGCATCCGCGCTTCCATCCTGCTGGCAGGTCCCCTGCTCGCCCGCTGCGGCGAGGTGATGCTGCCGCCGCCGGGCGGCGACGTGATCGGCCGGCGCCGGCTCGACACCCACGTGCTGGCGCTGGAGCAGCTCGGTGCCAAGGTCACCGCGACCGACCGGCTCGAATTCCGCTGCCCCAAGCTCACCGGCGCCGACGTGTTCCTGGACGAGCCGAGCGTCACGGCGACCGAGAACGCGCT
Source organism: Bradyrhizobium sp. WYCCWR 13022 (assembly GCF_030435535.1). Classification (NCBI taxonomy): domain Bacteria; kingdom Pseudomonadati; phylum Pseudomonadota; class Alphaproteobacteria; order Hyphomicrobiales; family Nitrobacteraceae; genus Bradyrhizobium; species Bradyrhizobium sp. WYCCWR 13022. The sequence goes on from NZ_JAUIZJ010000025.1 coordinate 191,920, forward strand.
GGTCGCCGCCGTCGCCGCCGACGGCGTCACTTATCTGCGCAACGCGGCGTCCGAGCCGCATGTGCAGGACCTCGCCAATTTCCTGGCCGCGCTCGGCGCGAGGATCGAGGGCATCGGCACCAACACCATGGTCATCCATGGCCCGGCGACGCTCGGTGCTGCGACCTACCGGATCCAGCCCGACCATATCGAGGTCGGCTCGCTGATCGGCCTCGCCGCCGTGACGCGCTCGCCGCTTCGTATTGTTCGTGCCGGCGTCGAGCATTTGCGCTCGATCCGCATGGGTTTCGAGCGGCTCGGCATCGTCTGCCGCGTCGAGGGCGACGATCTCATCGTGCCGTCGAACCAGACGCTGAAGATCCAGGACGATTTCGGCGGCCACGTGCCGAAGCTGGAAGACCAGCCCTGGCCGGCCTTCCCGGCCGATCTGATGTCGATCGCGATCGTCACCGCGACGCAATGCGAAGGCGTGATCCTGATGTTCGAGAAGATGTTCGAGTCCAGGATGTTCTTCGTCGACAAGCTGATCGGGATGGGCGCGCGCATCGTGCTCTGCGATCCGCATCGCGCGATCATCGCGGGCCCCAGCCGGCTGCACGGCGCGACGCTGAGTTCGCCGGACATCCGCGCCGGCATGGCGATGCTGCTCGCCGCCGTGTGCGCCGAGGGTACCTCCACCATCAACAACGCCGACCAGATCGAGCGCGGCTATGAGCGCATCGACGAACGCCTGAACGCGCTGGGCGCGAAGATCCGCCGCGTGCCGGAGCGGAAGGGGTGAAGGGGTCTTTTTTCCTTCTCCCCTTGTGGGAGAAGGTGGCGCGAAGCGCCGGATGAGGGGTTCTCTCCTAGATCGTATCTGTTGAGACATACCCCTCACCCGTCTCGCCGCTACGCGGCGAGCCACGCTCTCCCACAAGGGGAGAGGGTAAGAAACCGAGGGCCATGTTTTCGTCGCCCTGCTGTGCTATTGCAGCCAACATGCTCGACACGGTCCAACCACAACAGCCGGGGCAAGCCGGCGTACAAGGCCATCTCGCGCAGGAATTCGTCGAGACGTTGCGGCTGGCCGTGCCGATGATGCTGACGCAGCTCGGACAGATCGCGATGGTCACGAGCGATCTCGCGCTGATCGGGCGCCTCGGCGAGGATTCGGTCGCCCCTGCGGCACTTGCGCACACCGTCTATTTCGTCAGCTTCACCTTCGGGCTCGGCCTGATGGCTGCGGTGTCGCCGCTGGCAGCCCAGGCGTTCGGCGCCGGCGACATCAGGCGCATTCGCCGCTCCCTGCGCGTCGGCCTGTGGGTCGCGTTCCTCATTTCACTGCCGATGATGGCCTCGCCGCTGTATGGCGAGCACATCCTGACGGCACTCGGACAGGCGCCGCATTCGGCCGCGCTGGCGCAGCGCTATCTGAATGGCCTCGCCTGGGGCATCGCGCCGGCGCTCGGCTTCATCGCGCTGCGCAGCATGATGAGCGCGGTGAACCGGCCACAGGCGCCGCTGTGGATCACGCTGGCGGCGATCCCCGCGAATTTCGCGCTGGTCTATTGCCTGATCCATGGCCTGTTCGGCCTGCCGGAGCTCGGCCTGTTCGGCGCGGGGCTTGGGACCACGCTGGTCAATCTCGGCACCTTCATCGCCGCACTCGCCATTGCGGCGTGGCGCAAGCCGTTCGCCGACTACCGTCCGCTCGCCCACCTCTGGCGGATCGACTGGCCCTTGATGCGTCAGCTGATCGCCATCGGCGCGCCGATCTCGTTTTCGCTGCTGCTGGAATACGGCCTGTTCTCCTCGGCCGCGCTGCTGATGGGGCTGATCTCGACCACAGCGTTGGCCGCGCATCAGATCGCGCTCCAGGTCACGGCCGTGCTGTTCATGATCCCGCTCGGCATCGGCATGGCCGCGACGGTGCGTGTCGGCCATGCTTTCGGCCGCGAGGATCCTGCCGGCGTCCGGCGTGCGGGCCTCGTCGCGGCAGCGCTCGGGATCGCGTTCGTATCGGCGCTGACCATTGCCATCATCCTCGGCCGATATGAGCTCGGGCGGCTGTTCTTCGGCAGCAGCGCGGCCAGCGTGCCGACGGTCGAGCTGACGGCGACGCTTCTCCTTGTCGGTGCGACCTTCTTCATCGCCGATGCGCTGCAGACCATCATGGGCGGCGCACTGCGCGGCATCAATGACACAAGGATGACATTGGTTTTCGCAGCAACAGGCTATTGGTGCGTCGGCTTCCCCATCGCCTGGGTACTGGCCTTCCATGCCGGCCTCGGCGCGGTCGGCGTCTGGATCGGGCTGTCGATCGGATCGTTCGTCTATGCCGGCCTGTTGATCTTGCGCTTTGGCATGCTGACGCGCAAAATCGCGGGATGACAGGATCCGTTCGCGAAATCACGCCCGATGTCGATGCCGGCGCTGTGCTGGCAGGGGCGCAGTTTATCGATGCGTTTCGTGCAGAGGTCGGCGCGAGGCAATTGAGCGCCCGCGAGGCCTGCACCCGAATGGTGCTGCACGGGCCGCGCTGGATCGACGGGTTGACCCGCTTGCGCAACATTCTGGTGACACCCTTTGGCTTGAAAACATCGGGTGAAGCCGCCCATGCGCCCGGCGGCCTGATCGGCCTGTTTCCGGTGGTGAGCGAGACGCCTGAGCGGCTGGTCGCCGGCTTCGACGACTATCATCTCGATTTCCGTATCGTGGTCGATGTCGCCGGCGAAGCGCCGCTCCGCCACGTCACCGTGACCACTCTGGTGAAGACCAACAATCTCCTCGGACGGACTTACCTCACGCTCATCACGCCGTTCCACAAGCTGGTGGCCCGCAGCATGATGGGATGCATCCTGGAGCCGGCGCGATGACGCTGTCCGTCGACCTCTTCTTCTCCTTTCGCAGCCCGTACAGCTATCTGGCGCTGCCGAGGACGCTGAAGCTGGTCGAGGAACATGATCTCGCGATCAACCTGCGGCCGGTCTATCCGATCGCGGTTCGCGTGCCCGGTTTCTTCAAGAAGGCCAGTCCGCAGTTTGCGCGCTACATCGTGCTGGACTCCCGCCGTGTCGCCGCGCACGCCGGCATTCCGTTCCGCTTTCCACGGCCCGACCCGATCGTGCAGGACATGACGACGCTCGATGTCGCGGCAGAGCAGCCCTATATCCATCGCCTGACGCGCCTGGGAGCGATGGCGCAGCTCGACGGCCGCTCGCTCGCGTTCACATCAGCGATCGCGCCGGTGCTCTGGGATGGTTCGGTTGCCGGCTGGAACGAAGGCGATCACCTCGCGCGGGCAGCCGACAAGGCCGGGTTCGATCTCGCGACGATGGATGCGGCGATCAGCGCCGACCCGGATCGCTATGAGCAGGTGATCACCGAGAACGAAAAGGACCACGCGGCGTCAGGCCATTGGGGCGTGCCGACCTTCGTGTTCGAGAACGAGCCGTTCTTCGGCCAGGACCGCATCGATCTGTTGCTCTGGCGCTTGCAAAGCAAGGGTCTCGCGAAGCGTTAGCATCTTGATCGACGCTTACTCGGTGCCCGCGACAAAATGGTCCATGTAGTCAAGCAACTCTCCGACGTCCTGCGCGCGCACGGCGTCGGATAAAACCCTGTCTATTGCAGTTGCCCGTCCCGCATATGCCAACGCCCAGCGCCCATACCTGCGGTGCTTGATGCTGGGAGTCGTCAGAGTTCGGACGTCCGCGTGCCTGCGATCCCTGCAAATCGAGAGCTTCATCGTAGCAAGTTTCTCGTCGGGGCCTTCGAGAAACTGGGCAAAGTGGCGACCGGAAAATATCAGCACGCCCGTGAGGCCAAGCTCTGCGTTTCTCGTTTCCGCCGTGCTTCTGATGCTGGCGATCTCGCCATCGGCGTTGTCGCCGAGCAGACTGGTGCTGACATAGACCCAGGTCGAAAACATGGCTTCGCCCTCAATCCGAATACGTCACTCGGCCACCTTCACCGGCCCGTCCACCGCCGCCTCCGACCATTCGCCGACGACGCGGTCGAGGTCGCAGAGATTCTGGTGCATCTGCTCAAGCGAGAAGCCGAGCGCGAAGAAGCGTTCGGCGGTGTCGCCGGTGTGGCCGCGGATCAGGCCGTCCTGGCGCACGGCCGCGACCGCCTCGGCGTAATGCTGAAGCGCGACATGCACGGGATGGATCGGCGGCGCACCGGCGCCTTCGCGAAGGGCATCGGCGGCCGACTTCAGGAAACGCAGGATCGCCGCGCTGACCTCTGCCAGGGGGCCGGCGAGCCTGACCTGCACCTCGGCCGGCAGCGGCACTACGGTGGCGCGGCCGATCATCACGACGTCGTGGCGCAGCCGCAGGATCGTGCGCAGCAAGGGGCCGGTGTCGGGGCCGCTCGACAGAAGCGCCGAACGCTCGCGCTCGGCCTCCGCGCCGATGGTATTCATGCCCACCATGGCGGTGCCGATGCCGTCCTGGATCCGATGCAGCGCATCGTTGTCGCGGCCGCGCGTAAGACCGGCGAGCAATTCGTTGAAGGCCTCCGCGATCAGATCGAGCAGTTTCGCCGCGCTGGCGCGGATCTGCCGCACCGCGCGCGAGGGCAGCACCAGGAAGGAGACGAGCAGCCCCGTCACCGCGCCGACCGAAACCTCGCTGACACGATCGATCGCGGAGGCCATGGGATCGGCATGATGCATGCTCGGAAGCACCAGAACGATCACGGCCGTCACCGTTGCGGAGCTCAGGTTCGGGTAGATCGATGCGACGAAGGCCAGCGGCGCCACGGCCAGCACCAGCAGTCCCAGCAGGCCCGCTTCGCTGGAATAGGGGATCAGGATCGCGATCGCGCCGCCATAGATGGCGCCGCCGATCGTGCCGAGCATGTAATCGCGCGTCGCCTTCAACGAACGGCCGACGCTCATCTGGGTGACGATGATCGACGTCAGCACGGCCCAGAGCGGCAACAACAGATGCAGCGCGGTGGCGAGTGCGTAGGCCGCGGTGGCCGCGACCGTGACCCGGACCGCCAGCCCCAGCTGCGTCCTGCGCGACCAGACACGGTCGAACAACTGTCTTGCTGAAATCATCGTCTGATGTCCCGGACCCATCCTCATCCCACCAGCCAAGAGCATAGCTGATGCCCGCGGCCCCAAGGCCGCTTGAAAGGCAAAATCAGCCCGCCTAACTTGCCGGCCAAAACGAGGAAACACGATGGCCCACGAAACCGCAACGCTCGCCGCCTATGTCGCCAACCTGAAATTCGCCGATATTCCGGCGGAGGTGCTGGATCGCGCCAAGGTGCTGACGCTGGATTTCCTGGGCAGCGCCATCCGGGCGCGGAGCGAGGCGGAATCCACCCCGTCGCTGCTGAAGATGCTGGAAGCGCTCTCGCTCGACACCAAGGGCGATTCCACCGTGTTCGGCGACAGCAAGACCTGGACGCCGGCGGTCGCCGCTTTGCTCAACGGCGCACTCGGCCATTCCCTCGATTTCGACGATACCCACGCCGATTCCTCGCTGCATCCCAGCGCGCCGGTGGTTCCGGCCGCGTTTGCCGTCGGCGAGATGGTCGGCGCTTCGGGCCGCGACGTGCTGACGGCGATCGTTGCGGGCTACGAGGTCTGCTGCCGGCTCGGCAACGCGCTCGACCCGACCTCGCATTATGCGCGCGGATTCCACCCGACCGCGACGGCCGGCACCTATGGTTCGGCCGCAACGGCGGCCAAACTGTTCGGCCTCACCGAGCCGCAGATCATCGCCGCCTTCGGCGTCGCCGGCAGCCAGGCCGCAGGCTCGCTGCAATTTCTGATGAACGGCGCCTGGAACAAGCGCTACCAGGTCGGCGCCGCCGCGATGAACGGCGTGATCGCCGCGACGCTGGCGCGCAACGATTTCGTCGGCGCGACGGAATCGGTCGAGGGCAAGCACGGCCTGCTCGCCGGCTACACCGATGACGCGCATCCCGACAAGGCCGTCGCCGGGCTCGGCAAGACCTATGAAACCATGAAGATCGGCGTCAAACCGTATCCGAGCTGCCGCTACACCCATGCCGCGATCGACGCCCTGATCGCGATGCGGCGCGAGCACAATTTGACGCCCGACCAGGTCAAGCGCGTCGAGATCGGCCTGCATCGCAACGGCATCACGCTGACAGGCGATGCCGCCACCAAGCGGCATCCGACTTCGATCGTCGGCGGCCAGTTCTCGATGTTCTTCACCGGCGCGCTCGCGCTCGACCAGGGCTCGTTCGGCTGGGACGATTACGCCAGGCTCGGCGATGCCGCCATCGACGCGCTCGCCGACAAGTTCGACGTGGTGCAGGACGACCGGCTCGAGATCGGCCGTACCCATCCCTTCGGCGCGCGCGTCAGCATCACCACTGAAGACGGTGTGCATGAGCGGCTCTACGCCGATCCATCCGGAGAGCCGACGTCCTTCCCCGACGCACAGGCGATGCAGCAGAAGTTCCTGACGCTGGCGCGACCCGTGCTGAATGCACGGGCCGACAAGTTCGCCGACGCGATCATGACGCTGGAGCGGTTCGATCGCGTGGCGAAGGCGACGGAGCTGGGGCGGCAATAGTCGCCTAGTTCGCTCCCGCCAGCTTTCCGCCCTCACGCGTCGTCGCCACGACATCGCGCACGAGATCGAACACACCATCGGCGAGCGGCGGGAAGTTCGGCGAGCGGCCGAGGCGCACGATCACCAGCTTCTCCGATGGAATCACGATCGTGTACTGACCGATCGTGCCCTTGGCGAAGAATGCATCGCGCGGCCAGCCGTGCTTCACGCGAAACTTCGCGCCAAAACTGTCGCCCTGGTTGGTCCAGAAACCGGCGCCGATGCCGACCCACGCATTTGGCGTGGCGGATGCCGAATAGTTCACCCATCCCTCCGGCAGAATGCGTCTGCCACCAACCACACCGTCATTGAGATAGAGCTGGCCGAGGCGCGCCCAGTCCCGCGCGGAGGCCAGCATCTCGCCGGAGCCCTCGATCGTGCCTGCAGCATCGAGCTGGAGCGTGACGTTGACCATGCCGAGCGGCGCGAACAATTCGCGGCGCGCGAAGGCGAGCGCATCGGCGGGCTTGCCGCCGGCGGCATCGCGCAGCAGATGCGCGAGGATGATGAAGTTGCCGTCATGATAATTCCACGTCGTGCCCGGCGCTGTCGCAAGCGGCGCGCGCTCGGCAAAGCTGGCCATATCGTCCTCGGCATATTTCATGGTGTTGACCGGTTCGAGCGCGGAGCCAAGCTTGGCCTCCAACGAACTTCCAAGCGCGATGCCGGCGGTGTGACGCAGCAACTGGTCGACGGTGATGGCGTGGCGCGGATCGTCGGGGTTTCGCCACGCGGCGATGGGGGCGGGTCCGTCCAGCTTCAGTTTGCCCTGGCGCACGAGAATGCCCGTCAGTGCCGACATCACCGACTTCGTCATGGAGAAGCCGAGCAGTTGCGTCTCCGGGCCGATGCCGCCGGCATAGCGTTCGGCGATGATGCGGCCGGCCTTCATCACGACGATCGCGCGGGTGCGGCGATATGGCGGTTGCGCGGGTTCGGTGAAGGCACGGTCGAGCGCGGCCGCCAGGCCAGCGCTTTGCGGCGGCACGAGCCCGGGGCCGGCAATCTCGGGGAGTAACGCGGGCTGCTTGTCGTCAGGCGGCAGCGCGACGTCGGCGATCCCCTGGCCATGCTCGAGCGTGCAGCCGAGCCCGTCGCGGTAGACGGCATGGCTGCGGCCGATCCCGAACAGGGACACCGTGACGTCCTTGCGGGCGCGATCGACCCGAAAATCCATCGCCCAGGTGAGCAGACCCGTACCCGGCATCGCGTCGGTGGTTTCAGTGAGGTCCCGGTGGGGATCGAGGCCGGAGACGAAGATCTCCGAGCAGAGCGTGTCGGCGATGAAGCCGGTGGCGACCTTGGGCACGTCACGCGCCCGCGCCGCGCCGAGCGCGAGACCGGCGCAGGCGATGGCGGTGGCGAGGAGGACGATCTTGCGGCGACGAGTCACGGGCTTTCTCCGGCTGGGGTGCGAGTGCGGGAGAGCAGGCCGGATGCGCGCGATACACGCTCGCCGGATTCGGAAATCGGCCTCATCGAAACTGATGGGGACTGGTCGATTTCGGAATTCTTATGTAATTTCAATGATCTAAAATCTAGGCCGCATCGGCCTTGAGGCGCCGATACTCCGTCGGCGTCACGCCCGTGACCGCCTTGAAGGCGCGGTTGAACGGGCCGAGCGACTGGAAGCCGGCATCCATCGCGATGGTGATGACGGGAACCTCGGCCTGGTCGGGATCGGCGAGCGCGGCCTTGGCTTCCTCGATGCGGTGGTTGTTCAGGAACACATTGAAGTTGCGGTAGCCGAGCCGCTGGTTGATCAACCGGCGCAACCGGTATTCCGGGATTTTCAGCCGGGTGGCCAGCACGCCGATGGTGATGTTCTCCTGCCGGTAGATCCGCTCGTCCGCCATCAGCCGCATTAAGGCGGCGATGAGCTTTTGATCGGCGGCGTCATCGGCGGCAGGTTGACTGAAAGCGTCAGGCGGTGCGGGCTCCGCCGCCACCGGAAACAGCTCCGCCCCGTCAACCCGCATCATGGCATAGACGATCGCCGCGACGGTGCAGGCGAGCACCCCGGCATTGACGGTTTCGGCTGCAGCGCCGACATGGCGGCCGGCGACCGCGATCTGGAGCACCGCGTTCAGCCCGCCATAAAGCGCGATCGCGCAGACGATGAAGACACGAACGCGGCGGCGGCGCTCGACGAGGTCAGTCGGCCAGGAAGCGATCATCTGCCCGACCGCAAGCCCGATGAAGCCGAGCACGATCAGATTGACCACCGTCACCGAGAACCGCACATGGCCGCCGGGCGCAATCCAGACGCAGCCCGCGAAGCTGTAGGCCGCCACCAGCGCCCAGGTCAAACCATGCCACCAGCGGAGGCGAAACTCGTCGTCGAACAGGGCGCGCGTGAACAGCCAGAACACCACGATGGTGCCGGTCGATATTGCGATCAGCGGTGCATGCCAGAGCGGGACCCGCGACGTGACATCCAGCGAGTAGCTCACCACATGCGCGACCGAGCCCAGCACGAAGGCCGCACCGAGGCGGGCAGCCGGCACATTGCGAAAATCATGCAGCAGCGACGCCGCCAGCACCAGCAGCAGCGCGACTGTGGCAGCGCGAAAGGCGAGGTCGAGGGCGGCAAGAGTCATCAGGAGACGTAGCCGGTCACGGTTGCACTCGACCGAACATCGTTCGTTGCGCCGGTTTTTTCAAGAACCATCCGCATTCCAAGCCTAGCAGCACCCACCGCTGTCGTCGCCCGGCTTGACCGGGCGATCCAGTACGCCGAGACGGTTGTGATGGAATCGATGAGCTGCGGCGTACCGGATGCCCCGCTTTCGCGGAGCATGACAGCGGAGCGTGTGGTTGGCCTTTGTCGCGACGACGACGCCAAATCCTGCTAGCATCAGTCTCGATACGATACAGAAGGAGTCCACCATGAGCTGGCAGCCCTCCAACGATCCCGTGCTCGGCGATCCCATGTCATGCGATGCGCTGGATCTCGTCATCGTGCCCCGCACCCGCGATCTCGGCGATGGATTCGAGGTTCGGCGCGCGCTGCCGCATGGCAAGCGGCAGATGGTCGGGCCCTTCATTTTCTTCGATCATTTCGGCCCGGTGCAGTTCGTCTCCGGCAAGGGCATGGACGTGCGGCCGCATCCACATATCGGCCTTGCCACCGTCACCTATCTGTTCGACGGGTCCATCATGCATCGCGACAGCGAGGGCAACGTGCAGGAGATCGCGCCCGGCGCGATGAACCTGATGACCGCCGGACGCGGCATCGCCCATTCCGAGCGTACGCCGGACGCGCAGCGCGCATCGGGCCAGAAGATGCTCGGCCTGCAAAGCTGGATCGCGCTGCCTGAAGGCTCCGAAGAGATCGACCCTTCGTTCCAGCATTATGCCGCGGGCGATCTGCCGATGATCTCCGAGCGCGATTTTAACGCACGGGTGATCGCCGGGTCGGCCTTCGGCATCACCTCGCCGGTGAAGATGGTCTCGCCCTGGTTCTACACCGAGGTCACGGCGGCCGCCGGCGCGATCGTGCCGCTCGACCCCGATCACGAGGAGCGCGCGATCTACGTCGTCGACGGCGAGGTCGAGATCGCGAACGAGCGCTACGAGGGGCCGCGGCTGCTGATCTTCCGTCCCGGCGACCGCATCACGGTGAAGGCGCTGAAGGCCACGCGGATGATGTTTCTCGGTGGCGATGCATTGGAAGGCCCGCGCCACATCTGGTGGAATTTCGTCTCCTCCAGCAAGGAGCGGATCGAGCAGGCCAAGCAGGACTGGAAAACCGGCCGCTTCGCCGCGGTTCCGCAGGAACATGAGTTCATTCCGCTGCCGGAATAGGCTAATCCCGCATACGGCCGTGCCAGCAGGCGCGGCCGTATAACCTTTCCGAAGCCAAGTCTACGAAAGCCTTGCGATGACCACGATGCTCTCCAGCGACCTGCCCCTGACCAAGATCGGCCGCGGCAAGGTGCGCGACATCTACGCCGTCGACGACGACCGCCTGCTGCTCCTCACCACCGACCGCATCAGCGCCTTCGACGTCGTCATGGGCGAGACCATCCCGATGAAGGGCGCAGTACTGACCCAGATCAGCGCGTATTGGTTCAACAAGCTCGAAGGCATCGTGCCGCATCACATGATCAGCGCCGACACCGACGAGATCATCGCGGCCGTGCCGGCGTTGAAACCGCATCGCGCCGAGATCCTCGGCCGCGCCATGCTGTCCCGCCGCACCACCGTATTTCCGATCGAATGCGTGATCCGCGGTTATCTCTCTGGCTCGGCCTGGAAGGAATATGCGGCGAGCGGCACGCTGGCGGGCGAGAAGCTGAAACCCGGCCTGGTCGAGAGCGAGAAGCTCGAGCCGTCGATCTTCAGCCCCGCCACCAAGGCCGAGACCGGCCACGACGAAAACATCACCATCGCGAAGATGCGCGAAGTCGTCGGCGACGACGTCGCCTACACGCTCGAAAGCATGACGCGTGCGATCTACACGCTCGGCGAGGAGCTGGCACGCGAGCAGGGCATCATCATCGCCGACACCAAGTTCGAGTTCGGCCGCGACAAGGACGGTCGCATCATCCTGATCGACGAAGTCATGACGCCGGATTCGTCGCGCTTCTGGGCGGTCGATGCCTACAGGCCCGGCCAGCCGCAGGCGAGCTTCGACAAGCAGCCCCTGCGCGACTATCTCGACGTCGAGCGCCGCGCCGGCCGCTGGAACGGCGACGCCCCGCCGCCGCCACTGCCGGCGAGCGTGGTGGACGCGACCAGCAAGCGATACCTGGAAGCGTATCGGCGGGTGACGGGGAAAGAGCTGAAGATCTAGGCCGGCTGTCCATTGTCGTCCTGGCGAAAGCCAGGACCCATACCGCGAGGTCTCTCGATCGCGGACAGTGCTAATCCCGAATGACCGGTCTTCGCCAAACTCCTCCCTGGGGTAATGGGGTCCTGGCTTTCGCCAGGAGATCAAGCGCAGCGCGACCGATCTTGGCGTCGAGCCCTCGAGGGCCGCGTCGGCATCATGGTTCCCGCCGATGAAGACCGCAGCACGCGCGTGCGCAGCCTCGGCCGCTACACCACGATCGGCGAAATGGGCCTGGTGTCACACGCGCCGCGCAGCGCCACCATCCAGGCCGAGGTCGACAGCGTTCTCTACGTGCTGAACACGCACCAGTTCGACGCGATCAAGCAAGAAGCGCCCGCGCTCAGCCACAAGCTGCTGACCTATTTCGTGTCGGTGATGGCGGAGCGGCTGACCTTTGCGAACCGGACGATCGCGGTGCTGCGGCGGTAGGACGCGAAAACACGTGCGGTTGGTTGACCGGGTCGGCCTGGCTCAGGACTCGGTCGCATGCCATTCGTCCAGCGCCAACATGAGTTCGGCAACCCGGTTGGCGGAGGCTGTCCATTCTGCAAGCTTGGCGTAGTTGTCCGTGAACCAGTTGAACGCGGTCTGCACGACGACGAAGGCTGCCGACGCCTGAACGACTTCGCCGAGCGTCAGCGCATCGGCCAGGTATTTGGGAAGACACAGCAGAAGACCGATCACCGGCGTGACCAGAAGACTGGTATACGTAACCAGCGTCATCCGCATCAATTGCCAGCAATAGATGCGCCAGATCGCGATCACGGCCTTCAATGCCGACACGACGGCGTGGCGGCCATTCGGCCGGTCCTCGGAAATGACCTTGCCTTCAACACCCTCGCGGACATGCGTTCCGATCGCCCGCAGTTCGGCCTCCATGCGCTTGTTCTCCTCGATGACTCGCGTCAGGTGGCCGGCTGTCAACCAGATGCCGAGCGCCAGCAAGGCGGAATATGCGATCACAGCAAGGACAAGATATCCGGGAAGCGTGAAGTCCAGACCATCGAGATGAACCTGCAAATCGCCGCCGACGGACCACAGCACCCCGATGAACGTGCCGATCGTGAGCAACGACTGAAGCAGCCCGGTGACAAGATCGATCGGCAAGTCGGTTGCGACCCTGGCGTCATCGGCGATTCGATATTCCGGCGCCTCGTGGTGTCCGGCGAGGCGACCCGACCTGGCAAGGCGAGAACCTCCGAGCCAATCGTCATAGAGGCGGTTACTTAGCCACTCGCGCCAGGAGCGCTGCAGGGTCATGCGCGCCCACACCGAGAATACGGTCAAGGCGATACTCGCCGCCGCCAGCGGCAGAAACCGGAACGCCTGGAGCAGGAGTTCGGCCTGATCCTTCCGGCCGATGGCGTTGAAGAAGTCCCGATTCCAGAAGTTCAGGCCGTATTGGGTCAGAAGTTGCAGGACAACATTGATGATCAACCCGAGGACGAGGGCCCATGCGACCCAGGCGGTGGGGCCCCGCCAATATCCCGATGCGCTTTGCCAGAAGCGGCCAAGCAGCCGCTTCTCACCCGGAGCGAAAGAGATCCTCGTCAGCATTCGCGAGCCGCAATCCTGCGTGTGCACCACCGTGCCGCTCGCGCCAAATTAGGGAGTCTTGCCCGAGGCCTCTTGACCTGCGTCAAGCGACGCCAGCTGGCGCTACACTCCCGCCATCATCACGTATTTGATCTCGACATATTCTTCCATGCCGTGACGAGATCCTTCGCGTCCCAGGCCGCTTTCCTTGACGCCGCCGAACGGCGCGACTTCGGTGGTGATCAGGCCGGTGTTGACGCCGACCATGCCCGATTCCAGGGCCTCGGCGACGCGCCAGACGCGGCCGAGATCGCGGGAGTAGAAGTAGGAGGCGAGGCCGAACGGCGAGGCGTTGCACATCGCGATCACATCGGCTTCGTCCTTGAAGCGGATCACCGGCGCGAGCGGGCCGAAGGTCTCCTCCTGCGACACCAGCGAGTCGGGCTTGACGTCGGCAAGCACGGTCGGCTCGAAGAAGGAACGACCGAGCTCGCTGCGCTTGCCGCCGGTGACGACCTTGGCGCCGCGCTTGACGGCGTCCGCGATGTGGCGCTCGACCTTGTCGACCGCCTTCATGTTGATCAGCGGCCCTTGCGTCACGCCGCTCTCGGTGCCGTCGCCGATCTTCATCGCCGCGACCTTCGCGGACAGCTTCTGAACGAAGGCGTCGTAGATCTTGTCCTGGGCGTAGATGCGGTTGGCGCAGACGCAGGTCTGGCCCATGTTGCGGTATTTCGAGACGATCGCACCTTCGACCGCCGCGTCGATGTCGGCGTCGTCGAACACCACGAAAGGCGCGTTGCCGCCGAGCTCGAGGCCGAGCCGCTTCACGCCGACCGAGGCCTGCTGGTAGAGAATCTTGCCGACCGCGGTCGAGCCGGTGAAGCCGACGAAACGCACGGCCGGATGCTCGCACAGCACCTTGCCGATCGGCGGCGCATCACCGGTGATGATGTTGAGCACGCCCTTGGGAATGCCGGCCTTCTCGGCGAGCACGGCCAGCGCCAAAGCCGACAGCGGCGTTTCGTTGGCGGGCTTGAGCACCACGGTGCAGCCCGCGGCCAGCGCCGGCGACACTTTTCGGGTGATCATCGAGTTCGGGAAATTCCACGGGGTGATGGCGCCGCAGACGCCGATCGGTTGCTTGATCGCGAGCAGGCGCGCATCGGGCCGCTGCGACGGGATGGTCTCGCCATAGACACGCCTCGCTTCCTCCGCGAAGAACTCGATATAAGCGGCGCCGATGTCGACCTCGCCGAGCGCTTCCGACAGCGGCTTGCCTTGCTCGGAGGTGAGGATCAGCGCGAGGTCCTCGCGATTGGTCGTGATGAGTTCGAACCATTTGCGCAGGATGTTGGAGCGCTGCTTGGCGGTATGCCTGGCCCAGGCCGGGAAGGCGCGCTGCGCGGCCTCGACGGCCTTGGTGGTATCATCCGCGCCGAGCTGCGGGACCTTTGCGATCTCGACACCGGTGGCGGGGTTGTTCACCGCAAAAACGGGCGTGCCGACCCAGGCGCCGTCGAGGTAGCATGCCTCCTTCAGCAGCGAAGGATCCTTCAACCGGTCACGCAAGGTGGCGGTGGCGTGCTGGGCGCGTGCGGCGGCGGTCGGCGTCATGGCGTTACTCCCTTAGGGGCAATCGGGTCGGCCCGGAATATAGGGATATCGGGTACGTAATGCACCGTCCCGCAACGCACAGCTGATGGGAGTAAAGCCGACAGCGGCGTGGTTACGCCGCGCCGCTCATATAGGTTTCGCGCCGGCCGATCATGCGCTCGGCGGCCGCCTTGGCGTCGGCCTTCGAGGAGGTCGCGCAGGTGCGATATTCGAGATCTGGCACGTCTGACGTGTCGCGGCGGCCGAACCAGGATTTCGAGCCGACCGGCAGCAGCGCCAGCGACTGCGCCAGATTGTCGACCGCACCGAAGGAATAGAGTGCGCCGGTACCGGCGATCCGGACTTCGTATATGCCGGGCGAGATCGGCGCTTCCAGATTGTCGCCCCGTCCGGGACGGGGATAGCGCTTCCATTCGCTCCAGGTCGAAATCATCTTAAAGTCCCCTCGCGGTCGGTTCGGCGACCGCCAAATTTGCTTCAAATCTTAACGTCAGCCGCCGATCAGGCCGTCAGCTGAACGCCGCAACGCACAAAATGTTTCTAGTGCTTCAAACGCCTGAAACATACCGCCTGAGCCCATCCAAGGTCACGGTCAGTTGCGGCCATCCACCGCAGATTGCGAAGAAGTGTTGCAGATCAGTCGTCCCGCGTGGGGCGCAGACCGTCAAATCACGACATCGCGACCGAAGGCTGCATATCGCCACGCTTGCCGCACGACGGATGCGGGAGGACAATCCGTTCACTTCCAACAATAATCAAACCGGAGGAAACGCGTATGCAAAGCAAAGCTCAGATCGACGAGACTCTGCGCAAGACGAGCGACGCCAAG
Source organism: Bradyrhizobium sp. WYCCWR 13022 (assembly GCF_030435535.1). NCBI lineage: Bacteria > Pseudomonadati > Pseudomonadota > Alphaproteobacteria > Hyphomicrobiales > Nitrobacteraceae > Bradyrhizobium > Bradyrhizobium sp. WYCCWR 13022. The sequence goes on from NZ_JAUIZJ010000025.1 coordinate 207,326, forward strand.
GAGATTCCCGGCGTTGTTGCGATTGCCGCCAGCGGCAGCGAAATTCTGTATCAGGGCGCGTTCGGCAAGCGCGACCTCGCCAAGCCCGACCCGATGACCGCGGACAGCGTGTTCTGGATCGCCTCGATGACGAAGGCGGTGACGTCGGCCGGCGCGATGCAGCTGGTCGAACAGGGCAAGCTGTCGCTCGACGCGCCGATCGGATCGCTACTGCCCGATCTCGCCAAGCCGCAGGTGCTCGAAGGCTTCGACGCCAAGGGCGAACCAAAACTGCGGCCGGCAAAGAGCGCAATCACGCTGCGCCAGCTCATGACCCACACGGCGGGCTTCTGCTACGACATGTGGAACGGCGAGTTCGCGCGCTACATGGAGAAGACCGGCACGCCGGGAATCATCACCTGCCAGAACGCGGCGCTGAAGACGCCCGTGATGACCGATCCCGGCACGCGCTGGGAATACGGCATCAATATCGATTTCGTCGGCAAGGCCGTGGAAGCCGTCAGCGGCAAGCGGCTCGACGCATATCTGCGCGACAACCTGTTTGCGCCGCTCGGCATGTCCGACACCGGCTTCAAGATCACCGACGACATGCGCAAGCGTCTCGTCGGCATGCATGCCCGCGGCGAGGACGGCCAGCTCGCTGCGATGCCATTCGAGCTCGAGCAGAATCCGGAATTCCACATGGGCGGCGGCGGCCTCTATTCGACCGCGGCCGACTACATCAAGTTTACCCAGATGATCCTGAACAAGGGCCGCGGCAACGGCAACCAGGTTCTGAAACCAGAGACGATCGCCATGATGGGGCAGAACCAGATGGGCGACCTCAACATGACCAAGATGACCAGCGCGGCGCCGCCCTACACCAACGACGTCGATCTGTATCCGGAGCAGGCGAAGAAATGGGGCCTCAGCTTCATGATCAACACCGCCAGGACCGCGGAGGGCCGCAGCGCCGGCAGCCTCGCCTGGGCTGGCCTCGCCAACACCTATTACTGGATCGATCCTGCGCGGGACGTCACCGGCGTGATCCTGATGCAGCTGCTGCCGTTTGCGGACGCGAAATGCTTGCAGGCGTTCGCGGGCTTCGAGCGCGGCGTTTATGCCGGGCTCGATGCGGGCAGCGGCAAGAAGGCGGCCTAACCCCTTAGTATGAGGCGCGCGGCGTCGCGCGCCTGATCGGCAACGGATAACCTCGTGCCCGAAAGCCCTCGGCTTCAGGCACGAGGCAATAATTTCGAGGAGACGACCTTGGCGAACGATCTTGCAGGCAAAGCCGACAGTTACGTTTGCGGCATCTCGGACACGCCGCTGCTCGGCGACACCATCGGTCGCAGCCTCGACCACGCGGTACGGCGCTGGGGCGGGCGTGAAGCGCTGGTCTCGCCGAGCCATGGCGTGCGCTGGACCTGGGCGGAATTCGCCGAACGCGTCGACGCGCTCGCCGCCGGCTTTCTCGCGCTCGGCCTGAAACGCGGCGAGCGGATCGGCATCTGGTCGCTGAACCGGCCGGAATGGACGCTGACGCAGTTCGCTGCCGCCAAGGCCGGCCTGATCCTGGTGACGATCAATCCCGCCTACCGGCTCAGCGAGCTGGAGTTCGCGCTGAAGAAGGTCGGCTGCGCGGCGATCGTCTCCGCGACGGCGTTCAAGACCAGCCAGTACATGGAGATGCTCAACACGCTGCTGCCGGAGCTGGCGGGCGCCAGGCCCGGCCAGCTGCAGGCGGCGCGGCTGCCCGCCTTGCGGATGGTGATCCAGATCGGCGGTCCTTCCGCGCCCGGCACGATCCCGTTCGACGAAGTCGCGCACATGGGCAAGGCGGAGCATCGCGAGCAACTCGCGGCGCTTGGTGCTGCGCTCCAGTTCGACGACCCCGTCAACATCCAGTTCACCAGCGGCACCACAGGATCGCCCAAAGGCGTGACGCTGACGCACCACAACATCCTCAACAACGGCTATTTCACGGGGCGCGCGATGCGCCTCACCGAAGCGGACCGTATCTGCATCCCCGTGCCGCTCTACCACTGCTTCGGCATGGTGATGGGCAATCTCGCCTCCGTCACGCTCGGCGCAACCATGGTCTATCCCGGCGAGGGGTTCGATCCGCTCGCGACGCTGCGCGCGATCGAGCAGGAGAAATGCACGACGCTGTACGGCGTACCGACCATGTTCATCGCCGAGCTCGATCATCCCGAGTTCAAGGCGTTCAACCTGAAATCGCTGCGCACCGGCATCATGGCCGGCGCGCCCTGCCCGATCGAGGTGATGAAGCGCGTCAACACCGAGATGAACATGCGCGAGGTCACCATCGCCTACGGCATGACCGAGACCAGCCCGGTCAGCTTCCAGAGCGCGACGGACGATCCGCTGGAGCGGCGCGTCTCCACCGTCGGGCGGATTCATCCGCATGTCGAGGTGAAGGTCGTCGACCTCGAAGGCAAGATCGTCAAGCGCGGCGAACGCGGCGAGCTCTGCACCCGCGGCTACAGCGTCATGCTGGGCTATTGGGAGGAGAAGGAAAGGACCGGCGACGTGCTCGACGCAAACGGCTGGATGCACACCGGCGACCTCGCCACCATCGACGACGAGGGCTACTGCAACATCGTCGGCCGCATCAAGGATCTGGTGATCCGCGGCGGCGAGAACCTCTATCCGCGCGAGATCGAGGAGTTCCTGTACCGCCATCCCAAGATCCAGGACGTGCAGATCTTCGGCGTGGCCGACACGCGCTATGGCGAGGAGCTCTGCGCCTGGATCCGCGTCAGGCCGGGCGAGACGCTGACCGCCGAGGAGGTCCGCGCCTTCTGCGACGGCCAGATCGCCCACAACAAGATCCCGCGCTACGTCGAGTTCGTCGACGAATTTCCGATGACGGTGACCGGCAAGATCCAGAAATTCGTGATGCGGGATGCGGTGGAGCAGCGGCTGGGGCTGAAGGCGGCGAAGACGGCGTGAGGCGGCTCCGCTGCCACTCCAATCACTCTGTCATTCCCCGCGGAATCCAGTACGCCGCGGCTTCTCGATTGAACCACTGACGTCTCTGGAATACCGGGTCGCCCGGTCCTGGTGCGCAATTGCGCACTGGCCGGGCAACGACAGCGGAGCGTGAGGCGCGAACCTTAGACCGTCAGCCCGCGCTGCTGCGCCAAATCCCTCAACGACACCTGCGGCCTTGCGCCGATGTGCTGGATCACTTCGGCAGCCGCAAGCGCGCCGAGCTCGCCGCACTGCTTGTGCGAGAGATCGCGCGAGAGACCATAGAGGAAGCCGGCCGCGAACAGATCGCCGGCGCCGGTGGTGTCGACCAGCTGCGCGATCGGCGAAGCGGGCGCTGCGACGGCGTCGGTCGGCGTCACCACCACGCAGCCCTTCTCGCTACGGGTGACGACGCCGAGCTTGACGTCGCTGCGCAGCTGCTTGAGCGCGGTGTCGAAGTCGGAGGTCTCGTAGAGCGAGTGCAGCTCGGACTCGTTGGCGAACACGATGTCGGCGGTGCCGCTCCGCATCAATCCCAGGAACTCGTCGCGATAGCGGCTGACGCAGAAGGAATCCGACAGCGTCAATGCCACCTTGCGGCCGGCCTCGTGGGCGATCTTGGAAGCCTTCAGGAAGGCTTCCTTGGCGCCCGGCGGGTCCCACAGATAGCCTTCGAGATAGACGATCTTTGCAGCCGCGATCTCGGCCGGATCGATATCGGCCGGCGACAGATCCTGCGCCGCGCCGAGATAGGTGTTCATCGTGCGCTCGCCGTCGCCCGTGACCAGGATGTAGGAGCAGCCGGTGGCGGGGCCGTCCTTCGCGGGCGGCGTGTTGAAGGCGACGCCGGCGGCGCGGATGTCGTGGACATAGAGTTTGCCGATCTGGTCGTCCTTGACCTTGCCGACATAAGCGGCACGCGCGCCCAGGCTGCCGATGCCGACGATGGTGTTGGCGGCAGATCCCCCCGAGACTTCCGTCGCAGGGCCCATGTCATTGTAAATGGCGGCGGCCCGCGCCTCGTCGATCAGGGACATGCTGCCCTTGGTCATGCCGTGCTTGACCAAAAAGGCTTCATCGGTCCGGACCAGCACGTCGAACAGCGCATTGCCGATGCCGAGAACGTCATATTTCACGTCAGCCATTCACCTTGATCCTGTTTGCCGGATTGCGATACCCGCAGAAATCCGCTTCCTGTCGGCCTGAAATCCGGCTCGCGGCCTATCACGACCGGCCCCGCGCGGGCAAGCAACGGTATGATCAAAGAACATGATCCGCTCCTTCCTGACCGTCTCGACGGGAACACTGGCCTCGCGGCTGCTGGGCTTTGCGCGCGATTCCCTGATCGCGGCGCTGCTCGGCACCGGCGCGGTGGCGGATGCCTTTCTGGCCGCTTTCCAGCTCGTCAACGTGGTGCGGCGGCTGCTCAGCGAGGGGGCCCTCAATGCGGCCTTGGTCCCGGCCTGGCTGCGCGTCCGTGAGCGCGATGGCGCGGAGGCCGCCTCCGCCTTCGCCGGACGCGTGCTGGGCACGGTCAGCGCGGCCCTGATCGCGATCGCGATCGGGATCGCGCTTCTGATGCCGCTGATCGTCATGATCATCGCGCCCGGCTTCGCCGGCAGCCCCACGCTCGATCTCGCCGTCCAGAACGCCCGGCTGATGCTGCCTTATCTCGCCTTTGCCGGTCCGGTCACGGTGCTGATGGGACTATTGAATGCGCAGGGGCGGTTTGCGCTCACGGCGTTCTCACCGCTGCTGTTCAACATCGCTCTGATTGCGGCCATCGCAATATTGCTTATCTGGCACGCCGACGCGTCCTTCGCCGCATGGATGCTGGCCGCGACTGTCGGCATCGCCGGCCTGCTGCAGCTCGTGATGCTGGGATCGCAGCGAAGCGCGCGTCTCGCAACACCACTGCGCGCAAGTTTCGACAGGGAGATGCGCGGCTTCTTCGCGAAAGCCATTCCCGGCATGATCGCAAGCTCCGGCCCGCAATGGCTGATGGTGGCCGGTGCGATCATCGCCTCCGCGACGCCTTCTGCCGTCTCCTGGCTCTATTTCGCCAACCGCCTGATCGAGCTGCCGCTCGGCATCGTCGGCGTCGCCATGGGCACGGTGCTGGTGCCGGAGCTGACGCGCGCCGTCAGCAGCGGCGACCGCGAGGCGGTGGCGCATGCAGAATCGCGCGCGCTGGAACTTGCGGTCGGGCTCGCGCTGCCCGCCACGCTCGGCCTTGCCGTGCTGGCCGAGCCGATCGTGCGGCTGTTGTTCGAGCATGGCGCCTTCGGCGCGGAGGACAGCACCGCGACCGCGCATGCACTGATGTGGCTGGCGCTGGGCCTGCCGGCGCATGTGCTGATCAAGGCGCTGTCGCCGGCCTTCTTTGCCCGCAGCGACACGATGACGCCGCTGCTCGCTACGGCCAAAGGCTTTGTGGTCGCGGTGGCGCTCGCCATCCTGCTCGGGCACTTCTTCGGCGCGAGCGGGATCGCCGCGAGCATTGCCGCCGGCGCCTGGAGCAGCGCCGTCTCGTTACTTCGCAAGGGCACCAGCGAGTTCGGCTTCTCGGTCGATGCCGCCGCCAGCAGGCGGTTGCCGCGGATCTTGCTCGCCGCCGCCGCGATGGGCGCCCTGCTCTTCCTGACGCGGGGGCTGATGCCGGTGGAGGCCCACGGCCTGATCAGGTTCATCGCGCTGGGCTTGCAGATCGCGGCCGGGATCGCCGTCTATGGCCTGCTCTTGCAAGTCCTTGGCGCGGCGTCCTGGCGCGAGGCGGTTAACGCCTTGAAACGGTCCGCCTGACGGCGCGGCGCTCGAATTGCCCTTGACGGGGCAGCGCCGCTGTTGGAAACGACGGCCGGCGACCTCTCAGGAAAACTGACCATGCCATTCGTTGAACGGGTTTTTTCGGGCGTCCAGCCGACGGGCAATCTGCACCTCGGCAATTACCTCGGCGCGATCGTCAACTTCGTGAAGATGCAGGAAACCCACAACTGCATCTATTGCGTCGTCGACATGCACGCGATCACGCAAGGCCTCGACGTCTGGGGCGGACCGGCCGAGCTCGCGCGCAACACCCGCGAAGTGACCGCGGCATTCATCGCCGCCGGCATCGACCCGAAGAAGCACATCGTGTTCAACCAGAGCCAGGTCTCGGGCCATGCCGAGCTCGCCTGGATCTTCAACTGCGTGGCGCGCATGGGCTGGCTCGGCCGCATGACCCAGTTCAAGGAGAAGGCCGGCAAGGACCGCGAGAACGCATCCGTCGGGTTGTTCGACTATCCCGTGCTGATGGCCGCCGACATTCTGCTTTACCGCGCGACCCACGTTCCGGTCGGCGAGGACCAGAAGCAGCATCTCGAGCTCTCGCGCGACATCGCGCAGAAGTTCAACAACGACTTCGGCGACTCCATTCGCGCGCAGGGCACCAATGACGGCCTGTTCTTCCCGCTGCCGGAACCGCTGATCACGGGGCCGGCAACGCGCGTGATGTCCTTGCGCGACGGCACCAAGAAGATGTCGAAGTCGGATGCGTCGGACAATTCGCGCATCAACCTCACCGACGATGCCGACACCATCGCGCAGAAGATCCGCAAGGCAAAGACCGACCCGGAACCGCTGCCGTCTGAGGAAAAGGGCCTGGAGGCGCGGCCCGAGGCCGACAATCTTGTCGGCATTTTCGCCGCGCTCTCGGGCCGCGCCAAGGCCGACGTGCTCCGCGAATTCGGCGGCGGCCAGTTCTCCAGCTTCAAGAACGCGCTGGCGGAACTGTGCGTCACCAAGCTCGCGCCGATCGCCGGCGAGATGAAGCGCCTCGTCGCCGATCCCGGCCACATCGACGCCATCCTGAACGATGGTTCCGACCGGGCGCGTGCCATCGCCGAAGAGACCATGAACCTCTCCAAGGACATCGTCGGCTTCATCCGCCGGCGCTGAAGTCCGGCTGCGCAGGCATCTCGTCCAGGCGCGGCGAACCCGAGAACCGTCATGCCCGGGCTTGTCCCGGGCATCCACGTTCTTGGCGCTGGCAGAAGCAAGACGTGGGTGGGCAGGGACACGCCCGGTCACGACGGTGCAGAACTTTTCCCGCCGGATAACCCGTTGAAATAACAGCGAAACACTCTTGCGACCCCTTGATCGTGCGTTCTCCGTCGCCATCTGCTAGGGAAGAGAGCACGCGCCGGCCTTGAACCGGCGACGTCTGGAGAAAACCATGTTCATTCAAACCGAAGCCACCCCCAATCCCGCCACGCTGAAATTCATTCCGGGCCGCGTCGTGTCCGACGGCAGCCCGATGGAATTTTCGAGCCGCGAAGCCGCCGGCCGTTCGCCGCTCGCCGAAAAGCTGTTCGACGTGCCCGGCGTCACCGGCGTGTTCTATGGATCGGACTTCATCACCGTGACCAAGGCGAACGGTGAATGGCAGCAGCTCAAGCCCGCGATCCTGGGCGCCATCATGGAGCACTACATGTCCGGCGCGCCGCTGCTCGCCGACGGCGCGCTCACGAGCGATATGGATCTCGACGACGAGGACGAGTTCTTCGACGAGGCCGATGCCGAGACGGTCGACATGATCAAGGATCTGATCGAAACGCGCGTGCGGCCGGCGGTCGCCAATGACGGCGGCGACATCACCTTCCGCGGCTTCAAGGACGGGATCGTCTATCTCAACATGAAAGGCGCCTGCTCCGGCTGCCCGTCGTCGACCGCCACGCTTCAGCACGGCATTCAGAATTTGCTGAAGCACTTCGTGCCCGACGTGGTCGAAGTCCGGCCGATGTAGCCGCGGTGCGCGAATGGCGAGCAGCGAATGGCGAATGAAACCGTTATCGGCTAGACTATTCGCGGTTCACCACTCGCCATTCGCTTTTTCATGTTGATCCTTGCCATCGATACCGCGCTGGAGGCGTGCGCGGCCGCCGTTCTCGACACCGACGCCGGTGAGCTCCTTGCGCAGGAGCAGTTGTTCATGAAGCGCGGCCATGCCGAAGCGCTGATGCCGATGATCGCACGCGTGATGCAATCGGCCGATCTCGCCTTCACGGCACTCGACCGCATCGCCGTTACAGTCGGCCCCGGCAGCTTCACCGGCTTGCGCGTCGGCATTTCGGCGGCCCGCGGACTTGCGCTCGCGGCCAAGCGACCGGCCGTCGGCCTCACTACTCTCTCGGCCTATGCGGCCGCCATCGTCGGCCAGAGTGGGCCAGACCCGGTGATCTCGGCGATCGATGCGCGGCATGATCACGTCTACTTCCAGATCGTCGGCGGCGACAGCAGCCAGCTGGTGCGGCCGGGCGTCGCGTCGATCGACGAGGCCATCGCAGCCTCGCAATTCGGCGCGCCGCATCTGGTCGGCAATGCCGCCAAAATTCTCGCCGAGCGCTGGCCGAAGGATGGACCGCAACCCATTTCGGTCGACGCGCAGCCGGCGCCCGACATCAGCTGGGTCGCATGGCTCGGTGCCGCGGCCAATCCCGATACCAATCCGGCGCGGCCGTTCTATCTCAAGGCGCCCGATGCGAAGCCGGCTGCGCTGCCTCCGCTCGCACAAGCTGTAAGCTCATGATGAGATGGCTTTCGGAATGGTGGCGCGGCGGCACTGCGGCCGTCGAGCCGGCATCCGCGCGCGACGCGGCGCGGCTGGCGCAGCTTCACGGCCAATCATTCGCGCATGGCTGGGGCGAAGCCGAATTCGAGAGCATGCTCCGCGAGAGTAACACGCTCGTCCACCGCTTGCGCCTGGGGCGCAAGATCATCGGCTTCGCAGTGTCCCGGATCGGAGCGGACGAAGCGGAAATCCTCTCGGTCGCAGTCGACCAGTCCCACCGCGGCCGCGGCCTCTCCCGCGCGCTGCTGATGACCCATCTCGGCCATCTCGCCGGGCGTGGCGTGCGCACGATATTTCTGGAAGTCGAGGAGAACAACCAGCCCGCGCGACGGCTCTATGAGAGGGGCGGATTCGTGGTGGTCGGGCGCCGCGAACGCTACTATAAGCAGGCCAACGGGGAACAATTGAACGCACTTCTGATGCGACGTGACTTGTCGTAACATTGATGGCAGAAAGCGCCCCGTCAGGCGGACCCATGATGACTGGACTCAAACCTTCTTCGGCATCCAAGGCGACCGGCATCGAAGCGCGCTGTGCCGCAACCGGCATGCGCATGACCGAGCAGCGCCGCGTCATCGCGCGCGTGCTTGCGGAAGCCGTCGATCATCCCGATGTCGAGGAATTGTACCGGCGCTGTGTCGCGGTCGACGACAAGATCTCCATCTCGACCGTCTATCGCACCGTCAAGCTGTTCGAGGATGCCGGTATCATCGAACGCCACGATTTCCGCGAGGGCCGCGCGCGCTACGAGACGATGCGCGACAGCCATCACGACCACCTCATCAATCTGCGCGACGGCAAGGTGATCGAGTTCACCTCCGAAGAGATCGAGAAGCTGCAGGCGGAGATCGCCCGCAAGCTCGGCTACAAGCTGGTCGATCACAGGCTCGAGCTCTATTGCGTCCCGCTCGACGACGACAAGCCGGCGTCTTGAGTTTCGTGCCGATAGACCTCATCATCTTCGATTGCGACGGCGTGCTCGTGGACAGCGAGGTGATATCCTGTCGTGCCCATGCGGATGTGCTGACGCGCCACGGTTATCCCATTACATCGGAGCAGGTGTCCGAGCGATTCCTCGGCCGTTCGACCAAACAGGCCAATCTCGAGATCGAAGCCGAGCTCGGCCGCAAGCTGCCCGAGGCCTATCACGGCGATCTCCAGGACGAGCTGTTTCGTGCCTTCGAAGCCGACCTCGAAGCGATCCGCGGCATCCACGATGTGCTCGACGTCGTGACGCAACGCGTCTGTGTTGCCTCGAGCGGCTCGCATTCGCGCATGCAAGTGAGTCTCGGAAGCACGGGACTCTATGAACGCCTCGCGCCGAACATCTTTTCGTCCTCGCAAGTGACGAACGGCAAGCCGGCGCCGGACCTGTTCCTGTTCGCGGCCAGGGAAATGGGTGTCCCTCCCGAGCGCTGTGTCGTGGTCGAGGACAGCCTGGCCGGCGTTGCCGGCGCACGGGCGGCCGGAATGAAGGTGTTCGGCTTTTGCGGTGGCAGTCATTGCGGAACCGGTCATGCCGAGACCCTGCGCCGGGCCGGCGCCGACCTGACCTTCGCCGACATGCATCAATTGCCGGAGCTGGTCCGGCGGGTCGCGGCGGACGCCCTGACGGGCTAGCTAGTCTCTGGCCGTCATTCAGGGGCGATGCGGCGGGACGGCGGAGCGCGGCCCGGAGCATCGAACCCGGAATCTCGTGCCAAAACCTCTGGATTCCGGCTTCGCGCTGGCGCGCGCCCCGGAATGACGTCCGAAAATGCCCCCAATCGCTGGATTTTCGGACCCCCAGCCTATATTTGAAGGCCGTCCTCCACCACACCTCCGGGTTCCATGAAGCCGCCGCGCAAGCTGCACATCAAATCATATGGCTGCCAGATGAACGTCTACGATGCCCAGCGCATGGTGGACACGCTGGCTCCGGAAGGATTCGTGGAGACTAATAAGGCCGAGGACGCCGACCTCGTCATCCTCAACACCTGCCACATCCGAGAAAAGGCCTCCGAGAAGGTCTATTCCGAGCTTGGGCGCCTGCGCGTCGCCAAGGACGAGGCCGCGCGCGAGGGACGCGCCATGCAGATCGCGGTAGCCGGCTGTGTCGCGCAGGCCGAAGGTGGCGAGATCACGCGCCGCGCGCCTGTTGTCGATGTCGTGGTCGGCCCGCAGAGCTATCATCACCTTCCGGAGCTTCTGAAGCGGGCGCGCAACGAAGGCCGCGCGATCGAGACGGAGTTTCCCGCCGCCGACAAGTTCGGCTTCCTGGCTCAGCCCAGGCCCGACGCGATTCGCGCGCGCGGCATTTCCGCGTTCGTCACGGTGCAGGAAGGCTGCGACAAGTTTTGCACCTTCTGCGTCGTGCCGTACACGCGCGGTGCCGAGGTCTCGCGACCCGTCGCGAAGATCGTCGACGACGTCAAGCGGCTCGCCGACAATGGCGTGCGCGAGCTCACGCTGATCGGACAGAACGTCAACGCCTATCATGGCGACGGGCCGGACGGCAAAAGCTGGGGGCTCGGCAAGCTGCTGGAGCGCCTGGCAGAGATTCCCGGTATCGCGCGGCTGCGCTACTCGACCAGCCATCCCCGCGACGTCGATGACAGCTTGATTGCGGCCCATCGCGATCTCGATGCCTTGATGCCGTTCGTGCACCTGCCGGTGCAGTCCGGCTCGGACCGTATTCTCGCGGCCATGAACCGGAAACATACCGCCGATGATTACCGTGAAGTCATCGACCGATTCCGGTCCGCACGCCAAGACATTGCTTTTTCATCAGATTTTATCGTCGGTTTCCCGGGCGAAAGTGAGCAAGATTTTCTCGCCACCCTCGCGCTTGTCACGCAAATCGGCTACGCTGCTGCCTATTCGTTCAAATACTCCGCCCGGCCGGGAACGCCGGCCGCGGATATGCAGGAGACGGTGTCCCCCGCCGAGATGGACCAGCGATTGGAGCGGCTCCAGGACTTGATCGACAGCCAGCAATCGGCCTTCAACAAGGCTGCGATTGGCTCAACGGTCGACGTGCTGTTCGAACGTCCGGCCCGCAAGGACGGCCAGATCGTCGGGCGCACCGCTTTCCTGCAGCCTGCGCATGTGATGGCTTCCCCCGACATCATCGGACAGATCCTGCCGGTCAGGATCGACAGCCTCGAGCGCTACAGCTTCCTCGGCGAGCTCGCCGCGCCACGCGATGCGCGCGAATCCGCTTTATCATCCATCGCCACTGGAGCCTGAACCCTTGCCAAAAAGCGCATCGGATTCGTCTTCTATCGCTCCCAGCCGCAAATTTGACCGCGACATGCAAGTTCCACCCGAGACCCAGGTCGTCATCGACTTCGACGACAACCGCGCCGCATCCGCGCTGGTCGGCCCCTATGGCCAGAACCTGGCGCAGATCGAGCGCCGTCTCGGCGTCGTCGTGGACTCCAAGGGCAACCACATCACCATCGGCGGCACGCGCGACGGCTGCGACGCCGCGCGCCGCGTGCTGGAGACACTCTACGCGCACGCCGTGAAGGGACAGGATGTCGACCAGGGCGAAGTCGAAGGCGCGATCCGCGCCGTGATCGCGCAAGGGTCGCTGTTCGAGTTCGACGCCAAGTCGGCGAAGACCACCTTCGACAGCATCAACTTGCGCAAGCGCCCGGTGCGCGCGCGCACGGCTGCCCAGGACTCCTACATCCGCGCGCTGAAGCGGCACGAGCTGGTGTTCGGCATCGGCCCGGCCGGCACCGGCAAGACCTGGCTCGCGGTCGCGCATGCGGCGCAATTGTTCGAGCGCAAGGAAGTCGACAAGATCATCCTGTCGCGTCCCGCCGTGGAAGCCGGCGAGCGGCTCGGCTTCCTGCCCGGCGATCTCCGCGAGAAGGTCGATCCTTATCTGCGTCCGATCTACGACGCGCTCTATGACCTCATGGACGCGCGCATCGTCGAGCGCGCGCTGCAGACCGGAGAGATCGAGATCGCGCCGCTCGCCTTCATGCGCGGCCGCACGCTGACCAACGCCGCGATCATCCTCGACGAAGCGCAGAACACGACGTCGATGCAGATGAAGATGTTCCTGACCCGCCTCGGCGAGAACAGTCGCATGATCGTCACGGGCGACCCCTCTCAAATCGATTTGCCGAACGGCCAGACCTCGGGTCTCGCCGAAGCGACCCGTCTGCTCGATGGCGTCGACGGCATTGCGCAAGTTCATTTCAAAGCCGAGGACGTGATCCGCCACGAGCTCGTGGCACGAATCGTCGCTGCCTATGAAGGGTCGCCGCAGCGGCCGCCCGCCGGCAACAAATCCTGACGAGACAACAACCGGACCAAGCGGGCGCGGATACGGCGCCCCATCGTTCCGAACAAAGCCATGTCACATCCCAACCTTCCCATCACCGAAGTCCTCGTCGTCGCCGATTGCTGGCAGAGCGAGCCCGACGCCGAAACCGTGATCCAGCGCGCCGTCGCCGCTGCCGCCGAATCCGTCGACGAAGACGTCGCGGATGCAGAAGTGGCCGTGATGCTGACTGACGATGCCGGCATCCGCACGCTCAACAGCAATTGGCGCGGCATGGACAAGCCGACCAACGTGCTGTCGTTTCCGGCGCTCCAGCCCGAAGGCGAATGGAAGCCGGGCGATGCGCCGCGCATGCTCGGCGACATCGCGATCGCCTTCGAGACCATGCGGCGCGAGGCGGACGAGGAACACAAGCCGTTCGATCACCATTTGAGCCATCTCGCCGTGCATGGTTTCCTGCACCTGATCGGCTACGATCACGAGAACGACGGCGACGCCGAAGAAATGGAAGCGCTCGAAACCGAGATCCTGGCCCACCTCGGTATCCCCAATCCGTATGCGGACCGAGCTGGAACGCACTGAAATGCCGGATTCAGAGCCCGTTCACGACAATCCGCGCAACACGGCCAATCTGCCGGCCGTGGTCGCGCCTGGCGAGGTCATGCGCCCGACGGCGGAAGGCTGGCTGCTGCGCGCCATCCGCACGCTGTTCGGCTGGAAGGCCGGATCGGTGCGCGACGATCTCCAGGTCGTGCTCGACGCGACGACGCCGGACGACACCGGCTTTTCCGCGGTCGAGCGCACCATGCTGCGCAACATCCTCGGCCTCCACGAGCGTCGCATCGCCGACGTCATGGTGCATCGCGCCGACATCATCGCCGTGAAGCGCGACATCCCGCTCGGCGAATTGATGGACCGTTTCGAGAGCGCCGGCCACTCGCGCCTGGTCGTCTACAACGAGACGCTCGACGATCCCGTCGGCATCGTCCACATCCGCGACCTGCTCGCCTTCATGACCGCGCGCGCGCGGGTGTCGGAGGCCACCAAGACCAAGCGCAAGAAGCCGCTGCCGGCCGGGCTCGATTTGAAGGCCGTGGACCTCGCGCTGCCGCTCCAGGACGCGCGCATCATCCGCAAGCTGCTCTATGTGCCGCCGTCGATGCGGGCGATCGACCTGCTGGCGCAGATGCAGGCCACGCGCATTCACCTGGCGCTGGTCGTCGACGAATATGGCGGCAGCGACGGGCTGGTTTCGCTCGAGGACATCGTCGAGCAGATCGTCGGCGAGATCGACGACGAGCATGACAGCGACGAGCCGCCGTCGATCGTGCGGCTGCCCGACAATGCCTTCATTGCGGACGCCCGCGCCAGCCTCGACGACGTCCGCACCGTGATCGGCGAAGACTTTGTCACCGGCGAGGCCGGCGAGGAAGTGGAGACGCTGGGCGGCTATCTCGTCAGCTTCGTCGGCCGGCTGCCGGTGCGCGGCGAGGTGATCTCGGGCCCCGGCAATTACGAGGTCGAGGTGCTCGATGCCGATCCGCGCCGCGTCAAGCGGCTGCGCATTTCGACGCGAAAGGAACGCCCTGCCCCGCGCACCCAGCGCGAGAGAAGCCGCCGCGAGACCGCGCCCGAGAGCGGCCAGCCGCCTTCCGGCGAGACGCCGCCCCCGCCGCCTGCCGACGGGACCGGTCCGCAGTGACCGCGTTCCAGCGATTTCGACAGATTGCACTCGCCATCATCCTGACCTGGGGATGGAAGCGCGCGCTGCTGGCGATGGCCTGTGGCGCACTCTCGGTGCTGGCGCTGGCGCCGTTCAACATCTTTCCGGTGCTGTTCATCACCTTCCCCGTGCTGGTCTGGCTGATCGACGGCGCCGGTGCAGGACGACATGGTGGCGTCCCCGCCGCGGCGCTGACCGGCTTCTGGTTCGGTCTCGGCTATTTCGTCCCCGGCCTCTACTGGATCGGCATCGCCTTCTTCGTCGACGCCGACGTGTTCGCCTGGCTGACGCCGTTCGCCGTGCTGGGCCTTCCGGCCTATCTCTCGATCTTCACCGCCATCGGCTTCGCGCTGGCCCGCCTGCTCTGGACCAAGGATGCCACCCGCATTCTCGCGCTCGCAGCAAGCCTCACCGTCAGCGAATGGCTGCGCGGGCACGTGCTCACGGGCTTTCCCTGGAATGCGTTCGGCTATGCGCTGTCGGAGCCGCTGGCGCTGGCGCAGGCGTCATCCCTCGTCGGCGAGTGGGGCATGACGTTCCTCGCGGTTGCGATCTTCGCAAGCCCGGCGGTGCTGATCGACCGCACGCGCGATCGGAGCCTCGCATGGCGCGTGCCGGCCGCGGCGCTCGCGCTGCTGGTCGTGATGGGCGTCTTCGGCGCCATCCGCCTGTCGCTGCATCCGACCACGATGGTCGCCGGCACCAAGCTGCGCCTGATGCAACCGGACCTGCAGCAGGACGCCAAGTTCAACTACTCCGCCAAGGCGGAGGTGATGAAGAAATATCTGGCGCTGTCGGACCGTGCATCCGGTCCCCAATCGACCGGCGTGCGCGACGCCACGATCCTGATCTGGCCGGAATCCGCTTTTCCGTTCTTCCTGACCCGCGAAGCCGACGCGATGGCGCAAATCGCCGAGCTGCTGCCCAAGGGCACGGTGCTGATCACCGGATCGGTGCGCGCCCCCGATCTGCCGCCGGGCAAGCCTATCACTCGCGCCTACAATTCGATCTACGTGATCGACCACGACGGCAGCGTGCTTGCGGTCTACGACAAGCTGCACCTGGTTCCGTTCGGCGAATATCTTCCGTTCCAGGACACGATGGAGAAGCTCGGCTTCGAGCAGCTGACACGGGTCCGCGGCGGCTTCATTGCCGGCACGGTGCGGCACGTGCTGCCGCTGCCGGGTGCACCGCCGGCGCTGCCGTTGATCTGCTACGAGGCGATCTTCCCCGGCGAAGTCGGCACGCGTGACGAGCGTCCGGGTTGGATGGTGAACCTCACCAATGACGGCTGGTTCGGCATCTCGACCGGTCCGTACCAGCATCTGGAGCAGGCGCGGATGCGCGCCATCGAGCTCGGATTGCCGCTGGTCCGTTCGGCCAATACCGGCATCTCGGCGGTGATCGATCCGGTGGGACGCACGGTGGCCAGCCTCGGCCTCGGCATCGAAGGCATTTTGGATGCAAACCTGCCCACCGCAATTCCGCCCACCGTCTATGCGAGAGTCGGTGACATCCCCGCAGCCATGCTCGTCGCGCTGGCTGTGATATTGGCGGTGCGACGCCGTGTTGCCAAACGGCACCCCTGATCGCGCGGTCGCTGGCCATTTCCGACGAGGCGGCCGGAATCCTCTGACAATCGTAGTCCGACGGTTGACAGACCGCACACGGGCTCCCCATTCTGCGCCGGCTGCGCAAGACAGCGGTGCATTGCTAAATTTCTCCGCAATGTTTCCCCAATCAGAGTGAAGTTTTGACGTCGCCGTCACCCGAGGCAATACTTTCGATTGCGCCGACGGTGGTGTTTGGAGGGCTGAGGAAATGTCGAAAGCGCCCAACCCTGTTGACAAATATGTCGGCAGTCGCGTGCGTATGCGCCGCATCATGTTGGGTATGAGCCAGGAAAAGCTCGGTGAAGCTTTGGGCCTGACATTCCAGCAAATCCAGAAGTACGAGAAAGGCACGAACCGCGTTGGCGCCAGCCGAATCCAGCAGATTGCCGAGATTCTGCAGGTGCCGGTATCGTTCCTGTTCGAGGGCGGACCGAGCGGCGTAGCCGGACCGAACGGCTTCGCGGAAGGTGCGTCGCCCTCTTATGTCTCCGACTTCCTCGCCACATCAGAAGGGCTCGCGCTGACCAAGGCGTTCACCCGAATCACCGATTCGAAGCTGCGCCGTTCGATCGTCGATCTCGTCGAGCAGATCGCCGCCCGCGAAGGCCCGGACAAGCGCTGACGCGCGATTTCTTTCCGATTTGAGACTGCGCCAATTGTGGCCTATGTCGTCATTTGCGGGCACGCTCCATGCTGCTTCCGCTGAGATCATACGATACGAAGGCACAGATACGGTCATGGCGAGCTCCAATTCGTTCGATTCCCAAACTATCCTTGCTGGTATCCGCCGCTGGGTGGAGATCGAGACGCCGACGGAAGTGCCCGAGCAGGTCAACAAACTGACCTCGATGGTTGCCGATCATTATCGCGATCTGCCCGTCACGCTCGAACGCGTGGCCGGCGCCGATGGCTGCGGCGATCATCTCGTGGTGCGGTCGAGCTGGGGCCAGGACCAACCCGGTATCCTGGTGCTCAGCCATCTCGACACCGTTCACCCCATGGGGTTCATCGCGCGCCTGCCGTTCAAGGTCGAAGGCGACAGCGCGTTCGGTCCCGGCATCTACGACATGAAGGGCGGTGCCTACATCGCCTATCACGCCTTTCGCGAGCTTTGCGCTGCACCCACCCGTCCACCGCTCGGCATCACCCATTTGTTCACCTCCGACGAGGAGATCGGCAGCCCGACCTCGCGCGCGCTGATCGAAGCGGAAGGACGCAAGGCCAAATACGTGCTGGTGACGGAGCCTGCGCGCGACGGTGGCAAGATCGTCACCGGGCGCAAGGGCGTCGGGCGCTTCAAGGTTTTCATCAAGGGCGTGCCCGCGCATGCCGGCTCGCGCCCCGAAGACGGCCGCAGTGCCGTGCGCGAGCTCGCCAACGTCATCCAGACGCTGGAAGCGATGAACGATCTGAAGCGCGGCGTCACCGTCAATGTCGGCGTGGTACGCGGCGGCACACGCCCCAACGTCACACCGGAAGAAGCCTATGCCGAAGTCGATCTGCGCGTGCCTGGTGTCGACGATGCGGAAGAGTTCGTCGGCAAGATTCTTGGACTGACGTCGAAAACCGACGGCGTGACCGTGACCGTCACCGGCGAGCTCAACCGTCCGCCCTATGAGAAGGGCAATGCCGGCGCCTCGCTGTATCAGCACGCGAAGTCGCTCGCTGCCGAACTTGGTTTCGAACTGGTCGACACCCACACCGGCGGCGGCTCGGACGGCAATTTCACCGCGCCGCACACCGGCACGCTCGACGGGCTCGGCGTCGACGGCAAGGGCGCGCACACGCACTATGAGCAGCTCTACGTCTCCTCGCTCGAGCCGCGCGCAAGGCTGCTTCATCGCCTGTACCAGACGCTGCGATGAGCGAACGCAAATCAGATCCCGATCGCGCGGACGGCGAGCGGGCCTTCTTCGGACGGCGCAAGGGCCACAAGCTCAGGCAGCACCAGGCCGAACTGGTCGATCACCTGCTGCCGCATCTGTCGCTCGACATCACGGCGGACCGTCCGGCGAACGCCGCCGGGATCTTCGATCCCGCGGCCGAAGATGTGCGGCTCGAGATCGGCTTCGGCGGAGGCGAGCATCTCGCCGCGGAAGCGCAGACCTTTCCGATGACCGGCTTCATCGGCTGCGAGCCCTATGTCAACGGCATGGCCAAGATCCTCGCGCAGATCGAGGCCGCCAACATCGCCAACATCCGCCTGTTCGCAGGCGATGCGGCCGAGCTGCTGGCGTGGCTGCCCGATGCCTCGCTGTCGCGGATCGATCTGATCCATCCCGACCCATGGCCGAAACGCCGGCACTGGAAGCGGCGCTTCGTCCAGGACCGGACGGTCGCTGCGATGGCGCGCGTACTCGAGGCCGGCGGGGAGTTCCGCTTCGTCTGCGACATCGACGATTACTGCGCCTGGACACTGTCGCATCTTGCGCGCTCGCCTGATTTTCAGTGGCTCGCCGAACGCGCCGATGATTTTCGCCAGCCATGGGCGGACTACACCATGACGCGCTATGGACGGAAGGCGGCGCGCGAAGGGCGCAAGGCAGCCTACCTGCGATTTCGCAGAAGCTAGATCGTCCGCCGGCTACGCCAGAAATTCACGACGCGATCGGCCGTCGCCGGCATCAGGCGCGTGAAATTCATCCGCGCCGATTCAAGATCGGCATCGGCCGGCGTGCGATGTGGCCCGTACCACATCAGGACCAGCGCGCGCACAGTGGGCCAGCCGAGATTCAGAACGCGGCCTAGCACCAGGATCGGATCGTAGCGGTCGCCCGAGATCAGGCGATCGAGGATTGGAAGCCTGACGCCTGACATCGCCGAGAGCGTGGCGACCGATTCCTCGTATTTGTGCGCCTTGGCAAAACCGAGCAGCGCGCTCTCGCCGAGATGTCCACCGCGATGCAGGCCGAGCACCGTGCGTTGCGCGTCCGAGAAATCGCGTCGCGGACCCGCCGGCCGCGCAGCTTCCTCGATCGCGGCCATGGCCCGCTTGATCTCGACCTGACGCACCGGATTGACCACCGTGAAAAGGCGACGGCGTATGACGTCGAGCGTGCCGTTGAGAAGTTCCTTGAGATGATCGCCCGAGAGATCCTCGCGCTGGCCGATCTTGAGCGTCAGCACGCCATCCCGGCTCGCGCGCTTGATCAGCTCCGAATAGCCACCCGGCGAAAACATCGCGCCGGCATTGCCGGCGGCGCGGCGCACCACGTCGCGATCGCCGCGCTCGACCAGCACGTCGGTGATCTCGGTCGACAGCGTCGGCCGCTCCGTCATCGCCAGCAAATGGCCCTGACCTTTCAGCCGGGCGATCTCGACGAGAGCGGCTTCATCGAGCACGGGCGAGCGGCGCAGCACCGGGCCCGCCACCAGGATCTCGTTTTCACGGGCAAGCTGGCCGACCAGATGAGGCGGCGCATTGTCCAGCCGCGAGAAGCGCTCGGCGAGATCGACGCGCGAGGCAAGCTCCGCATGCGGGACGAGATCGATCAGGAGATTGTCGAAGAGATCGATGAGCTCGGGACGGAGTCTCGAAGCGTCCTGAAAGAACAGCGCGGCAATGGCGCTCGCGATCTCGCCACGACGCCGGGGATCACCGCGCTTGACGATATCGTCCAGTCCTGGAATGAGCGACGTGGCAACGGTCATGAAACGCAACTCGAATCTGGCACGCCGTGGGCGCGCCATAGGTCAAGCCGCCCCACAGGCGTGAAATTTAGGCCCGGTTTGTGAAGGAAGCGTTGCTCCCCGGGCGCCGCCCGAGGGGCAAAAAGCCCGCATCCGCCTGCGATGGGCCTTGTCCGGGCGGCCGGAAAGGGCTATATCACCGCCAATTCATCTTCTCATACGATCCGCGTAGTGAGAGTGGGCCCGAAAGGACCCGCTCTTTTTTATTACCTGAACGCGGCTTGGCGGAAGATGCGTCCCGACAGGCTGTCGGGAAAGTTCCGAAGCGGGCTTTGACCTCTTAGCCAAGCGTTAACCATCGAGCGCCTTGACCCCTGATATGACCGAACCGACCACTGGTTCCACCGATGCCGAGTTGCTGGCCGAGCCGAGGCTCGTGGTCGAGCCGGGCGTCGCGGCACGGGTGTCTGCGGTCGCAGCTCCGGTGCTCGAAGGCATGGGCTACCGCCTGGTGCGGATCCGCATCTCGGGCGAGGCCGGCTGCACCGTCCAGATCATGGCCGAGCGGCCGGACGGCTCGATGCAGCTCGAGGACTGCGAGGCGATCTCGCGGGCGCTGTCGCCCGTGCTCGACGTCGCCGACCCCATCGACCGCGCCTATCGGCTGGAAATCTCCTCGCCGGGGATCGACCGCCCGCTGGTGCGCCGCTCCGATTTCGAGCGCTATTCCGGCCATCTGGTGAAGGTCGAAATGGCGGTCGCCCATGAGGGGCGCAAGCGATTCCGCGGCACGCTCGGCGCCGTCGAGGGCGACCGCGTGCATCTGCATCGCGACGACGTCAAGGCGGGCGACAATCCCGACGTGCTGCTGACGATGGAAGACATCGGCGAGGCGCGGCTGGTGCTGACCGATGAGCTGATCGCCGAATCCATGCGCCGCGGCAAGGCCGAAGAGCGCCAGATGCGCCGCGATCTCGGCATCGAGCCGCCGCAGGCACCGCACGCCGAGATCAGTGCGAAAACCACCAAGAACACCAAGCCGCAAAAGAAAAAGCCGGCACCGACCAATACGAAGAAACATCGCCTTGCCGCCGAACGCGCGCGGCGCGGCGAGATCGAGCCTGACGAAGGAGACTAGCCATGGCAGTCAGCGCCAATCGACTTGAATTGCTCCAGATCGCCGACGCCGTCGCGCGCGAGAAATCGATCGACCGCGGCATCGTCATTGCGGCGATGGAAGATGCCATCGCCAAGGCGGCGCGGGCCCGCTACGGCAGCGAGACCGACGTTCACGCCGAGATCGACCCGAAGAAGGGCGAGCTTCGGCTGTCGCGCCACATGCTGGTGGTCGACAAGGTCGAAAACCATTCCAACCAGATCTCGCTGATCGACGCGCAGCGCGCCAATCCGGGCGCCCAGGTCGGCGACACCATCGCAGACACCCTGCCGCCGCTCGAATACGGCCGCATCGCCGCGCAGTCGGCCAAGCAGGTGATCGTGCAGAAGGTGCGCGAGGCCGAGCGTGATCGGCAATACCAGGAATTCAAGGACCGCATCGGCGACATCGTCAACGGCGTCGTCAAGCGCGTCGAATATGGCAGCGTGATCGTCGACCTCGGCCGCGGTGAAGCCATCATCCGCCGCGACGAGATGCTGCCGCGCGAAGTGTTCCGCAACGGCGACCGCGTCCGCGCCTACATCTTCGACGTCCGCCGCGAGACCCGCGGCCCGCAGATCTTCCTCTCCCGCACCCACCCGCAGTTCATGGCGAAGCTGTTCGCGCAGGAAGTGCCCGAGATCTACGACGGCATCGTCGAGATCAAGGCGGTCGCCCGCGATCCGGGCTCGCGCGCGAAAATCGGCGTGATTTCCCGCGATTCCTCGGTCGATCCGGTCGGCGCATGCGTCGGTATGCGCGGCTCGCGCGTTCAGGCGGTGGTGAACGAATTGCAGGGCGAGAAGATCGACATCATTCCGTGGTCGCCCGACATCGCGACCTTCGTGGTCAACGCGCTGGCGCCGGCGGAAGTCTCCAAGGTCGTCATCGATGAAGACCGCGAGCGTATCGAGGTCGTGGTCCCCGACACCAACAACCAGCTCTCGCTGGCGATCGGCCGCCGCGGCCAGAACGTTCGCCTCGCCTCGCAGCTCACCGGCTGGGACATCGACATCCTGACCGAGCAGGAGGAGTCGGAGCGGCGCCAGGCCGACTTCGAGAACTCCACCCGCGTCTTCATGGAATCGCTCAATGTCGACGAGGTGGTCGGCCAGCTGCTCGCCTCCGAAGGCTTCACCTCCGTCGAGGAACTCGCGATGGTGGACCTCAAGGAGCTCGCCAGCATCGAAGGTTTCGACGAGGAGACCGCGCAGGAGCTGCAGAGCCGCGCCCGGGAATATCTCGATCAGCAGGAGGCCGAGATCGAGGCCCGCCGCAAGGAATTGGGCGTCGAGGACGCCGTGAAGGACGTGCCCGGCGTGACCTCGAAGATGCTGGTGAAGTTCGGCGAGAACGACATCAAGACGGTCGAGGACCTCGCCGGCTGCGCCACCGACGATCTGGTCGGCTGGACCGAGCGCAAGGAAGGCGGCGAGCAGACCAAGTTCGCCGGAGCGCTCGACGGCCTCGGCATCTCCCGCGACGACGCGGAAGCCATGATCATGCAGGCCCGCGTCAAGGCCGGCTGGATCACCGAGGCTGACCTTGCCAAGCCGGCCGAAGAGGCTGACGCGGCCGAAGATCAGCCGGCTTAAGGGCGACGGAGGATGTCGCCCGGATGCTTGCCAGCGCTGACAGCGAACTTGACCATGGACCGCGGGCCGAAAGGTCCGCGACCATGCGCATGTGCGCGGTCAGCCGCGAGGTCCGGCCGATCGACGAACTGATCCGCTTCGTCGTATCGCCCCAAGGCGATATAGTTCCGGATCTCAAACGTAAGCTGCCCGGACGGGGCATGTGGGTCACGGCGTCGCGACAGGTGGTTGCGGAAGCCGTCCGCCGTCACCAATTTACCAAGGCCTTCAGGCGCGACCTGCGCATCCCCCAGACGCTTCCCGCCGACATCGAGGCGCTCCTGGTCCGGAGCGTGACCGAAGCTCTTGGGATTGCCGCCAAGGCGGGCCAGATCGTTGCCGGATTCGGCAAGGTCGAAACCGCCCTGCGGGAAGGTACGGTCGAGGTCCTGATCCACGCCAGCGACGGGGCCGCGGACGGAATCCGCAAATTGGACATGCTGGCGCGGCAAAATGCCGGAAATCGCGGTACCAGGCCGCAGATTCCGGTCGTCACCGCGCTGAAATCGATAGAATTGGATTTGGCACTTACCCGGTCAAATGTGATACATGCTGCCCTGCTCGCGGGCCCGGCGAGCAAGTCATTCCTGTCACGTAGCCAGATGCTGGTCCGATACCGGATGGCGGACGATGACAAGACTGCCGAAAAACCCGGCCAGGATTTCTGAGAGACAACGACGACCCGATAGGACGGTGCGGCAACGCACAACACTGATAAATCAGGATTAGGACTGCTGAATGGTTGATACCAAGACCCCTGACGACAAGAAGCTGAGCGTTCCGAGCAAGACGCTATCGCTCAAGCCGCGCGTCGAAACGGGAACTGTGCGCCAGAGCTTCAGCCATGGCCGCAGCAAGCAGGTCGTGGTCGAGAAGCGCGGCAAGCGCCGCATCGACGGCAGCCCTGAGCCGCAGTCGCCCACGATCGTCGCGAAGCCGGCCCCGGCCGCACCCGCGCCCACCCCGTCGCGCCCCGCGGCGCCGCCGCGCAACGCCGGCTCCGGCGTCGTGCTGCGCACGCTGACCGAGGACGAACGTTCCGCGCGCGCCAGCGCGCTCGCCGACGCCAAGGTTCGCGAAGTCGAGGAGCGCCGCCAGGCCGAGGAAGAGGCCCAGCGCCGCGCCGTTCGCGAGGCCGCCGAGCGCGCCGAACGCGAAGCTGCCGAATCCCGCCGCAAGGCCGAGGAAGAGCGTCATCGTCACGAGGAAGAAGCCAAGCGCAAGGCCGAAACCGAAGCCAAGAAGCGGTTTGGCGAAGGCGAGCAGCCGGCCTCCGGCGCGCGTCCCGCCGCAGCAGCCTCAGCCCCGGCGACCAGTGCTCCGCGTCCCGCCCCGACCGCCACGCGACCGGGAGCAACGACCACCGCGCGCCCGGCAACCACCACCACATCGCGGCCAGGAGGCCCTCTGGGTCGCGCGCCCGCCGTCGCTGCCGGCCCCGACGAGGACGATGGTCCGCGCCAGATCCGTCGTGGCCCCGGCGGCGCCGCCCGTCCCGTGGTCGCGCCCAAGCCCACTCACAAGCCCGGCCCGCAGAAGGAACGCGGCCGCCTGACGGTCGTGACCGCGCTCAATGCCGACGAAGTCCGCGAGCGTTCGATCGCCTCGTTCCGCCGCCGCACCCAGCGCCTGAAGGGCCATGCCGCGAACGAGCCGAAGGAAAAGCTCATTCGCGAAGTGGTCATTCCGGAAGCGATCACCATCCAGGAACTCGCCAACCGCATGGCCGAGCGCGCGGTCGACGTCATCCGCATGCTGATGAAGCAGGGCGCGATGCACAAGATCACCGATGTGATCGACGCCGACACCGCTCAGCTCATCGCCGAGGAACTCGGCCACACCGTCAAGCGCGTCGCCGCGTCGGACGTTGAAGAAGGCCTGTTCGACCAGGTCGACGATTCCACCGACACCGAGACGCGCTCTCCTGTCGTCACCGTTATGGGCCACGTCGACCACGGCAAGACCTCGCTGCTCGACGCGCTCCGCCATGCCAACGTGGTGTCAGGCGAAGCCGGCGGCATCACCCAGCATATCGGCGCCTATCAGGTCGTCTCGCCCGAGAGCGGCAAGAAGATCACCTTCATCGACACGCCCGGTCACGCCGCGTTCACCGCGATGCGCGCCCGCGGCGCCAAGGTCACCGACATCGTCGTGCTGGTGGTCGCGGCCGATGACGGCGTCATGCCGCAGACGATCGAAGCCATCAATCACGCCAAGGCGGCACGCGTGCCGATCATTGTTGCCATCAACAAGATCGACAAGCCCGATGCCAAGCCCGAGCGCGTCCGCACCGAACTGCTCCAGCACGAGGTTCAGGTCGAATCCTTCGGCGGCGACGTCGTCGACGTCGAAGTGTCCGCCAAGAACAAGACCAATCTCGACAAGCTGCTCGAGATGATCGCGCTCCAGGCCGAAATCCTCGACCTCAAGACCAATTCGGAGCGTCCGGCCGAAGGCACCGTGATCGAAGCCAAGCTCGATCGCGGCCGCGGTCCGGTTGCGACCGTGCTGGTCCAGCGCGGCACGCTTCGCGTCGGCGACATCATCGTCGCCGGTGCCGAAATGGGCCGCGTTCGCGCGCTGATCTCCGATCAGGGCGAGACGGTGCAGGAAGCCGGCCCCTCGGTGCCGGTCGAAGTGCTCGGCTTCAACGGTCCGCCGGAGGCCGGCGATCGCCTCGCGGTGGTCGAGAACGAAGCCCGCGCCCGCCAGGTCACCAGCTACCGCGCGCACCAGAAGCGCGAGAACGCGGCTGCCTCGATCTCCGGCATGCGCGGCTCGCTCGAACAGATGATGTCGCAGTTGAAGACGGCGGGCCGCAAGGAATTCCCGCTGATCGTCAAGGCCGACGTGCAGGGCTCGCTGGAAGCGATCCTCGGCTCGCTGGAGAAGCTCGGCACCGACGAAGTCGCAGCCCGCATCCTGCATGCCGGCGTCGGCGGAATCTCGGAATCCGACGTCACGCTCGCGGAAGGCTTCAACGCCGCGATCATCGGCTTCTCGGTTCGCGCGAACAAGGAGGCCGCTGCGGCCGCCAAGCGCAACGGCATCGAGATCCGCTACTACAACATCATCTACGACCTCGTGGACGACGTGAAGAAGGCGATGAGCGGCCTGCTCGCGCCGACCTTGCGCGAAACCATGCTGGGCAACGCCGAGATCCTGGAGATCTTCAACATCTCCAAGGTCGGCAAGGTTGCCGGCTGCCGCGTCACCGACGGCACCGTGGAACGCGGCGCCAATGTGCGCCTGATCCGCGACAACGTCGTCGTGCACGAAGGCAAGCTGTCGACGCTGAAGCGCTTCAAGGACGAAGTGAAGGAAGTCCAGTCCGGTCAGGAATGCGGGATGGCCTTCGAGAACTACCACGACATGCGTGCCGGTGACGTGATCGAGTGTTACCGCGTGGAGACGATCCAGCGCTCCCTGTAAGTCCAAATCTTACCGAAGCGCCCGGATCTTTTTGAACTGAAATTGAGGAAGTGCGATGGCCGGAGTTTTCCGGCCATCAGCGCCTCATTCGTTTCAACAGGTCAAACGACAATGCTCGTGTCCCAAACGCGGGCACGACGAGGTGATTTCCGACCATGCCGCGCCATCATCAGAAAAAGAGTTCCGCGCCCGGCGGCTCGCAGCGACAGCTGCGCGTCGGCGAGCAGGTTCGCCACGCGATAGCCGATATTCTGGCGCAAGGCAGCGTACATGATGCGGATCTCGAGGGTCACATCATCACCGTGCCGGAGGTGCGGATGTCGCCCGATTTGAAGCTCGCGACAATCTACGTGATGCCGCTCGGTGGCCGCGACACCGAGCTCGTCATCGCTGCGCTCGATCGCAACAAGAAATTCCTGCGCGGCGAAGTCGCGCGGCGCGTTAACCTGAAATTTGCACCTGACATTCGCTTCCGCGTCGACGAACGATTCGACGAAGCGGAACGGATCGAGAAGCTTTTGCGAACACCTGCGGTGCAGAAGGACTTGGACAAGAATCCGGAACAGGATCCGGATACGGATCGGGAAGAAGAACGATGATGATGGACCCGGCTCACGGCACGATCGGCAGCGATGAGGCCGATACGCGCGAGGTGCAAAAGAATAATTTTGCAGATGCCGGCGGCAATGCAGAGCCGCATCAGGAGGCGCGCCGCGTCAACAACGATCCGCGCGCGAACAAGCAGAAGGGCAATCAGGTGCGCCGCGACCGGCGCGACGTGCACGGCTGGGTCGTGCTCGACAAGCCCATCGGAATGACCTCGACGCAGGCCGTTGCCGTGCTCAAGCGCCTGTTCAACGCCAAGCGCGCGGGCCATGCCGGCACGCTCGACCCGCTCGCCTCGGGCGGCCTGCCGATCGCGCTCGGCGAGGCCACCAAAACGGTTCCCTTCGTCATGGACGGCCGCAAGCGCTATCGCTTCACCGTGTGCTGGGGCGAGGAGCGCGACACCGACGACATCGAGGGCCAGGTCACCGCGACCTCGGACCAGCGTCCGACCCGGGAGGCTATCGAAGCCCTGCTGCCCCGTTTCACCGGGGTGATCGAGCAGGTTCCGCCGCGCTATTCGGCGATCAAGGTTCAGGGCGAGCGGGCCTATGACCTCGCCCGCGATGGCGAAGTCGTGGAACTGGCCGCCCGGCCGGTCGAGATTCATCATTTAACCCTTGTGAATCAACCGGATAACGACCGCGCCGTATTCGAGGCCGAGTGCGGCAAGGGGACTTATGTCCGGGCGCTCGCCCGCGATATGGGCCGGATTCTGGGTACTTACGGCCATATCTGCGCGCTGCGGCGGACCCTGGTCGGCCCATTCAGCGAAAATGACATGATTCCGCTGGATCAGTTGGAGGCTTTGTGCGATAGAGCCGCGTCCGGCGAGGGAAGCCTCGCCGACGCGCTGATGCCCGTTGAGACCGCGCTGGACGACATCCCGGCACTGGCCGTCACTCGGGCTGATGCGGCAAGGCTCCATCGGGGCCAGGCCGTTTTGTTGCGCGGACGGGATGCGCCCACAAGTAGCGGCACAGTCTATGTCACGGTGGCAGGCCGTCTTTTGGCGCTTGCCGAAGTTGGCAATGGCGAAATCATCCCCAAGCGTGTGTTCAACCTGACCGGCTTGACTGCCTCAACCGGTCGCAACGAGAGAAATTGACGATGTCGATTGCCGCAGAACGCAAAGCGGAAGTCATCAAGACGAATGCTACCAAGGCCGGTGATACCGGCTCGCCCGAGGTTCAGGTCGCGATCCTGTCGGAACGCATCAACAACCTGACCAACCACTTCAAGACCCACGTGAAGGACAACCATTCGCGTCGTGGGCTCCTGAAGCTGGTCTCGACCCGCCGCTCGCTCCTCGACTACCTGAAGAAGCGGGACGAGGCGCGGTACAAGGCGCTGCTCGAGAAGCACAACATTCGTCGTTAAGAGTTCTTGCGCGCGCCACCGGCGCGCGTTTTTGCGCGTGGTTTCGAGCGAAAGCGTTTGTTTCAAGGTTTTTGATCGAGGCTCACGCGTACGTCCGGTGCGGGCCCATGAGGCTCCGCATCCGGAGCACGATCAGCGAAGACCGCGGTTCGGTGTTCGCGTTCGTGCCGACTGACAGTCCAGCAGCAATCCGGCGGCTGGGCGCAACGGGCAAGGTGCCCGTATGACCCGAAAGGATGGACGCCATCCGACATCCAAAAACCATGGCAGGATCGCAGGACGCTGATCGCCCGCTCCGGTCAGCGTCCTGCAATCTTGACATGGTTTTTGTTTTTCGAGCCGTCCCTTCTTTCGAGAACCCATGAAAGAAGACCTCTATGTTCAATAAGCATTCAGTCGAGATCGACTGGGGCGGACGCCCTCTCAAACTCGAAACCGGCAAGATCGCACGCCAGGCCGACGGCGCCGTCATCGCCACCTATGGCGAGACGGTGGTGCTCGCCACCGTCGTCGCGGCGAAGGCGCCGCGTGAAGGCGTCGACTTCCTGCCGCTGACCGTCGACTACCAGGAAAAGACCTACGCAGCTGGCCGCATTCCCGGCGGCTATTTCAAGCGCGAGGGCCGTCCGACCGAGAAGGAGACGCTGGTCTCCCGCCTGATCGACCGTCCGATCCGTCCGCTGTTCGTCGACGGCTGGCGCAACGAAACCCAGGTGATCGCCACCGTGCTGTCGCACGACATGGAGAACGATCCCGACATCGTCGCGCTGGTGGCCTCCTCGGCCGCGCTGACGCTGTCCGGCGCACCGTTCAAGGGCCCGATCGGCGCCGCCCGCGTCGGCTTCGCCAACGACGAGTTCATCCTCAACCCGACGCTCGACGAGATGGTCGACACCCAGCTCGACCTCGTCGTCGCCGGCACCGCCGACGCCGTGCTGATGGTGGAATCGGAAGCCAAGGAGCTGAACGAAGACATCATGCTCGGCGCCGTGATGTTCGGTCACCGCCACTTCCAGCCGGTCATCAAGGCGATCATCGAGCTCGCCGAGAAGGCCGCCAAGGAACCGCGCGAAGTCACTACAATCGACAACGCCGCGCTCGAGAAGGAAATGCTCGGCCTCGTCGAGCAGGAGCTGCGCGCCGCCTACGCGATTCCGGTCAAGCAGGATCGCTACGCCGCGGTCGGCAAGGTCAAGGAAAAGGTGATCGCGCACTACTTCCCCGAAGGGCAGGAGCCGAAATACGACAAGCTGCGCATCAGCGCCGTGTTCAAGGAGCTCGAGGCGAAGATCGTTCGCTGGAACATCCTCGACACCGGCAAGCGCATCGACGGCCGTGACTCCAAGACCGTGCGCAACATCATCGCCGAAGTCGGCGTGCTGCCCCGCGCCCACGGCTCGGCGCTGTTCACCCGCGGCGAGACGCAGGGCCTGGTCGTCACCACGCTCGGCACCGGCGAGGACGAGCAGTACATCGACGCGCTGTCGGGAACGTACAAAGAGACGTTCCTGCTGCACTACAACTTCCCTCCCTACTCGGTCGGTGAGACCGGCCGCCTCGGCGGCACCAAGCGTCGCGAGATCGGCCACGGCAAGCTCGCCTGGCGCGCGATCCACCCGGTGCTGCCGCCGCATCACGAGTTCCCCTACACGATCCGCGTGGTCTCGGAGATCACCGAATCCAACGGCTCCTCGTCGATGGCCTCGGTCTGCGGCGCTTCGCTCGCTCTGATGGACGCCGGCGTGCCGTTGAAGCGGCCGACGGCGGGCATCGCGATGGGCCTGATCCTCGAAGACAAGCGCTTCGCGGTTCTCTCGGACATCCTCGGTGACGAGGACCATCTCGGCGACATGGACTTCAAGGTCGCCGGCACCGAAGCGGGCATCACCTCGCTCCAGATGGACATCAAGATCGAGGGCATCACCGAGGAGATCATGAAGGTCGCCCTCGGCCAGGCCAAGGAAGGCCGCATCCACATCCTCGGCGAGATGGCGAAGGCGCTCACCAATGCCCGCGCCGAGCTCGGCGAATACGCGCCGCGCATCGAGACCTTCAAGATCGCGACCGACAAGATCCGCGAAGTGATCGGCACCGGCGGCAAGGTGATCCGCGAGATCGTCGAGAAGACCGGCGCCAAGGTCAACATCGAGGACGACGGCACCGTCAAGGTCGCCTCCTCCGACGGCGAGGCGATGAAGGCCGCGATCAAGTGGATCAAGTCGATCGCGTCCGATCCGGAAGTCGGCCAGATCTATGACGGCACCGTCGTCAAGGTGATGGAGTTCGGCGCTTTCGTGAACTTCTTCGGTTCGAAGGACGGCCTCGTTCACATCAGCCAGCTCGCTTCGGCGCGCGTGCAGAAGACCTCCGACGTCGTCAAGGAAGGCGACAAGGTCAAGGTCAAGCTGCTCGGCTTCGACGATCGCGGCAAGACCCGCCTGTCGATGAAGGTCGTCGACCAGACCACCGGCGAGGACCTCGAAGGCAAGGACAAGGGCGGCGAGGGCGAGAAGGCCCCGCGCGAAGCGGCCGGCGAGTAGTCGCTCCGCATATCAAAAACACGAAGGGCGGCCTTTCGGCCGCCCTTTTTGTTTGTCGCTCGCTGTGCGCTGGGATCAGGCCGCAAGGTCGAACCGGTCGAGGTTCATCACCTTGGTCCAGGCCTCGGCGAAGTCCTGCACGAACTGCTGCTTCGAGTCCGACGTCGCATAGACCTCGGCATAGGCGCGGAGCTGCGAGTGCGAGCCGAAGATGAGATCGGCGCGCGTGCCGGTCCACTTCACCGCATTGGTCTTGCGGTCGCGCCCCTCGTAGGAACCGTCGGCAGCCGGGGACCATTGCGTGCTCATGTCGAGCAGGTTGACGAAGTAGTCGTTGGAGAGCGTGCCCACCTTCGAGGTGAGGACGCCGGCCTTCGACCCGTTCGCGTTGGCGCCGAGCACGCGCAGACCGCCGACGAGCGCCGTGAGTTCGGGACCCGTGAGCTTCAGAAGCTGCGCGCGATCGACGAGCGCTTCTTCCTGCTGCAGGAACTGGTGCTTCTTGCCGACGTAGTTGCGGAAGCCATCGGCCCGCGGCTCGAGCGGCGCGAAGGAGGCAACGTCAGTCTGCTCCTGCGAAGCATCCATGCGGCCCGGCGTGAAGCCGACCTTGACGTCGACGCCGGCATCCTTGGCGGCCTTCTCGACCGCGGCCGAACCGCCGAGGACGATGAGGTCGGCGATCGAGACCTTCTTGGCACCTGACGACGCGTTGAAGTCCTTCTGGATCGCTTCGAGCTTGCCAAGCACCTTCGAGAGCTGGGCAGGCTGGTTCACCTCCCAGTCCTTCTGGGGAGCAAGACGGATGCGCGCACCGTTGGCTCCGCCGCGCTTGTCCGAGCCGCGGAACGTCGAGGCCGAGGCCCAGGCGGTCGAGACCAGCTCGGACACCGACAGGCCCGAAGCCAGGATCTTGGTCTTCAGCGCAGCAATGTCCTGATCGCTGACCAGCTCGTGGTTCACGGCCGGGATCGGATCCTGCCAGATCAGCGTCTCCTTCGGCACCAGCGGGCCGAGGTAGCGCTGGATCGGACCCATGTCGCGATGGGTCAGCTTGAACCAGGCGCGGGCGAACGCGTCCGCGAACTGATCGGGGTGTTCGAGGAAGCGGCGCGAGATCTTCTCATAGGCCGGATCGAAGCGCAGCGAGAGGTCGGTGGTCAGCATCGTGGGCCGATGCTTCTTCGACTTGTCGAACGGATCCGGAATGATGGCGTCGGCACCCTTGGCGGTCCACTGGTTCGCACCACCCGGGCTCTTCGTCAGCTCCCATTCGTACTTGAACAGGTTCTCGAAGAAGTTGTTGCTCCACTTCGTCGGCGTCGTGGTCCAGGTCACTTCGAGACCGCTGGTGATGGAATCACCGGCGAGGCCCGAGGCGTGCTTGCTCTTCCAACCGAGACCCTGGTCTTCCAGCGCGCCCGCTTCCGGCTCGGGACCGACCAGCGACGGATCGCCGGCACCGTGGGTCTTGCCGAAGGTGTGGCCGCCGGCGATCAGCGCGACGGTCTCTTCGTCGTTCATCGCCATGCGGAAGAAGGTCTCGCGGATGTCCTTCGCCGCGGCAATCGGATCCGGCTTGCCGTTCGGGCCCTCCGGATTGACGTAGATGAGGCCCATCTGCACGGCGCCGAGCGGCTCGGCGAGCTGACGCTCGCCGCTGTAGCGCTCGTCGCCGAGCCAGGTGCCTTCGGGACCCCAATAGAGCTCCTCCGGCTCCCAGACGTCGGCGCGACCGCCGGCGAAGCCGAAGGTCTTGAAGCCCATCGACTCCAGCGCGACGTTGCCGGCGAGCACCATCAGGTCGGCCCAGGAAATCTTGCGACCGTATTTCTGCTTGATCGGCCAGAGCAGACGGCGCGCCTTGTCGAGGTTGGCGTTATCGGGCCAGCTGTTGAGCGGAGCGAAACGCTGCTGACCGGCACCGGCGCCGCCGCGGCCGTCGGTGATGCGATAGGTGCCCGCGCTGTGCCAGGCCATGCGGATCATGAGGCCGCCATAGTGACCGAAGTCGGCGGGCCACCATTCCTGCGAATCCGTCATCAGGGCGGTGAGGTCCTTGACGACTGCGTTCAGGTCGAGCGTCTTGAATTCCTTGGCGTAGTCGAAGTCCTTGCCCATCGGATCGGACAGGCCGGAGTTCTTGTGCAGCATCTCGATGCTGAGGTTGGTGGGCCACCAGTCGCGGTTCGCTGGCACGCGTTTGCCGCCCGAAAACGGGCACTTCGAAGTGTCGTCCATGAATACCTCCTCTGGTGGCGTCGCACTCGCGCCATTGACCAGGTAGAACCACTCTAAGCGTCGCGTTCGATCAGGGGAAGTTGACTTTAATGATCGCTGCGATAGGTTTTTCTGATGATCAATCTGACGCTGCGCCAGCTGCGATATTTTGACGCGTTGGCGCGTCATGGTCATTTCGGCCGCGCCGCGGAGGCCTGTTCCATCTCGCAGCCGGCATTGTCGATGCAGATCAAGGAACTGGAGGAGGCGCTCGGCGGGCTGTTGCTGGAGCGCAGCGCGCGCCAGGTCGCGCTGACCCGGTTCGGCGAGGAACTCGCACAGCGCGTCCGCGAGATCCTGCGCTCGGTCGACGAACTCGGCGACTTCGCCCGCGCCTCGCAGGACCGCTTTGCGGGCCGCTTACGGATCGGCATGATCCCGACGATCGCGCCCTATCTGCTGCCCAAGATCACCAAGAATCTCACGCGCATGCATCCGGAGCTCGACATCCGCGTGCGCGAGACGATGACGCCGCGGCTGATCCAGGAGCTGGTCGAGGGCCGCCTCGACACCGCCATCGTCGCGCTGCCGGTGTCCGAACCCTCGCTCACCGAGGTCGCCTTGTTCGAAGAGAAATTCCTGCTGGTGCGGCCGGGCACGGATGCGGGCACCCCAGTGCCGTCGCGCGAGATGATGCGCGAGATGCGGCTGTTGCTGCTCGAAGAGGGCCATTGTTTCCGCGACCAGGCGCTGTCGTTCTGCAACATGCAATCGGCGCCGCCGCGCGAGATGCTGGATGCGAATTCGCTCTCGACGCTGGTCCAGATGGTCAGCGCCGGCATTGGCGTCACCCTGATCCCGGAGATGGCGGTGTCGGTGGAGACGCGATCGGCTTCGGTCTCGCTGTCGCGCTTCCGCGACCCGGAGCCGTCGCGTACCATCGGCATGGTCTGGCGCAAGACCAGTCCGCTGGCGCGCCAGCTGCTCCAGATCTCCGAGGTGGTGTGCCTGTCAGCAGGCAAGGCGCGCCCGCGGCAGACCGCGCGCGGCCAGAAAGCTTGAGAGGCCGCGATGGCAGATCCGATCATCCGTCCCGCCCGCACCGATGAATATGACGAGATCGGCCGCGTCTGGATGGAGAGCTGGGTCTCGACCGGGCTTGGCGAGGCCAGCGAATTCCTGCTGGCCAATCTGCGTGCGCGCATCCGGCGCGAGGTCGAGAACGGTTGGAGCCTGTTCGTCGCCGACGACGCCGGCACCATCGCCGCGATGCTGGCGCTGCATCTGCCAAATCTTTATCTCGACATGCTGTTCGTCGGGCCTGTCTATCAGGGGCAATCGCTCGGTCGAAAGCTGCTTGCCTTCACGCGCACGCAAATGCCCGACGAGATATACCTGCGCTGCGTCCGCGAGAATGAAAAGGCCTGGCGCTGGTATGAGCGCGAAGGATTCGTGTTCGAGAAGGAAGAGATCGAGCCGTCGAACGGCTTCATGATGAAGTACTACCGGTGGAAGAACAAAGAGAATGCCCCATGATCAAGCTCTATTGGTCGCCTCGCTCGCGTTCGTTTTCGACGTTGTGGCTGATGGAAGAGAGCGGCCTTCCCTATGAGCGCGTGCTCACCGACATTTCGACGGGCGCGCAGAAAGCGCCGGACTATCTGAAGATCAATCCGATGGGCAAGGTACCGGCGCTCAGCGATGGCGAAGCCGCGCTCGGCGAAGCCGCTGCGATCTGCGCCTACATCGCCGACCGCTATCCTGAAACGAAGCTGGCGCCCGCCGTGACCGATCCGCGCCGCGCGCGCTATCTGCAATGGCTGTTCTTCTCGCCGAGTTGCATCGAGCCGGCGATCATCCAGATCTTCACCAAGATCGAGGTGCCGACCTCGACCGCCGCCTGGGGCAGCGCGACTCAGGTCTTCGACGTGATGGAAGCGGCGCTGGAAAAGGGGCCGTGGATTCTCGGCGAGGAGTTTTCCGCGGCCGACGTCACGATCGGCTCGGGCCTGAATTTCGCGGTGCGCCTGTTCAAGATGGTGCCGTCGCGCCCGGCCTTCGATGCCTATATCGCGCGCTGCATGGCGCGGCCGGCGTTCCGGCGCGCAGAGACAATCGCGGCGGGTTAGCTTTCCGCCTTCAAATCGTCCGGCCTCGGCATCAGCACGATGTTGTAGCCGGAATCGACATAGTGGATCTCGCCGGTCACGCCGCCCGAAAGATCGGACAGCAGATACAGTGCCGAG
The DNA here is from genome assembly GCF_030435535.1 of Bradyrhizobium sp. WYCCWR 13022. NCBI lineage: Bacteria > Pseudomonadati > Pseudomonadota > Alphaproteobacteria > Hyphomicrobiales > Nitrobacteraceae > Bradyrhizobium > Bradyrhizobium sp. WYCCWR 13022. The sequence goes on from NZ_JAUIZJ010000025.1 coordinate 242,369, forward strand.
CCGCCGAGCTCGTCGAGCGTGACGCCGCGGCGGAGCGGTGAGTGCTTTTGCATGAAGGCGAACATCGCACGCGCCTCGCCGATGCCGGAGCCGGCGAGCGTTCGGATGGGTCCGGCGGAGATCGCGTTGACGCGAATGCCGCGCGGTCCGAAATCGGAGGCGAGATAGCGCACCGAGGCTTCCAGCGCCGCCTTGGCCACGCCCATCACGTTGTAATTCGGCATCGACCGCTCGGAGGCGCCGAAGGTCAGCGTGATCATGCTGCCGCCGTCCGTCATCAGATCGGCCGCGCGCTTTGCAACCTCCGTGAAGGAGAAGCAGGAGATCACCATGGTGCGCGAAAAATTCTCGCGGCTGGTGTCGGCGTAGCGGCCCTTCAGCTCGTTCTTGTCGGCAAAGCCGATCGCGTGAATGACGAAATCGAGCTTGCCCCACTTCTCGCGCAAGACGTCGAACGTGGCATCGACGCTGGCGATGTCCTCGACGTCACAAGGCAGTACCAACTCGACACCAAGAGATTCCGCAAGCGTCTTGACGCGCTTGCCGAGCGCTTCGCCCTGGAAGGTGAAGGCAAGCTCGGCGCCATGGGCGTGCAGCGTCTTCGCCATGCCCCAGGCGATCGAATGATCATTGGCGATGCCCATGACCAGACCGCGCTTGCCTTTCATCAAACCTTCCATTGCAGGATCACCTTCCGCTTTCATGCCGGGCGCCGGGTTCAAAACGTGGATGGCCGGGACACAGGCGAGCGAAGCGACGCCGTCCTTCGGACGGCTATGCCCGGCCATGACGAGAAAATCAACGATGCGCCAACAATGCCGTCACACATCCATCCGGCTGAACACCAGCGTGGCGTTGGTGCCGCCAAAGCCGAACGAGTTCGAGAGCACGGTGCCGATCTTGACGTTGTCGATCCGCTTGCGCACGATCGGCATGTCGGCGAACACCGGATCGAGCTCCTGGATGTGAGCGCTCTCGCAGATGAAGCCGTTGTTCATCATCAGCAGCGAGTAGATCGCCTCCTGCACGCCGGTCGCGCCCAGCGAGTGGCCGGTCAGCGCCTTGGTCGCCGAGATCGGCGGGCACTTCTCGCCGGAGCCGAAGACGCGGCGGAGCGCGTCGATCTCGGGCGGATCGCCGGCCGGCGTCGAGGTGGCGTGCGGGTTGATATAGTCGACCTTGGTCTTCACCGTCGACATCGCCATGCGCATGCAGCGCTCGGCGCCTTCGCCCGACGGGGCGACCATGTCGTAGCCGTCCGAGGTCGCGCCATAGCCGACGATCTCGCCGTAGATGCGCGCGCCGCGCGCCCTGGCATGCTCGAGCTCTTCCAGGACGAGCACTCCCGCGCCGCCGGCAATGACAAAACCGTCGCGGTTGACGTCGTAGGGCCGCGAGGCGGTGGCGGGCGTGTCGTTGTACTTCGAGGACATCGCGCCCATGGCGTCGAACAGCACCGAGAGCGACCAGTCGAGCTCCTCGCAGCCGCCGGCGAAGACGACGTCCTGCTTGCCGATCTGGATCGTCTCATAGGCATTGCCGACACAATGGTTCGACGTCGCGCAGGCCGAGGAGATCGAATAGTTCACACCCTTGATCTTGAACCAGGTGGCGAGCGTTGCGGACGCCGTGGACGACATTGCCTTCGGCACTGCAAACGGACCGACGCGCTTCGGTCCCTTGGTGCGGGTGATGTCGGCGGATTCGACGATGGTGCGGGCCGACGGTCCGCCGGAGCCCATGATGATGCCGGTGCGGATGTTGGAGACTTCGTCGGGCGATAGGCCGGAGTCCTGGATCGCCTGCTCCATCGCGACGTGGTTCCACGCGGCGCCCTGGCCGAGGAAACGCATCGCGCGCCGGTCGACCACCGTCGAAGGATCGAGCGTGGGCGCACCTTGTACCTGCGAGCGGAAGCCGAGCTCGGCATATTTCTCGGCCCGCGAAATGCCCGACTTCGCCTCGTGAAGGCTCGCAAGCACTTCCTGGGTGTTGTTTCCGATCGACGAGACGATACCCATCCCGGTGACCACAACCCGCCTCATGACAGCCTCGCCTATATCGTTGTCTTCTTGATGATGCGCGTTAGCCCAGGTTCACGCCCTGCTTGAACAGACCGACCTTCAGATCCTTGGCGCGATAAATAATCTGGTCGTCGACCGAAAGCCATCCGTCGGCAATGCCGAGCACGAGCTTTGAACGCATCACGCGCTTGATGTCGACGTTGTACACAACCTTGCGGGCCTCGGGCAGCACCTGGCCGCTGAACTTTAATTCGTTCAGGCCGAGCGCGCGGCCACGCCCTTCGCCTCCGGTCCAGCCGAGGTAAAAGCCGACCATTTGCCACAGCGCATCGAGGCCGAGGCAGCCGGGCATCACGGGGTCGTTCTTGAAGTGGCAGCCGAAGAACCAGAGGTCGGATTTCACGTCGAGCTCGGCGCGTACCAGGCCCTTGCCGAACTCGCCGCCATTGTCGTTAATTTCCGTGATGCGATCGAACATCAGCATCGGCGGCAGCGGCAACTGAGCGTTGCCCGGACCGAACATTTCGCCGCGGGCACAGGCCAGCAGATCTTCGTATTCGTAACCGTTGCGCCTGTTCAGCATGCGGAAGCCTCTGTTTGAACCCCGATTGAGCGGCGTTTCTGGCAAAAATGGGCCCCGTTTAGTTCGGAAAGCAACGCCTTTCGCCGTCGTCAGCAGGCGCGAATGCCGAGAGCCCGGATGGACCTGCGAACCATGGACTTGCGAACCCGGCCTCAATGCCCGGCCGCGCCACATCAGGCTCAGCGGAACCGCGCGCTCTCTAACACAGGCCATTTCGGTGGCAAAGCAATCTCATGAAGGTAAAATGACGGGACTCGGGTCCGGTTCCTTGCGGGATTAGAACCGCTCTAGTTGCGAGAAACTTGCATCTGCATCTATCTGTCCTTATATTGCAGGTAGATAGTGTCAACGCGTGCCTGAATTTTGGAAATGAGCGAGAACAACGCGCCCCGTCGCGACGATGACGTCCATGCGGCCCTTCTGTCCGGCCGCCAGCCGGCCCTGACGGGTTGCCCATGGCACGACGTCAATGAAATGCTCCAGTCTGCCGGCCTGCGCCCGACGCGCCAGCGCATGGCTCTGGGCTGGCTGCTGTTCGGCAAGGGCGCACGCCACCTCACGGCCGAAATGCTCTATGAGGAAGCGACCCTGGCCAAGGTCCCGGTCTCGCTCGCGACCGTCTACAACACGCTGAACCAGCTGACCGATGCCGGCCTGCTGCGCCAGGTCAGCGTCGACGGCACCAAGACCTATTTCGACACCAACGTCACCACCCACCACCATTACTACCTCGAGAACAGCCACGAGCTGGTCGATATCGAGGACCCGCATCTGGCGCTATCCAAGATGCCGGAGGTGCCCGAGGGTTACGAGATCGCGCGCATCGACATGGTCGTGCGCCTGCGCAAGAAGCGCTGAGAGCGATCCAAACCGCTGAATTGGTCGTCATGGCCGGGCTTGTCCCGGCCATCTACGTTCTTGGGCTAGGCGCTGGAGCCCGCCGCGTCAGTTCACCTGCTCGTCGGCATAGACGCCCCAGAGGCGTTCCTGCTGAATCCACCCGTCAAAGCCGTTGCCGGTGACGTGGCACCAGCCGGTGGTGCATTTTTTCACCGTCGTGACGACGCCGGCCTGGAGTTTGGCCGCCACTGCGCTGTCGGAATCGGCGCGGTCGTAGATCGGCGCAAGCTCGTCCTTGTGCTTCATGGTGACCACCGCAGTGCGGCGGCCCGACAGCAGCGAGTGATAGACCCAGCCCTCGGCGCCTTCGGAATCGCGCACCCGCCGCCAGTTCTCAAACTCCGCGGTGATTTCGACCGGCAGGCCGGCGCGGGTGTAGACCCAGGCCACGTCATTGTCCTTGGTCGGGCCGGCGCGAACGTTCACGTGATCCGATTTGAGGCTGACATAGCGCGGCACCGGCAGGCCGCTCGCGGTCTGGGGTGTGGTGTCCTTGGCCGAGTGCCCGGGGCTGACCGAAGCGCTCAACCAGGTGCAAACGAGCGTCATCACCGAACAAAAACGCCCCAACGCCATCAACCCGTCTCCTGTCGAGGACCCGGCTGGGCCAGGTTCCTCACCCCGAATTCCAAAACCTGCCGCGCAATCCCTCCCGCCCCACGCGGTGTTCCCGAAGCCAACTTGTCTTGGCCCGGCCTTCTGCTAGAGAGGACGGACACTTGAACAACCAGTTTGTCCCGATTTTCCGGCCGGAAATCTCGGGAGAGCTTGAAGGAAACGCCGGGGACCACACGGCCAAGGCAGTGTCGAACAACCGGGTTAATGAGGCCTCAACGGCCGGCCTTTGGCGACAGAGGCGGCCTGCAACGCCTCATGAGGGCAGGACATGTCGGTGAAAAAAAAGCCCCTTGTCGTGGTGACGCGCAAATTGCCGGACTCGATCGAGACCCGGATGCGCGAACTGTTCGACGCCCGCATCAATCTCGACGACACGCCGATGTCCGCCGAGCAGATCGCCGAAGCTGCGCGCACCGCCGACATCCTGGTTCCCACGGTCACCGACCACATCAGCGCCGACATCGTCAACCAGCCCGACTGCAAGCTCCGCCTGATCGCCAATTTCGGCAACGGCGTCGACAATATCGACGTCGAAGCCGCGCATGCCCGCGGCATCACCGTCACCAACACGCCGAAGGTGCTGACCGAAGACACCGCCGACATGACCATGGCGCTGATCCTGGCGGTGCCGCGCCGGATGATCGAGGGCGCTTCGGTGCTGACGGAAGGAAAGCCCTGGGCAGGCTGGTCGCCGACATGGATGCTCGGCCACCGCATCGGCGGCAAGCGCCTCGGCATCATCGGCATGGGCCGTATCGGCCAGGCGGTGGCACGCCGCGCCCGCGCCTTCGGCTTGCAGATCCACTATCACAACCGCCGTCCCGTCGCGCCGAAGATCGCCGAAGAGCTTGGCGCGACCTATTGGGAAAGCCTCGACCAGATGCTGGCGCGGATGGACATCATCTCGGTGAACTGTCCGCACACGCCGGCAACCTATCACCTGCTGTCGGCGCGGCGGCTGAAGCTGATCCGCAAGGACGCCTACATCGTCAACACCGCACGCGGCGAAGTCACCGACGAGGACACGCTGATCAAGCTGATCGAAGGCGGCGAGATCGGCGGCGCCGCCCTCGACGTCTATGAGCACGAGCCTGCGGTCAATCCGAAGCTGGTGCGGCTTGCGAAGGCCGGCAAGGTGATCCTGATGCCGCACATGGGCTCGGCCACGATCGAGGGCCGCGTCGAGATGGGCGAGAAGGTGATCATCAACATCCGCACCTTCCTCGATGCCCACAAGCCGCCGGATCGCGTGCTGCCGAGCATGCTCTGAGGCTGAAGACCGATCGCACTCAGGTGCGGTGGGCGCTGAGATCGGCGATGACAGGCCCGTCGCCATTGAGCGGATTGGCCGGGTCGCGCGCGTAGCGCAGCGTTTCGAAGCGCATCGCGCGCGCATCGATCATCAGGAGGCGGCCGACCAGGCCGTCGCCGAAACCGACGATCTCGCGGATCGCCTCCAGCGCCATCATCGAGCCCATCACGCCCGCAAGCGCACCCATGACGCCGGCTTCGGCGCAAGCCGGCACGGTGCCGGGCGGCGGCGCCTCCGGAAACAGGCAGCGATAGGTCGGATTGAACTCACCCTGCTCGTTCGTCTCGTGCGCACGGATGGTGGTGAGTGAACCATCGAATGTGCCGAGCGCCGCGGTAATCAGCGGCCGCTTCGCAAAGAAGCAGGCGTCCGAGGCCAGATAGCGCGTCGAGAAATTGTCGGACCCGTCGAGCACGAGATCGTAATCGCCGATCAGGCTCAGCGCATTGTCGGCATTGAGCCACGTGGCATGACCAACGAAATTCACATGCGGATTGAGCGCCGCGATCCGCTCAGCCGCGCTCTCGACCTTGTGCCGGCCGATGTCGGGCGTCGTGTGGATCACCTGGCGCTGAAGATTGGACAACGACACCACGTCGTCATCGACCACGCCGAGCGTTCCGACGCCGGCGGCAGCCAGGTACATCAGCGCGGGCGCGCCGAGCCCGCCGGCGCCGATCACCAGCACGGAGGCCCGCTTCAGCGCGGCCTGGCCGGGGCCGCCGACATCGCGCAGCACGATATGACGGGCATAGCGTTCGAGTTCGTCCGGGCTCAGCACTGTCTCTTACTCCTGAACCACCCCGAGATTGTTCGCGACCAACGAGATGTGCTTCAATGGCAGCGCGTTCAATGGGCTGGCTGGATTTGTCATGAGATCGATGCTTGCGGCAACACTGATGTTGGCGTCGGCCACAGGCGCCGGCGCCCAGATGACGACGCCGCAGGTCCCCGGCACCAAGCCAAAGGCGGTCCAGACCGTGCCGATCAAGCCGCCCGCCCTGCAGACGCCGTCGGAAACGGCCGACGCGATGGCGCAGGCCGAGCGGCTGTCGCTGCAATCCGACCTGGCCTGGGTCGGCGAATATAACGGCGCCATCACCGGCGACGTCAGCTCGCGCATGGTCGACGCCATCAAGGAATACCAGAAGGCCAAGGGCGGCAAGCCGACCGGTGTGCTGAATCCGCAGGAGCGCGCCGCGCTCGCCGAGACCGCACGGCGCAAGCAGGACAGCGTCGGCTGGAAGATCGTGACGGAGATGACAAGCGGCGCGCGGCTCGGCATTCCCTCCAAACTGGTGCCGCAGCAGGCCACCGACGCCAGCGGCTCGAAATGGAGCTCGCCCACGGGAACGGTGCAGGTGCTGCTCAGCCGCCGCAAGGAAGCGAACCCGACCAGCGCAAAACTCGCTGAAACAGAGAAAAAGGAGCCGGCCGGGCGCAAGGTCGACTACACCGTGGTGAAGCCGGGCTTCTTCGTGCTTTCAGGGTTGCAAGGCCTGAAGAAGTTTTACGTGCGCGGGACCTTCAAGGGTGACGAGGTCCGGATCATGACGATCCTCTACGACCAGGCGACCGAAAACACGGTCGAGCCGGTCGTGATCGCGATGTCGAGCGCGTTCAATGCGTTTCCCACGGCGCCCCAGGCCGGACCGCCGCCGCGCAAGACCGTCGAATATGGCACCGGCCTCGTCGTCAGCGACGATGGTGCGATCGTCACGGATCGTCTCGTCACCGATTCCTGCCTCGCGATCACAATCGGCGGCTACGGCAATGCCGATCGCCTCGCCGAGGACAAGGAGCACGACCTCGCGCTGCTGCACATCTATGGCACGCGCGGCTTGAAGCCGCTCAGCCTCGCTGGCGGCGCGGCGAAGGCAAGTGTCGATGTCGTCGGCATCGCTGATCCCCAAAGCCAGGGCGGCGCAGCCGGCGTGTCGAGCGTCAGCGGAGCGCTCGCGCCGGTGACGGCGAGCGACTCCGCGCTGTCGCCACCGCCCGCCGTCGGCTTCTCCGGCAGCCCGACCATCGACAACGATGGAAAATTCGTCGGCATCGCGCTGCTGAAGCCGGCGATGGTCGCGGGTCCTTCGACAGCGGTGCCGGCGTCACAGGCGGTGATGGTCTCCGCCGATGTGGTGCGCGATTTCCTGAAGGCGAACGCGGTCACCGCGAACGGCACGTCGACTGATGCGAAGGCCGCCGTCGTGCGCGTGATCTGCGTGCGGAAATAGCAATCAACTCAGCCTGAACCGGATCCCGCTCTTCGCGAGGCCGCCGGAGATCCCGACCGGCGTGCCATCCGCACGCCAGCAGGCGGCGCCGGTCATGGTGCCGTCGTCGTGGAAGGCGATGCCGTTCATGCCGCCGGCAACCGTTGCGACAGGCTCAACCTTGTGGCCGAGCATCGCGAGTTTTTCACGCACGGCCTCGGGCACGGCCTGCTCGACCTCGAGCGCGTTGCCCTCGGTCCAGACGCGCGGCGCCTCGACCGCTTCCTGCAAGCTCATGCCGTGGTCGATCAGGTTGATCAGCGCCTGCATCGCGCTCGGAAAGATGCGCTTTCCCCCGGGCAGGCCCAGCGCATAGCGCAGCTTGCCGTCGCGTAGCGCCATCATCGGCGACATCGAGGTCGTGACGCGCTTGCCCGGCGCAAGCGACAGCGCGTGGCCCGGCCGCGGATCGAACAGGTTCATGTAATTGTTGGCGATGGCCCCCAAGCCCGGAATCATGATCTTGGCGCCGAACAGGTTGTTGATGGTCTGCGTGGTCGCGACCACGTTGCCGAAACCATCGGCCGCCGTCATGTGCGTGGTGTGCGCGCTTTCGAGCTGCATGACGCCGGCGCCCCAGGCTTGCGCCCGCGCCGGATCGATCGCGCCGCGGCGCTCCTCGGCGTAAGCCTTCGAGGTCAGCTTCTCCACGGGCACCCCGACATAGTCAGGATCGCCGCTGGCGGCGGCGCGATCAGCGAAGGCGATCTTCAGGACTTCGGCGAGATAATGAATTGTCTCTGATGTGCCGAAGCCGAGGCTGCCGATGTCATACCCCTCAAGAATGTTCAGCATCTGCGCGATATGCACACCGGAAGCCGCAGGCGGCGGCGGGCCAAAGATGGCCCAGCCGCGATAGTCGGCGCGGATCGGCTGCCGCTCGACGGTCTTGTAGCTGGTCAGATCGTTACGGCGGATGAAGCCGCCGGCCTTTTCCATGTAGTCGGCGAGGATGTCGCCGAGCGGCCCCTCGTAGAGCGCTTGCTCGCCGTGTTCGGCGATGTAGCGGAGCGTCTCCGCATATTCGGCCTGCACCACGCGCTCGCCGACCTTGAGCGGCTCACCGCCGGGCAGGAAGATCGCCGCGATCGGCTTGTCCTTGCGCATCTCGGCGGCGCTTTCGCTGATGCATTCGTGCAAATAGGGCGTCGCCGCGTAGCCGCGCGCGGCGTGCTTGATCGCGGGCTGCATGACGTCGGCGAGGCTCATGGTGCCGAAGCGCCGCAGCGTCTCGCACCAGGCTTTCAGCGAGCCCGGGGTCGCAACCGCTTTCGGGCCGTTGAGGTTCTCGTTGCCGACGGTGTCGAACACGTCGTGAGCCGAGCCCGGCCTGGAGGTGTAGGTGGTGTCGCGTACCGAAGCGGGCACCGTGCTCTGGCCGTCGATGACGCGGTGGCTGCCATCGGCGAGCCTGATATGGGCCATGCCGCCGCCGATGATGCCGACCATCATCGGCTCGACCACGGTCAGCGTGAACAGCGTCGCAATCGCGGCATCGATGGCGTTGCCGCCGGCCGCCAGCATCTCGGCGCCGGCGCTGGAGGCGAGCGGGTGGTTGCTCACCACCATGCCGCGGCTCGAGACCGCCGGCATCTTCTGGCATTCAAAAGTGGTAGCCGTCCGGTCCCGCCAGTTGCCGCTCATGCCGCTTACCCTTCTTCTTGTTCACGACGGCGAGCACATCATACGCACTTCTACGGGTCCAGTACTGGTACGGATTAACTGGCATTCCCGATTCTGCCATCATCGTCAGTGTTGATTCGGACATCCGCGGTCCCCTTTGGATCGGGCAGGGCACGTCCTGAGCGAGAAGAGCTCAGCATCCAGAAGCGATGCACGTTCGCGTGGCGTTACCCCAAAGACCCAGGCACTCCAAAGGATTCATCGTCCAATGCACACGATCGTACTGGCCACCCAAAAGGGTGGTAGCGGCAAGAGCACGCTCGCCATCGGCCTCGCGCTGGCTGCCAGGCAGGCCGGCTTCACCGTCCGCCTGATCGAGACCGACCCGCAGGGCACCCTGTCCAACTGGGCCCGCCGCCGCAACAACGACGATCTCGTCGTCGAGCCGATCTATCACGCCGCCGATTTCGCGCCGCGGCTGAAGATGCTGGCCGACAGCGGCCTCCAGCTCGCGATCGTCGACACCGCGGCCGGCCTCTCCGCCGCGACCACCGCCGCGATCCGCCATTCCGATCTCTGCCTGATCCCAGCCCGCCCGAGCGTCGCCGACATCGAGGCGACCGCCTCCACCGTCAGCGTCGCGCGCGCCTGGAAGCGTTCCTATAGCTTCGTGCTGAACCAGACGCCGATCCGCGGCCAGCGCATCGACAACGCGGCCAACACGCTCGCCGAGGAAGCCGCGCTCGATCTCGCCGAGGTGCTCGCACGCCCGCTGATCGCGATGCGCAACGACCACCAGGACTCGCTTGCCTCGGGCCTCGCCGTCAGCGAGTTCGCGCCGAACGGCAAGTCGACCGAGGAGATCCGCGGCCTCTGGCGCTGGATCGAGACTCGTCTCGAGCTCTCCACCGGCAATCTGCTGATCGATCAGGTGCTGTCGGCAGCGGACGGGATGATGCACGCCGCCAGCGAGCGGTCGGCCGACGAGACCACCGTTCTGGCGTCCTGAGCGGGGCGATCGCTCGAGGCCAGACGGGCTCTTCGCCGTCCGGTGGATGAGCCCAGGCGACGAAGCAATCCGGCCTACAGCCCGGCCGGATTGCTTCGCTTCGCGGTTTCAGGCGAGGACCAACGCGCCCTCGAACGAGATCTCGAAAACAACCCCATGCACAGTAGAAGGGCTGCTTGCCAAGCTATCGCGGCGACGGCGCGCAGGCGTCTGACTCGTCAGGCAAAATGGCCGTGCGCCAGCATTTGTAGCCGCACTACGTCACTTCTGACATTTCGGACACCAGAAGGTCGAACGACCGTTCTGGGTGAAACGCTTGATCGTGCCGCCGCAGCGCGGCGTCGCGCATGTCTCGCCTTCGCGGTCATAGACCTTGAAGGAATGCTGGAAATAGCCGAGCTCGCCCGAGGTCTGGCGATGGTCGCGCAGTGACGAACCACCGGCCTTGATGGCGTCGTTCAGCACGGTGTGGATCGCACCGACCAACCGCTTGGCGTGATCGGTCGCTTCCCCCTTCTTCGTCGACAGCGTCGCGGCGATCCGGCGCGGCGACAGATGCGAGCGGTGCAGGGCTTCGCAGACATAGATGTTGCCGAGGCCCGCGACGACGCGCTGGTCGAGCAGCGCGGCCTTCAGGCTGGTGGTCTTGTCCCGGCAGGCGCGCGCCAGCATCGCGGCGTCGAACTCGTTGCCGAGCGGCTCGGGGCCGAGGTCGCGTAAGAGCGGCTCGTCCTCGATCGCATTGCGCGCGATCACTTTCATGTAACCGAAGCGGCGCGGATCGTTGAAGACGATGTCGGCGCCGGAAGACATCCGAAACAGCACATGGTCGTGCGCGGAGTCCTTGCCCTTGGGATGGTGAAACTCGCCTGGCGCGGCCTCGTTGTCGGGCTTGATGACGCGGAATGAGCCCGACATGCCCAGATGCATCAGCAGCACATCGCCGGAGCCGAGATCGGCCATGAGATATTTTGCACGCCGGCCGAGCCCCGTGACGATCTGCCCCTGCAGCCGGGCGACGAAATCGGGCTGGAACGGAAAGCGCAAGTCCGGCCGGCGGGCCTCCGCGACGACGATTTTCGCACCCTCCATGACGGGCTGAAGGCCGCGGCGGACGGTCTCGACTTCGGGCAATTCAGGCATGGTCAGGCATTCACCTTATGAGGGCGGTGTGATAGCGCCATTGCGGCGGGCGGGCTATGGTCCGCCCATTGGAGTAGAGTAATGGATCGGCCGGGCGAAACCACGCATTTTGGCTTCAGGGACGTTCCCCTGGGGGACAAGCAGACGCTGGTGAACGATGTGTTTCACAGCGTGGCGTCGCGCTATGACTTGATGAACGATTTGATGTCCGGTGGCCTGCACCGGGTCTGGAAGGACATCATGATCAATGCGCTGGACCCGCCGCGAAGCGACCGGCCGTTCAAACTGCTCGACGTTGCCGGCGGCACCGGCGACATCTCGTTCCGCGCCGCCAAGGCGGCAGGTTCCGGCTTCCATGCCACCGTCTGCGACATCAATTCCGACATGCTGGCGGTGGGCCGCGAGCGTGCCGCCAAGCGCCACCTCGACACCCAGGTCGATTTCGTCGAAGGCAATGCCGAAGCGCTCGCCTTCGCCGACCGCAGCTTCGACGCATATACGATCGCCTTCGGCATTCGCAACGTGCCCCAAATCGACAAGGCGCTACGCGAGGCCTATCGCGTGCTCAAGCCCGGCAGCCGCTTCCTGTGCCTGGAATTCTCCACCGTCGAGATGCCCGGCCTCGACAAGCTCTACGACCTGTTCTCGTTCAAGGTGATACCGCCGCTCGGCCGCATGGTCACGGGCGATGCCGAATCCTACCAATATCTCGTCGAATCGATCCGCAAGTTTCCGAAGCGGAACGCCTTCGCCGACATGATCCGCGACGCCGGCTTTTCCCGCGTGAGCTGGCAGACCCTGACCGGCGGCATCGTCGCACTGCATTCGGGCTGGCGTTTGTGATCTCTGCCATCACCCACATCACGCGCCTGATCCGCGCCGCGTTCGTGTTTGCGCGCGAGGGCGTGTTCGGCTCCGTCGACCCGAGCCTGGTGCCGCCGCCCGGACAGCTCGCGCTGAAACTGGCACGCCTCGTCGAACGACGCGGCGACAAGCACGGCCCGCGGATCTCGCGCGCGCTGACGCGGATGGGCCCGGCCTATCTCAAGCTCGGGCAATTCCTGGCCACACGCCCCGATGTCGTCGGCCTCAATATCGCGCGCGATCTCGAAAGCCTGCAGGATCGCCTGCCGCCGTTCCCGCAAGCCGAAGCCGAAGCCGCAATCGCGACCTCCCTGGAGCGGCCGCTGAAAGACGTGTTCGTCAGCCTCAGCGCGCCGGTTGCCGCCGCTTCGATCGCGCAGGTGCATCGCGGCGAGATCGAGCGAGACGGTATCCGCAAGCCTGTCGCGGTCAAGGTGCTCAGGCCGAACGTGTCCGCGCGCTTCCGCCGCGACCTCTCCGATTTCTTCTTCGTCGCGCACAAGGCCGAGACCTATTCCGCCGAGGCGCGACGGCTGCGCCTCGTCGAAGTCATCAACACCATGTCGCGCTCGGTCGCGATGGAGATGGACCTGCGGCTGGAAGCTGCGGCGCTGTCGGAGATGGCGGAGAACACGCGCGACGATCCGGATTTTCGCGTGCCCGAAGTCGACTGGGACCGCACCACCCACAACGTGCTGACGATGGAGTGGATCGACGGCATCGCGCTGAACGATCACAAGCGCCTGGCGGAAGCGCAGGTCGACCTGCCCGATCTCGGCCGCAAGGTGATCCAGAGTTTCCTGCGCCACGCGCTGCGCGACGGCTTCTTCCACGCCGACATGCATCCGGGCAATCTGTTCCTCGATGACGCCGGCCGTCTCGTCGCGGTCGATTTCGGCATCATGGGCCGGCTCGGCATGAAGGAGCGGCGCTTCCTCGCCGAAATCCTGCTCGGCTTCATCACCCGCGACTATCGCCGCGTCGCCGAGGTGCATTTCGAAGCGGGCTACGTGCCCTCGCATCACTCGGTCGAGAACTTTGCACAAGCCATCCGCGCCATCGGCGAGCCGATCCACAATCGCACCGCCGAGGAAATCTCGATGGCGCGGCTGTTGACGCTGCTGCTCGAGGTCACCGGCCTGTTCGACATGACGACGCGGCCCGAGCTGATCCTGCTGCAAAAGACCATGGTCGTGGTCGAGGGCGTGGCGCGCGGCTTCGATCCCAGGCTCGACATCTGGAAGGTCGCCGACCCCGTCGTGCGCGAATGGATCGAGCGGAATCTCGGCCCGATCGGCCGGGTGCAGGGCGCGCTGGCCGGCGGCGGCGACCTCGCCAAGGTGCTGATGCGCCTGCCCGACATCGCCCAGCGCTCGGTCGCAGTGCTCGAGCAGCTCGAGACCATGACGCGGGAAGGCATCCGCCTGTCGCCGGAGAGCATCGCCGCGATGGGGCGCAGCGAGGGCCGCAAGAACCGCTGGCGCACCGTGGCAGTCTGGATCATCGCGGTGACCTTCATCGGCATCCTGATCGCCGTCCGGAATCTGTGATCGCCGAATGATTGCATTGATATCACTAAAATGATATCATCGCCATCATCTCGTGCTGGAGGGCGCCATGGCAAGCCTGACCATCCGCAAGCTCGACGACACCGTCAAAGCCTATCTGCGCCTGCGCTCGGCCAGGAACCGCAGGTCGGTCGAGGAAGAGGTTCGGGTCATCCTGCGAGAGTTGATCGAGGGCCGCGAGGAGCCGCTGACGCCGTTCGCGGTACCGCCCGAGGCATCCCCTGCACCCGCGTCCCTGCGCCCCGGCGCCGTCCCTGAGGCCAGCGTCACGCTGATCATCGGCGGCGGCATCGCGGCCTTCAAGTCGCTCGACTTGATCCGCCGGCTGAAGGAGCGCCGCATCGAGGTCCGCTGCGTGCTGACCAGGGCCGCCGAGCAGTTCGTCACCCCGCTCTCGGTCAGCGCCCTCTCCCATGAGCGCGTCTACACCGATCTGTTCGATCCGCAGAGCGAGTTCGACGCCGGCCATATCCGCCTCGCGCGCGACTGCGATCTGATCGTGGTGGCGCCCGCGACCGCCGATCTGATGGCGAAGATGGCGAACGGCCATGCCGACGATCTCGCCAGCGCCATCCTGCTCGCGACCAACCGCAAGGTCCTGATTGCACCGGCGATGAATCCATTGATGTGGAACAACGCCGCGACACGCCGCAATGTCGCGCAGCTTCAGCGCGACGGCATCCTGTTCATCGGGCCCAATTCCGGCGAGATGGCCGAAGCTGGCGAGGCCGGCGTCGGCCGCATGTCGGAAGCCATCGAGATCGCCACTGCCGCCGAGAAATTGCTGCGGCCGCCGGTGCCGCGGCCGCTGGCCGGCAAGCGCGTGCTGATCACCGCCGGTCCGACGCATGAGCCGATCGATCCGGTGCGCTACATCGCCAATCGCTCTTCGGGGAAACAGGGTTTTGCGATTGCTGCCGCGGCGCAAGCTGCGGGCGCAGAGGTGATCCTGGTGAGCGGCCCCGTCGATCTCGACGATCCCCAGGGCGTGACGGTGAAGCACGTCGAATCCGCGCGGCAGATGCTGGAACAGGTGCAGGCCGCGCTGCCCGCCGACATCGCGATCTTTGCCGCCGCGGTCGCCGACTGGCGCGTCGCCAACGAGGGCGAGCAGAAGCTGAAGAAGACCTCCGCCGGCATGCCGCCGCTTCAGCTCGTCGAAAACCCCGACATCCTCGCCACGATCTCGAAACTCGCCGACAAGCGCCCGCCGCTGGTGATCGGCTTCGCCGCCGAGACCGAGCATCTCATCGACAACGCGAAGTCAAAACTCGCGCGCAAGGGCTGCGACTGGATCGTCGCCAACGACGTCTCGCCCTCGACCGGCGTGATGGGCGGCGACCGCAACACCGTGCACCTCATCAGCAAGAATGGCGAGAACAACGGCGAGATCATTGTTGATTCCTGGCCTGTCATGACCAAGGAACAGGTCGCCATCGAACTGGTCGCGCATATCGCAAAGAGCGTGTCCGACACATCCGTCGACGAATCCCTGGAGCCGGCATCTTGAGCAGCAAAGTCACGGTCGAACTGCAGCGCCTGCCCCATGCGGACGGCCTGCCGCTGCCGGCCTATCAGACCGCGGAGGCCGCCGGCCTCGATCTGATGGCGGCGGTGCCGGAGGACGAGCCGATGACGCTCGCATCGGGTCAATATGCGCTGGTGCCGACCGGCCTTGCCATCGCACTGCCGCCGGGGCACGAGGCGCAGGTGCGGCCACGCTCCGGGCTTGCGGCCAAGCACGGCGTCACCGTGCTGAACACACCGGGCACTGTCGACGCCGACTACCGCGGCGAGATCAAGGTAATCCTGATCAACCACGGCGCCGCCCCCTTCGTGATCAAGCGCGGCGAGCGCATCGCGCAGATGGTGATCGCGCCCGTGCTCCAGGCCACGCTGGTTCCAGTGGCGACACTGTCCTCGACCGATCGCGGCGCCGGCGGCTTTGGGTCGACGGGGCGGTAAGCGCATCGAATCCAATCAACAGCGACGCTCTCTCCGTTCCCTCCCCCCTTGTGGGGGAGGGACAGGGAGGGGGCGGGGTGCCACACGGGGACTCTTTCAATCGGACACCCGTCTTCCTCACATCATCAACAACTGGCACTTCCTGCTTTGCTACCCCTCTCCCTAGCCCTCCCCCACAAGGGGGAGGGAACGCACCTCCGTTGGAGCGTGATCGAGTCTCATCCCGTCAGCGCTAACGCACGGCCCCATCAACCGAATCATCCGCAGAATTACGTGAGGGCGGAACCCGCGCCCGGCATTTTTGTGGGACCGCCTTTGCGTTCACGGTCTGGACTCTTACCGGTGGAGTCGCGGTGAGGGTATTGTCGTTTGATTCGCGCACGACGGGGGTCGCAGCGCGGTCAATTCGTGCGGTCTTGGGGCAACTATGTCAGGCGTGATCGTGTCGATGCGTCGGACGCTGCTGTCGTGCACCTCGCTGGCGCGCAACAGCTTGTTGGGAGGCGCTCTCGCAGCGCTGCTGCCGGCTGAGCCGGCTGATGCCGCCGACCTTGTCGACACACTTTCGATATTGCTGGATTTCAACCGGCAGGAGCTCGCGGTGCTCGCCACCGCGCTGGCCCTGCTCGGCTTCACGGTCGTGGCCGCGATCCTATTGATGCGAACGCGCGTGCGCACCGCCAAGAACGAGGCGGGGCTGCGCTTGCGGATTCGGGAACTCCAGTTGCAGGCCGACCGCTTCGGCGCGCTGCTGTTCGCCGAGCCGCAGGTGCTGATCTCCTGGCCGGCCGGCGACAATCGCGCGCAGATCTCGGGCGATATCTCGATGGTGCTGCCGCGCGATTCGTCGCCGCAGCGCGTGCTCGCGTTTGGAACCTGGCTGCCGCCGGAACCGGCGCTGCAGATGGATCACGCCGTCGACGGCTTGCGCGAGCGCGGCGACGGCTTCCAGCTCACGCTGACCACTGCCAACGGCCACACGCTGGAAGCGATCGGCCGCGCCATCGGCGGCCAGGCCATTGTCCGGATTCGCGAATTGTCCGGCCTGCGGCGCGATCTGGCCGAGACCAATCTGCGCTACAAGGCACTCTCCGACGAGACCGAGATGCTGCGCGGCTTCGCCGCTGCCGCACCATGGCCGATCTGGGCCAAGAGCGGGAACGGCGCGCTGGTCTTCGCCAACCCCGCCTATGTCCGCGCGACGGAAGCGACCAGCATCATCGACGCCCAGGAGCGCAGGCTCGAGCTGCTCGACAGCGCCGACCGCGCCGCGATGGAGCGCAGCCTGAAGGAGGCAGCTCACTTCACCTCGCGGCTGCCGATCGTGATCGGCGGCGAGCGGCGCATGTACGACGTGCGGGCCGCCAATGTCGGCCACGGCAGCGTCGGCGTCGCGATCGACGCATCGGAGGCGGACGCGCTGAGCGCGGCGCTGGTGCGGATGGCGGAAGCCCATCGCCGCACGCTCGACCAGCTCTCTTCCGGCGTGGCCGTGTTCGACGGCCAGCGCCGGCTCGCCTTCTACAACGATTCCTACCGGCGGCTGTGGGACCTCGACCGCACCTTCCTCGACGCCCACCCTGACGATTCCAGCGTGCTCGACCGGCTCCGCGCCGCGCGCAAATTGCAGGAGCAGCCGGACTTCCGCGCCTGGAAGGCCAAGCTGCACGAGGCCTACCGCGCGGTCGAAGCCGCCAAGGACACCTGGTATTTGCCCGACGGTCGCGCGCTGTCCGTCGTCACCACGCCCAACCCCGAAGGCGGCGTCACCTATCTGTTCGACGACGTCACCGAGAGCCTCGAGCTGGCCCGCCGCTTCGATGGCATGATCCGGGTCCAGCGCGAGACCCTCGACAGCCTCGCCGAGGGCGTCGCCGTGTTCGGCAGCAACGGCAAGGCGCAGCTGTTCAATCCGGCCTTCCTGCGGATGTGGAAGCTGTCGAACGACGCCATGCGCGAGGAGCCGCACATCCAGACCGTCGAAGGCTGGTGCCACCAGCTGTTCGACGACCCGCTCGTCTGGCGCCAGATCCGCGAAGCCATCACCTCGATCGAGAATCGCGCCGACGTGCCGCTGAAGCTGGAGCGCAAGGACGGCAGCGTGCTCGACGGCATGATCCGTCCGCTGCATGACGGCGCGACCATGCTGACGTTCCTCGACATCACCGACACCGAGAACGTCGAGCGCGCGCTGCGCGAGCGCAACGAGGCGCTGGAAGCCGCCGACCAGATGAAGGTGGATTTCGTCCACCACGTCTCCTACGAGCTGCGCTCGCCGCTCACCACCATCATCGGCTTCGCTCATTTCCTCAGCGACCCCTCGACCGGACCGCTGACGCCGAAGCAGGCCGAATATCTCGACTACGTCACCAAATCGACCAACGCACTGCTGGCGCTGACCAACAACATTCTCGATCTCGCCACCATCGACGCCGGCGCCATGAAGCTGGAGCTCGGCCCGGTCGACGTCAGCAAGACCATCGAACTCGCCGCCGAAGGTATCCAGGACCGGCTCGCCACCGACCGCATCCGCCTCAAGGTCGAGATCGCGCCCGATGTCGGCAGCTTCATCGGCGACGAGAAGCGCGTGGTGCAGGTGCTCTATAACCTCCTCGCCAACGCCGTCGGCTTCTCGCCGCCGGACTCCACCGTCGGCATCAGTGCGCGCCGCACCGACCGCAGCGTGGTCTTCATTGTGACAGATTCCGGACCTGGAATACCCGCCGACATGAAGGACAAGGTGTTCAACTGGTTCGAAAGCCGCTCGCAGGGCTCGCGTCATCGCGGCGCCGGGCTCGGGCTGTCGCTGGTGCGCTCCTTCGTCGAGCTGCATGGCGGCAAGGTGCAGGTGGATTCGGTCGTCGGCAAGGGCACGGTCGTGATCTGCGATTTCCCGACCGACCAGGCGGCGCATCGCGACGCCGCCGAATGAGCGAGCCCACCAAACTCTCCGTCGCGCTTGTCAACGAGACGGCCACCGCGCAATTGATGGCCGATCTCGCTTTGCTGGTCGGTCCCGGCGACACCATCACGCTGACAGGCGATCTCGGCGCCGGAAAGACGGCCGCGGCCCGCAGCCTGATCCGCTATCTCGCCGGCGACGACGAGCTGGAAGTGCCGAGCCCGACCTTCACGCTGGTGCAGGGCTACGAGCTCGCAGCCTTTGCGGTGATGCATGCCGATCTCTATCGCGTCGAGGACGAGAGCGAGCTTGAGGAGATCGGGCTGTCGCCGCTGCCGGACGCGACGCTGGTTCTGATCGAATGGCCCGAGCGTGCGCCGTCCGCGATGCCGGAAGATCGCATCGACATCGCCCTGACGCATCGCCCTGCGCTCGGCTCGAATGCGCGCGCCGCCGACATCACAGGTTACGGCAAGAGCGCGGCGACGGTTGCGCGGCTGAAGACGCTGCGCGAATTCCTCGAAGTGTCGGGCTATCTCGATGCGACGCGCAAGCGCATGGCCGGAGACGCCTCGACGCGCTCCTATGCGCGGCTGATCCGCGACGGCGGCGTCGTCATCCTCATGAACTCGCCGCAACGCCCCGACGGCGCCGCGATCTACAACGGAAAATCCTACAGCGCCGCGGTGCATCTGGCGGAAAACATCAAGCCGTTCGTCGCCGTGGACGAAGGCCTGCGCGCCGCGGGGATCTCGGCGCCGAAGATCCATCATTTCGATCTCGACCACGGCTTCCTGATCTCGGAGGATTTCGGCAGCGAAGGCGTGATCGAAGGCGATCCGCCGCGGCCGATCACCGAGCGCTATGAGGCCGCGACCGACGTGCTGGCCGCGCTGCACGGCAAGACGCTGCCGGAAACGCTGCCGCTGGACGGGCAGACCTATACCATTCCCGCTTGGGACACCGACGCGCTGCTGATTGAAATCGGTCTGATGCCGGAATGGTATCTGCCCGACCGCGACGCGCCGCTGAGCGAGGAGAAGCGCGCGGAGTTTTTTTCGATGTGGCGCGAGCTGCTGAAGAAGCCGCTCGCCGCGCCGAAGACCTGGATCATCCGCGACTATCACTCGCCAAATCTGATCTGGCTTGCGGATCGGACCGGCATGGCGCGCGTCGGCGTGATCGACTTCCAGGACACCGTGCTCGGGCCGCACTCCTATGACGTGGTGTCGCTGCTTCAAGATGCGCGCATCGACGTGCCTGAGACCCTCGAGCTGACGCTGCTGTCGCGCTACATCAAGGCGCGCCGCGCTGCGGATGCAAGCTTCGATGCGGCCGGCTTCGCCGAGCTCTATGCCATCATGTCGGCGCAGCGCAACACGCGTCTGCTCGGCACCTTCGCCCGGCTCAACCGCCGCGACGGCAAGCCGCATTACCTGCGCCACCAGCCGCGGATCTGGACCTATCTCCAGCGCTCTCTCGCCCATCCCGCGCTCGCGCATCTGCGCGACTGGTACATCGCAAACGTGCCGCCGCCGCGATCCTGAGCCGGAACCGGTTTACCAGCCGTTAGCCATCGCATCAGTATGATCGGCCGCGGGCAGCCGGACAAAGACGGGGCTGGAGCGGGGCAGATGGCGGTCAAGACGGACCAGCGCGGGAACAACAGGGTTGTTTTCGAACGTGGGATTGCGGCCCAGATGATGGGCATCGACGGCACCTGGCGGCGCGAATGCACCATGGAGGACGTCTCCGAGACCGGCGCCAAGCTGACCATCGACGGCTCGGTCGAAGGCCTGCACCTGAAGGAATTCTTTCTGCTGCTGTCGTCGACCGGACTTGCGTACCGGCGCTGCGAACTGGCCTGGGTGAATGGCGACCAGATCGGCGTCAATTTCCTGAAAGTCGGGGACAAGAAGAAAAAGGCGCGTTCCACAGCCGTGAGTGCGTGAGCGCAACACACGTCGCACAACCGTCACGGCGAGTGGCTAAGGCCGTCGAGATGCGGTGCGGCTGATCCCGGCCCGTGCTAGGATTGCTGCAAACGCGAATTTGAGGTTCGAGAAAGCTCAAGCATGTCCGTCAAACCGACCAAAGCCATGGTGCTCGCCGCAGGGTTCGGCCTGCGCATGCGTCCGCTGACGGACAAGATGCCGAAGCCGATGGTGCCGGTGGCCGGCCAGCCGCTGCTCGACCACGTGCTCGACAAGCTCGGCCAGGCCGGCGTCACCGACGCGGTCGTCAACGTGCACTATCTGCCGGACCAGATCATCCAGCACACCGCAACGCGCCAGCACCCGCGCGTGACCATCTCGGACGAGCGCGACCAGGTGCTCGGCACCGGCGGCGGCGTGGTCAAGGCGCTGCCGCTGCTCGGCGATGCGCCGTTCTTCCACGTCAATTCCGACACGCTGTGGATCGACGGCGTCCGCTCCAACCTGACGCGGCTCGCGGAAAATTTCGACCCTGCAAGCATGGACATCCTGCTGCTGATGGCGCCGACGGCGACCAGCATCGGCTATAGCGGCCGCGGTGATTACGGCATGCTGCCCGACGGGAGCCTGCGCAAGCGCAAGGAAAAAGAGATCGTCCCGTTCGTCTATGCGGGCGCGGCCATCCTGTCGCCGAAGATCTTCGAAGGCGCGCCGCAGGGCGAGTTCTCGCTGACGAAGATGTTCGACCGCGCCAATGAGCAGGAGCGCCTGTTCGGCCTCCGCCTCGACGGCGTCTGGATGCATGTCGGCACGCCCGACGCGGTCCAGGCCGCGGAAGAGGCGTTCCTGGAGAGCGTCGCGTAAGGTAGCGAACAGCGGGGACGACTTCCTCTCGCCCCATGACCATTTGAATCCGCCTGCCTATATTGGCGCCTGATCCCCGAATCAGGCAGCACATGCGCGTTTTCAGCGTTCCCCTCTCAGTTCCGTTCCTACGCACCATCGTCGCGGCCCTGCTCGACGGGCGGCTGGTCGACGGATTCGAGGCGCGCAAGGAACCGGCGCGGCTGGCGGACGCCACGCTCTATCTGCCGACGCGGCGCGCCATGCGCGTCGTCCGCGAGATCTTCCTCGACGAAATGGCCGCGGACGCCGTGGTGCTGCCGCGCATCGTCGCGCTCGGCGACATCGACGAGGACGAGCTGGCCTTTGCCGACGAAAGCGAGCAGTTTTCCGGCGCAACGCCGCTCGACATTCCGCCGCGGCTCGGCGAGCTGGAGCGGCGGCTGACGCTGGCGCAGCTCGTCGCCGCCTGGGCCAAGGGCCCGGTGCTGGCGCCGCTGGTGGTCGGCGGACCCGCGTCGACGCTGGCATTGGCCGGCGACCTCGCCCGCCTGATCGACGACATGGTGACGCGCGGCGTCGCGTGGAGCGCGCTCGACGGCCTCGTGCCTGACATGCTCGATCGCTACTGGCAGCACTCGCTCGAATTCCTGCGCATCGCCCGCATCGCCTGGCCCAATCATCTCGCGGAGATCAACCGCATCGAGCCCGCGGCACGGCGCGATCTCCTGATCGCGGCGGAAGCCAAACGCCTGACTGCGCATCCGCATGGACCCGTGATCGCAGCCGGCTCCACCGGTTCGATGCCGGCCACCGCAAAGTTCTTGCATGCGGTCGCCTCGCTGCCGCACGGCGCCGTGGTGTTGCCGGGCCTCGACACCGATCTCGACGACGACGCCTGGCGGACGATCGGCGGCGTGCGCGATTCGCTCGGCAAGTTCACGGAGCATCCGGCGTCGAATCATCCGCAATATGCGATGCATGCGCTGCTGGATCGCTTCGGCATCAAGCGCAGCGACGTCGAGATCCTGCAGCCGCCGGCGGACGGTGGCCGCGATCTGCTCGCGTCCGAATCGATGCGGCCGTCGGCGAACACGGAAGTCTGGCACGACCGCCTGAAGCAACCTGACGTCGCCGCGAAGATCGCGGGCGGCATGACAAATCTCGCAGTCGTCGAGGCGCCCAATCCGGAAATGGAAGCGCTCGCGATCGCCATCGCGATGCGCGAGGCGCAGCATCTCGACAAATCAGCGGCGCTGGTGACGCCGGATCGCGCGCTGGCGCGGCGCGTGATCGCCGCGCTGACCCGATGGGATCTCGCCTTCGACGATTCCGGCGGCGACGTGCTGATGGAAACCTCCGCGGGCGTGTTTGCACGGCTGGCGGCCGAGGCTGCGACCAGGGGACTGGAACCGCCGACGCTGCTGGCGATGCTGAAGCATCCGCTGTGCCGGCTCGGCCGTGCGCCCGGCGCGTGGAAGCTGGCGATCGAGGGGCTCGAGCTCGCAGTCCTGCGCGGCACGCGCCCGCCTGCGGGCACGGGTGGCCTGCTGCGCGAATTCAACCGCTTTCGCGAGGAGCTGGCCAAGCTCTGGCGCAAGGAGGTTTCTGCGCTGCACGCCGCCGAACCTCGCGCACACCTCGAGGCCGAGGATCTCGATCGCATCGAGGCGCTGATCGAGGCCTTGCAGAAGGCCTTGGCTCCGATCGAGAGCCTGGCGTCGTCGAGGCCGTTCGACTTCGCCGAGCTCGCACATCGGCATCGCGAGATCATGATCGAGCTGTCGCGCGACGAGCAGGGCATCCCGCTCGCCTTCGAGGAGCGCGAAGGCCTCGCGCTCGCCGGCGCCTTCGACGATCTCCTGCGCGGTGGCACCACCAGCGGCTTGATGGTGACGCTGCCCGACTATGCCGAACTGTTCCAGACCGCGTTCAGCGACCGCGCGGTGCGTCGGCGCGACAAGCCCGGCGCGCGCCTGCAGATCTACGGCCCGCTGGAATCGCGCCTGATGCAGGCCGACCGCGTCATCATCGGCGGCCTGATCGAGGGCGTGTGGCCGCCGGCGCCGCGGATCGATCCCTGGCTGAGCCGGCCGATGCGGCACGAGCTTGGTCTCGATCTGCCGGAGCGCCGTATCGGCCTCTCCGCGCACGACTTCGCCCAGCTGCTCGGCGGCGGCGAGGTGATCCTCACGCATTCCGCCAAAGCCGGCGGCGCTCCCGCGGTGGCCTCGCGCTTCCTGCACCGGCTCGAGGCCGTCGCCGGCGACGATCTCTGGAAGGCGGCGGTTCGCGCGGGCCAGAAATACGTGCAATTCGCGGGCGCACTGGACCAGCCCGCCAAGGTCGAGCCGATCGAGCAGCCGGAGCCGCGGCCACCGCGCGCGACGCGGCCGCTGCAGATGTCGGTGACCGCGATCGAGGACTGGCTCCGCGATCCCTACACGATCTACGCCAAGTACATCCTGCGGCTCGATGCACTCGATCCCGTCGACATGCCGCTCTCGGCCGCCGATCGCGGCTCGGCGATCCACGATGCGCTCGGCGAGTTCACCGAGACATTCGCCACGCGCCTGCCCGATGATCCCGCCCGCGTGCTGCGCGCGATCGGCGAGAAATACTTCGCGCCGCTGATGGAGCGGCCCGAGGCGCGCGCGCTGTGGTGGCCGCGCTTTCAGCGCATCGCGCAATGGTTCGGCGAGTGGGAGACGGCGCGGCGCGATGCGATCGAGGCGATTACCGCCGAGACCCGCGGCGAGATCTCGATCCCGCTCGACAGCGAGCGCAGCTTTAAGCTCACCGCCCGCGCCGACCGCATCGAGCGGCGCCAGGGCGGCGGCTACGCCATCCTCGACTACAAGACCGGGCAACCGCCGACCGGCAAGCAGGTCCGCATGGGCCTGTCGCCGCAGCTGACCCTGGAGGCTGCGATCCTGCGCGAGGGCGGCTTCCCCGACATCGGCGCCGGCGCGTCGGTCAGCCAGCTCGTCTACGTTCGCCTCAGCGGCAACAATCCGCCGGGCGAGGAGCGCATCCTCGAGCTCAAGTACAAGCCGGGCGACGAGCCGCAGCCGCCGGATACGGCTGCAGCCGAAGCGCGGGCCAAGCTGGAGGCGCTGATCCGCGCCTTCGACGATCCGAACCAGCCCTACACCTCGCTGAACCTGCCGATGTGGACCAACCGCTACGGCGCCTATGACGATCTCGCCCGGATCAAGGAATGGTCGGCGGCCGGCGGATTGGGGATCGAGGAATGGTAAAGGCGCCCCGCCCCATCCCGGACGAAGTGCGTGCGCGGCAGGCGCGCGCATCCGATCCGACCGCGTCGGCCTTCGTGTCGGCCAACGCCGGCTCGGGCAAGACTCATGTGCTGGTGCAGCGCGTGATCCGCCTGCTGCTGTCAGGGGTGCCGCCGGAAAAGATCCTCTGCATCACCTTCACCAAGGCCGCCGCCGCCAACATGGCCGAACGCGTGTTCACCACGCTTGGCCATTGGGTGACGCTCGACGATGCCGGGCTCGATGCCGCGATCCGCGCCGTCGGTATTCCGCACCCGGACCGAAAACTGCGCCGCGAGGCGCGAAAGCTGTTTGCCTGCGCACTGGAGACGCCGGGCGGGTTGAAGGTGCAGACCATCCACGCGCTCTGCACACGCCTGCTCCAGCAATTCCCGTTCGAGGCCAATGTGCCGGCGCGGTTCGCGGTCATGGACGACCGCGACCAGACCGACATGATGGAACGCGCCAATCTGAAGGTATTCTTGGAGGCCGCGCGCGAACCCGACAGCGTCACCGGCCGCGCGCTGCTGACGGCGATGGCGAGTGCGGCCGACGTCACCTTCAAGGAGGTGGTGCGCGAAGCCTGTCTCAGCCGCGACCATTTCATGGCCTGGACCGACGAAGCCGGCAACGCCGGCGCGGCCGCCGAACAGATGGCAGCCGTGCTGGGCGTCGACAGGAGCGATCGCATCGAGGACGTCGAGACCGAGATTCTCGATGGTCCGTTCCTGCCGCGGTCACGCTGGGACGACATCGCCTTTGCATTGGAGGACGGCAGCAAGTCCGACAACGACCAGGCCAGCCGCCTCCGCGAGGCGAAGGCCTTCTCCGGCGCGGCGCAGGTCGATGCTTATCTGTCCGTCTTCCTCACCGATGACAAGCTGCCGCGCAAGGCGGTGCTGTCCAAGAAGTTTTGCGAGCACAATCCCTCCGTCGCGCGCCTGTTCGAGAACGAAGCGCTGCGCATCAGTGAACTGGTCGAGAAGCGCCGCGCGTTGACCGTACGTGACCGCACCGCGGCTCTCCTGCATATCGCGACCGCCGCTGCCGCGAACTACCGCCGCGAAAAGCAAGAGCGCGGGCTGCTCGACTACGACGATCTCATCGACAAGACGTTGGCGATGCTCGACCGCATCTCCTCGGGCTGGGTCCATTACAAGCTCGACCGCGGCGTCGATCACGTGCTGATCGACGAGGCCCAGGATACCAGCCCGCGGCAATGGGACATCGTCGCGCATATCATCTCCGAGTTCACGGCCGGCGAAGGCGCGCGCGAGGGGTTGAACCGCACGGTCTTCGCCGTCGGCGACGAGAAGCAATCGATCTTCTCGTTCCAGGGCGCGGCGCCCCACGAATTCGACGCGCGCCGGCGCGAGCTGCACCGAAAGTTCACCGCAGCGGGGCTGAAGTTCGATCCTGTTGCCTTCACCTACTCGTTCCGCTCGGGCGCCGCGATCCTGCATTCGGTCGACCACGTCTTCCGCGATCCCGCGATCTACAAGAGCATCCATTCGATCGAGATCGGCCATCCCCTGCACAATGCGCTCGCTGACGCCGGTCCCAGCGTGATCGAGCTATGGGATCTCGCCGAAGCCGACGATCGGCAGGAGATCGAGGGCTGGCGTGCGCCGTTCGATGGCGTCGCCGTCACCAGTCCCGAGGTCAAGCTCGCGCGCCGTATCCAGGCCGAGATCAAGCGGCTGGTCGAGAGCGGCACGCTGACCGGACATGAAGGCGAGCGGCGACCCCTGCGGTACGGCGACATGCTGATCCTGGTGCGCCGGCGCGGCAACGCGTTCGACGCGGTGATCCAGGCGCTGAAGCACGCTGGCGTCCCCGTCGCCGGTGCCGACCGGCTCAAGCTGACCGAGCACATCGCCATCATCGACCTGATGAACCTCGCCGACGCGCTGCTGCTGCCGCAGGACGATCTCGCGCTGGCGGTGGCGCTGAAGAGCCCGCTGTTCGGTCTCGACGACGACGACCTGTTTCAGTTGGCGCATGATCGCAGGGGATCGCTGCGTCGCGCGCTCGGCGAGCATGCCGCCGAAAGCGAGAAATTCGCGACCGTGCTGCGGCGCCTGGAAGCCTGCGAGATTCGTGCGCGCGAGGAAACGCCCTTCGCGTTCTACGCCTGGCTGCTCGGCGGTGACGGCGGCCGCGCGCGCATCCTGCGCCGGCTCGGCTTTGAAGCCAACGATGCGCTCGACGAATTTCTGGAGCTGGCGCTGAACTGCGAGCGCAAGGCACCGGCCTCGCTGCAAGGTTTCATGGCCTGGCTGCGCTCCGCCGACACCGAGGTGAAGCGCGACATGGAGATCACGCGCGACGAGGTGCGGGTGATGACGGTGCACGGCGCCAAGGGCCTCGAGGCTTCCGTCGTGTTCATGGTCGACACCACATCGTCGCCCGCGGACTCGCAGCGGGTCCGGCTGATCCAGGTGCCGCGCGGCAATGGCGGCGAGGTGGTCGTGTGGGCCGGCCGCAAGGCGGACGATCCAAAACCCGTCGCAGACGCGCGCAAGGCGATGCTGGAGGAGACCGAGGACGAATATCGCCGCCTGCTCTATGTCGCGATGACGCGCGCAGCCGATCGTCTGATCGTCGGCGGCTGCATGCCCGGCAACATGAAGACGGTCCGCAAGCTGAGCTGGTACGATCTCATCGACACCGGGCTGTCGGGCTCTGGCCTGGACAGGCAGACGATCGAGACACCGCTCGGCAAGGTCATCCGGTTCTCCCGGCCGGAGGATGTCGCGGCGCTGGGCACGCCCGCGACCACAGTGGCACATTCGATCACCCTGCCGGACTGGCTGAGGACGCCGGCGCCGCGCGAAATCATCGAGGAGGATCCGGTGCGGCCCTCCGGCCAGTCGGCCGAGGATGGCCGCAGAGTGCGATCGGGCGAATCGGTGCAGTCGCGCGCGCTGGCGCTGCAGCGGGGCACGCTGGTGCACCGGCTGCTGCAATCCCTTCCCGACATCGCCGCCGAGCGCCGGCGCGAGGCCGCGCTCGGCTTCATGGCGCGCAATGCCGCCGACTGGACCGAGGCCGACCGCACCGCGCTGGCCGAAAAGGTGCTCGGCTTGATCGCCGAGCCGCGCTTTGCCCCGGTCTTTGCCGCCGGCAGCCGGGCCGAGGTCGCCGTCGTCGGCAAGCTCGACCGGCCGGGCCGCCCGCCGGCGCTGGTGTCCGGGCAGATCGACCGGCTGGTGGTGACGCCGGACGAGGTCCTGATCGTCGATTTCAAGACCAACCAGACCGCGCCCAGAAGTGCCACTGATGCGCCTGCCGCCTATGTCCGGCAGCTGGCGCTGTACCGGGCGGTGCTTTCAAGGCTTTATCCCCAAAAGCCCATCCGCGCCGTCCTGCTCTGGACCGAGGCCCCTGAATATATGGAGATTTCAGCCCCCGCGCTGGACGCGGCGCTGGCATCCCTTCATCTCGGTGTGAGCGTCCTTGACCCGGCAAGGGGCCGTTCATAGGTTGACGCCATGATCCCCGGCGCGATTCCAGGTCGCGCCGATTCTCTTTCAACCGAACGAGGTACTCCCATGGCCGTTGGCAAGGTTTCCGACACCGATTTCGAAGCCGAAGTGCTCAAGGCGAACGGCCCTGTCGTCGTCGATTTCTGGGCCGAGTGGTGCGGCCCCTGCCGCATGATCGCACCCGCCCTCGACGAGATCGCCGGCGCGATGGGCGACAAGGTCAAGATCGTGAAGCTCAACGTCGACGAGAGCCCGAAGACCGCGTCGAAGTATGGCGTGATGTCGATCCCGACCCTGATGATCTTCAAGGGCGGCGAGATGGCGTCCCGCCAGGTCGGCGCTGCGCCGAAGGCGAAGCTCCAGCAGTGGATCACCTCCGCGGTCTGATCCACCTCGCGACACGATGATTGTTCGACGACGGCCGGCGCTTCGCCGGCCGTTTTGCCTTAACCGCTGTCCCTGGCCTCCGCGAGCCTGGCAAGGCTCGCCAGGACCTCGGGAAAATCCGACGCAACGGCTGGACCGATCTCGGCCGCTTGCGGGCCATTGGCATCGACAGCGTAAACGATGCGCGTGCGCGCGGGGCCCAGCCGCTCGATGCGATGGGCGACCTTGATGGCGAGATCGCCGACCCGCGTTTCGTCGACGAAGCCGGCGTTCTCACGCACGTCGATCAGTTGCGAGCGAAGTGCCTCCTCGCCGGGCGGCTTCATCGTGAACCAGGTGCCGACCGCGAACGGCCCGTCAATCTCGATCTGCTCGATACCCGCATTCCAATTTTTCCAGCCGGGCACATCGCGAAAGATGCGCCAAATCGTCTCTGCGGGTGCAGACGTCTCGATGGCATATTCGTGTCGCCAGATGTTGTCGTCGCTCATGGCAATATCTCCCGTTGGCTCCTACGAAGCGACCTCTACCTGATCCACCCCGTCGCCAGCGCGTTCGCGAGCTCCGGCTGGTTGTTGCGGCGGGCGAGCCCGGCCATCGTTTCATGGTCGTAGGTGATCTGGCGGAACGTCACCTGCCAGGCACCGTCGACAAGCTCGAGGATCGCGTAGCGCGCGTGCGGCGTGCCGGCTTCGACGAGGTGCGGAAACGGATGCACGTCGCGATAGCCGGGGCTGCCGACGCTGCCGGGATTGACGATCAATCGGCCATCGCGCAACCGAACGGCGCGGGCGAGATGGGTGTGGGCGCAGAGGGTCAGCGATTGCGTGATGCCTTGTGCGAACTGCTCGATGAGGTCGAGCGGCGACTGCGCCACCGTGCCGTCGGGATGCACGGTGTCGAGCCAATAGATTTCGTCATCCTTTGGCGTTGCGTGACAGAGGAATACCTGATCCCGAAACACGCGCGTCATCGGCTGCGCACGCAGCCAGTCGAGTTGCGCCGCATTGAGCTGCGCATGCGCCGGGCGGTCCCACGAACCCATCTTCTCCGGCGGACGATCGAGCAAATAGCGGTCGTGATTGCCGAGCACATGCACGGCGTCCAGCGACATCAGGATCTCGATGGTGCGCCGTGCGTCGAGCGGGCCGCTCAGCATGTCGCCGAGATTGACGATGTCGGTGACCCCAAGCGCGCGGATATCGGCCAGCACCGCCTCCAGCGCGAGATAGTTTCCGTGGACGTCGGCGATCGCGGCAAAACGCATTGGAAGTTCCTGTAGCCCCTCTATGCAGGAGGCGTGCCGTTGAGGCCGAGCACGTGGCCGGCGAGATAGAGCGAGCCAGTGATCAGGATGCGCGGCGGCACCTCGTAGGCGAGCTTCGCCAGGGAACGCAGCGCGGCCTCGATGCCGGGCGCGATCTCAACGCGCATGCCGAGGCTGCGGACGGCATCGGCAAGGCGATCGACCGGCATCGCGTTCTCGGTCTCGGGAATCGGCACCGCGACGATGTGACGGGTCAGGCCGGCGAAATTGGCCAGAAACGCCTGCGCGTCCTTGTTGGCCATCATGCCCGCGATGACGACAAGCGGCCGCGACACCCGTTCCTCGAGATCGCCGAGCGCGGCAGCCGCGACGCGGCCACCTTCGGCATTGTGCCCGCCGTCGAGCCAGATCTCGCTGCCCTGCGGCCCCCACGAGAGCAGCTCGCCCGAGGTGAGACGCTGCATCCGCGCCGGCCATTCGGCGCCGATGATGCCGGCCTCGAACGCGGCCTGATTGACCTTGAAAGTCTTGATCGCGCGCAACGTCGCGATGGCAAGGCCTGCATTGTCGAACTGATGGCGACCGAACAGGCGCGGCGCGGCGAGATCCATCAAGCCGCGCTCGTCGGAATAGACCAGGCGGCCATGCTCGACATTGACGTGCCAGCTTTCGTTCGCGGCAAACAGCGGCGCGCGCATGCGCCTGGCCTGCGCCTCGATCACAGCCATGGCCTCGCCCGTCTGCTCGGCGCAAATCACCGGCACGCCGCGCTTGATGATCGCGGCCTTCTCGCCGGCGATCGACGCCAGCGTGTCCCCGAGGAAATCCATGTGGTCCATGCTGACAGGCGTGATCACGCAGGCCGCGGGCGTATCGACCACGTTGGTCGAATCGAGCCGGCCGCCGAGGCCGACTTCGAGCAGCACGGCATCGGCGGGATTTTGCGCAAACAACAGCAAGGCGGCCGCGGTCTTGAGCTCGAACACCGTCGCAGGCTCGCCGGCATTGACGCGCTCGACCTCTTCCAGCGCCGCGCGCAATTCGTCGTCGGAGACGAGCACGCCGCCGCCGACGCGGCCGAGGCGGAAACATTCGTTGATGCGAACCAGATAGGGCGAGGTGTAGGCGTGGACGCGCAGACCCGCCGCCTCCAGCGTCGCGCGCAGATAGGCCACCGTCGAGCCCTTGCCGTTGGTGCCGGCGACATGGATCACCGGCGGCAGCTTGCGTTCGGGGTGACCGAGCCGCTCGAGCAGGCGATGCATCCGCTCCAGCCCGAGATCGATGCGCTTCTGATGCAGGGCCGACAGCCGCACGATCAATGCATCGAGCGGCTTCTTTGCGCTGTCAGGGGACGCGTTCACGCGTGCGGCGCAGCCGGTGCCGTCTCGGGAGCCGAGACGATCTGTGCCGGGGTCGTCACCGGCTGGACCGATTTCGAGGCACCATCAAGCGCCGGCGCCCTGGTCAGCAGACGGCACAGCCGCGCAAGCGTCGGGCGCAGCTCGTGGCGGTGCACGACCATGTCGACCATGCCGTGCTCTTTCAGATATTCGGCGCGCTGGAAGCCTTCGGGGAGCTTTTCGCGAATGGTCTGCTCGATCACGCGCGCGCCGGCAAAACCGATCAGCGCGCCGGGCTCGGCGATCTGGACGTCGCCGAGCATCGCGTAGGATGCGGTGACGCCGCCGGTGGTCGGGTTGGTCAGCACGACGATGTAGGGCTGCTTGGCTTCGCGCAGCATCTGCACTGCGACCGTGGTGCGCGGCATCTGCATCAGCGACAAAATGCCTTCCTGCATGCGCGCACCGCCCGAGGCGGCGAACACGATGAAGGGCGACTTCTTCTCGACCGCGAGCTCGAGCCCGCGCACGATGGCCTCGCCCGCGGCCATGCCGAGCGAGCCGCCCATGAAGTCGAAATCCTGCACGGCGACGACGACGCCCGCGCCTTCGAGCTTGCCGTAGCCGACCTTGATCGCGTCGTTCAGATTGGTGCGCGCCCGCGCATCCTTGATGCGGTCTACGTATTTCTTCTCGTCGCGGAACTTGAGCGGATCGGGCGTGACATCGGGCAGGGCGACGTCGAACCAGGTCTCGTTGTCGAAGATCGACTTCAGCCGCGCCACCGCGCCCATGCGCATGTGGTAGTTCGAGCCGGGAATGACGAACTGGTTGGCCTCGACGTCCTTGTAGAACACGAGCTGTCCGGAATCCGGGCACTTGATCCAGAGATTCTCCGGCGTCTCACGCCGCAGCATGTTGCGGATCTTCGGCCGGACCACATTGGTAAGCCAGTTCATGGTTTGCTCCGATGTGCGACCCCGCTGGGGACCGCCTGAAAGGATATATGGCGGCCGGGCCTTTGCCCGGCAAGCCGCCGTGTCGCCCGCCTAAGAGCATGATCCGGAAAAGTGTGAAGCGGTTTTTCCGACAAGATCATGCTCAGACTAAAGAGCTAAAGCGGAATTATGGCCTATCCGGCCGCCTGTTTCGCAGCCCTGACGCCCTGGGACAGGGCCGCGGTCAGCTCGGCCACGGCGTTAACGGTTTTGGCGGTCGCGCGACCCTCGGCATCGAGGCTGTTCTTGAGCGCATCGACCAGCGCAGTGCCGACCACCGAACCATCGGCCTTTTCGGCAATGGCGCGCGCCGCCTCCGGCGTGCGGATGCCAAAACCGACGCAGATCGGCAGCTCGGTATGCCGCTTGATGCGCGCGACGGCCTCACCGACGGCATTCGCGTCCGCTGCCGCCGCACCGGTGATGCCGGCGATGGAGACGTAATAGACAAAGCCCGACGTGTTCGAGAGCACCGCGGGGAGGCGCTTGTCGTCGGTGGTCGGGGTCGCCAAGCGAATGAAGTTCAGTCCTGCCTTCAGCGCGGGAATGCAGAGCTCGTCGTCTTCCTCCGGTGGCAAATCGACGATGATCAGGCCGTCAACGCCTGATGTCTTGGCGTCAGCCAGAAACTTGTCGACGCCGTAAATGTAGATCGGATTGTAATAACCCATCAGCACCAGCGGTGTGACGTTGTCGTCCTTGCGGAAGCCACGCACCAGCTCCAGCGTCTTCTTCAAGGTCATTCCCACCTTGAGCGCGCGGAGCCCGGCGGCCTGGATCGACGGACCATCCGCCATCGGATCGGTGAAGGGAATGCCGAGCTCGATGACGTCGGAGCCTGATTTCGAGAGCGCCTTGACGATCTCGAGCGACGTCGCCGGATCGGGATCGCCGGCCATCACATAGGTGACGAAGGCCGCGCGGCCCTGCTTCTTCAGCTCGGCGAAACGGGTATCAATACGCGTGGTCATGATTCGGCGGCCGCTGTGCTATACCTCTCCCCACCGGGGAGAGGTCGGCTGCGAAGCAGCCGGGTGAGGGGGATGGAAAGGTTCAAATCGAGGGCTCGAAGGCTCCGCGAGTCGCAGACGAGCGCCGAAGCAAGGCTTTGGCAGGCGCTGCGCAACAGGCAGCTCGCCCGCTGGAAATTTTGCCGCCAGCATCCGGTCGATCGGTATGTCGTCGACTTCGTGACGCTGGATGGGAAGCTCATCGTTGAAGTTGATGGCGTCACGCATTCGAGTCCGAGCGAAATCGAACGAGATGAAGCGAGGACCAAAGTGCTCGAAGCCTGCGGCTTCTTCGTCCTTCGCGTCTCAAACACCGATGTGTACGAAAATATCGAAGGCGTCCTCGAGCTGATCCGGTCATCACTAAGGTTCGACTGAGCGGAGAGGCCCCTCACCCGGCTGCTTCGCAGCCGACCTCTCCCCGGCGGGGAGAGGTGAAGAGAGTGCGATCCTCGCCTCACTTGCTCTTGCCCTTCAGGATGTCGCCGACCTGCGGAACGTCCTTGTCGCCGCGGCCGGAGAGATTGACGACCATCAGGTGGTCTTTCGGCCGCTTCGGCGCGAGCTCCATCACCTTGGCGATGGCGTGCGCGGGTTCGAGCGCGGGAATGATGCCTTCGAGCTTCGAGAGCAGCTGGAACGCGGCGAGCGCCTCGTCGTCGGTCGCGAAGAGATAGTTGACGCGGCCGACCTCGTGCAGCCAGGAGTGCTCCGGGCCAATGCCGGGATAGTCGAGGCCGGCCGAGATCGAATGCGCGTCCTGGATCTGGCCATCGGCATCCATCAGCAGATAAGTGCGATTGCCGTGGAGCACGCCGGGGCGGCCGCCCGCGATCGACGCCGCATGCAGCTGCGTCAGCCCATGGCCTGCGGCTTCGACACCGAAAATTTCAACGCTGGGATCATCGAGGAAGGGATGGAACAGGCCCATCGCGTTCGAGCCGCCGCCGATGCAGGCGACCAGCGAATCCGGCAGGCGACCCTCGACCTCCTGCATCTGCGTCCTCGTCTCGTTGCCGATGATCGACTGGAAGTCGCGCACCAGCGTCGGATAGGGATGCGGGCCGGCCACCGTGCCGATGCAGTAGAAGGTGTTGTGCACGTTGGTGACCCAGTCGCGCAGTGCCTCGTTCATCGCGTCCTTCAGCGTGCGCGTGCCCGACTGCACCGGGACCACCGTCGCGCCCAGCATCTCCATGCGGATCACGTTGGGCTGCTGCCGCTCGACGTCGACGGCGCCCATATACACCACGCATTCGAGCCCGAACCGCGCGCACAGCGTTGCGGTGGCGACGCCGTGCTGGCCGGCACCGGTCTCGGCGATGATGCGCTTCTTGCCCATGCGCCGCGCCAGCATGATCTGGCCGAGCACATTGTTCACCTTGTGCGAGCCGGTGTGGTTGAGCTCTTCGCGCTTCAGGTAGATTTTCGCGCCGCCGAGATGTTCGGTGAGACGCTCGGCGAAATAGAGCGGCGAGGGCCGGCCGACATAGTTCTTGAGATAGCCGTTCATCTCGGCCTGGAAGGACGGATCGGCCTTGGCCGCGGTGTAGGCCTTCTCGAGGTCGAGGATCAGCGGCATCAGGGTTTCGGCGACGAAGCGTCCGCCGAAAATGCCGAAATGGCCGCGCTCGTCCGGGCCGCTGCGATAGGAATTTGGTTTGGCGATGTTCATCGAACGCTCAACTCTCGGGTGGCGCGCGCGGCGCGAATGAAGGCCTTGATCAACTCCGGGTCTTTCACGCCGGGAGCGCTCTCGACACCGGATGACACGTCGACGCCGCCGGCGCCGGTCACACGGAGGGCTTCCGCGACGTTGTCGGCGTGAAGTCCGCCCGACACCATATACGGCAGATCGAGCTCCAGGTTTTGCAGCAATTGCCAGTCGAACGGAGCGCCGAGCCCGCCGGGACGCGTCGCATCCTTGGGCGCACGCGCATCGAACAGGATGCGGTCGGCAACTGCGGCATAGCCGGGCAGCACGGCGAGATCGGCCGCGCTTGCGACCGGCACGGCCTTCATCACGGGGCGGCCGAACTTCTGCTTGATGTCGCGCAGCCGCGCCACGCTCTCATGGCCGTGGAGCTGGAAGATGTCGGGCGACAGCGCGTCCATGATGTTGTCGAGCGTGGCGTCGTCGGCGTCGACGGTGAGCGCCACCTTGAGCGCGCGCCGTTTCACCTGCCGGCCGAGATCGCGCCCCGTCTCCAGCGAAACATGCCGCGGCGAGGGCGGAAAGAACACGAACCCCACCATGTCGGCGCCCGCGTCGAGCGCCGTTTGAAGCGTTTCGCGCGTTGACAGGCCGCAGATTTTGACGAGCAGGGACATGGTCTCAAAGCAGATGGAGGCCGCAAGTGGCGGCCGGGAAACGGGCTTTTTCGGTTGGGCCGCTTCTACAACGTCGCGCGCTGCTTGTCTCGCCCGATAGGCCCGTAAAGGCCCACCCCTGATGGCACCGGGAGGCGCTGGGTTTCGGGCCTGGCCGCGGCCGCCTGGGCCCGGAGTCCAGCCAATTCGACCTGGGCAGCGCGGGCATCCGCCTCATGCCGGCGCGCCGCCCGTCGCCAGTGCCGCTGGCCGAACCAGACGGCAAAGCCGCCGGCGACGACACCCACGGCCGCCACCAGGATCAGCAGCAGGAACAGCGGCAGCGTGACCGACAGGGCCGGATCGGCCGCCATGAAGGGATCGAAGGAGACGGTGACGAAATGCCGGTTGGCCACCGCAAAGGTCACCAGGACCAGGGCCAGCGGAATCACGATCAGCGCGGTCAGGAATTTTCGCATCGCGATCGCTCGTCTTGAATCAAGCTTGCGGCCGCATCATGCGGCCATTTGGTTAAGCCCGGACGACAGACCTAATCGGGCGCGCCCGGATCCGGATGGTCGCGGTTGAGCCGCTCGCGCATTTCCTTGCCGGTCTTGAAGAACGGAACGCTCTTCTGATCGACGGGGACATGGGCGCCGGTGCGCGGATTTCGGCCCGCACGTGCGGGGCGATGTTTGACCGAGAATGCGCCGAAGCCGCGCAGCTCGACGCGGTCACCGCGCGCGAGTGCCGCTACGATCTCTTCGAGAATCGCATTCACAATGTTCTCGACATCCCGCTGGTACAGATGCGGGTTGTGCTCGGCGATACGCTGAACAAGTTCGGATTTGATCATCGAGAGATAGGACCCGGAAGCGTGCGGATGACCATTTCCGTGAAAATGCCTTGATCTGTCAAGACGCTAAATGAAGGATGAGTGTCGGGAAAATGCGTGACATTTGCCGAAAAAGCGGGCTGCACGGCTACCCGCCAGACGGGAAAAAGATACCGGGCTCGCGTTGTTCCCGGCCATTTCAGGTCAATTCGACGCAGCCGGCTGCCACAGGGCCAGCATTCCATCCAACCCGGCGCGATCGACCGCCTGCGCAACGCCGGTTTGCTCGATCTGATGCGCAATCGAGCTGAATCCAAGCGCTTCCAGGGTCACCGAGGCCGCCGTCTTGAGGAACGTCAGATCGCCGAAGCGGGGCTCCAGCTTGTAGTCGCGTACCGAAAGACCCTTCTTGACGCCCTTCTGCTGCTCCAGCCAGGCCACGGCGGTTTTCTCGTCGCCGAGCTGATCGATCAGCTTGAGATCGATGGCCTGACGGCCGGTGAAGACGCGGCCGTCGACGACTTTTTCGAGCTGCGTGTCATCCATGCCACGGCGCTGCTTCACCAGATCCTTGAACCAGGCATAGGAATCCTTCACCAGCGCATCCAGCGCGGCGCGGGCTTCCGGGCTGGTCGGCTCAAAACCGTTGGGCGCGGCCTTCAGCGGCGTGGACTTCACTTCCTCGACCTTGACGCCGATCGTCTTCAACAGCTCGCTGAAATTGGGAAACTGGAACAGCACGCCGATCGAGCCGACCAGCGAGCTCTGCTGGGCGATGATGTGGTCGCTCGCAATCGCGGTGATGTAGCCGCCGGACGCGGCAAGACCTTCGACCACGACGACCATCGGCTTCTTCGCCTTCAGGCGCGTCAGGGAATCATAGAGCTGCTCGGAGCCGGCGGTGGTGCCGCCGGGCGAGTTGATGTGAACGATGACGGCGGCGGCCTGCGAGTTCTCCAGCCGCTCCAGCGCCCGCGTGCGTTCGGAATCGCTGCGGATCAGCCCGTCGATCTGCACGCGCGCGATCGCGCCGGCGGAGGCGAAGGTGCCGCGCGCGCCCGGCGTCGCGATCATCGCAAAGCCCGCGATCGCAGCGATCGCGATCAGCGCGGCCATCACGCGCCAGAACGTCAGCTTCCGGCGGATCCTGCGGCGATCGACGATGATGTCCGAATCGAGCGACATCGGGATATCTCCAAATGAAAGGCCGCTGGCGGTTGTGCCGTCACGACGTGACCATCAGCTTGTCTGGATACATCAATTGCGGCGCAATTTGAAGAAAACAAGGCTGTGAGCAGGTAGCCCGGGGCATCGACGACGGCAGCAAAAAAGCCCCGGCTCGCGCCGGGGCTCTGATGTCGGCAAAACAATCGTTTTGCTTACTTGCTGTCGCGGTTCTTGAGCGCGGTGCCCAGAATGTCGCCGAGCGTCGCACCCGAATCCGAGGAGCCGTACTGCGCGATGGCTTCCTTTTCTTCGGCGACTTCGAGCGCCTTGATCGACACCTGGACCTTGCGGGCCTTCTTGTCGAACTGGATCACGCGGGCATCGACTTTCTCGCCGACGGCGAAGCGTTCGGCGCGCTGGTCGTTGCGGTCACGCGCGAGCTCCGAGCGCTTGATGAAGGTCGAGAAGTCGGTACCGGTGATCTTCACCTCGATACCGCTTTCCTTCACTTCGAGCACTTCGCAGGTCACCACCGCGCCCTTCTTGACATCGCCCGGCTCGGCGAAGGGGTCGCCTTCGAGCTGCTTGATGCCGAGCGAGATACGCTCCTTCTCGACGTCCACATCGAGCACCACGGCCTTCACCATGTCGCCCTTCTTGTAGTTGTCGATCACCTGCTCGCCCGGAAGCTTCCAGTCGAGGTCGGAGAGGTGGACCATGCCGTCGACGTCGCCCTCGAGGCCGAGGAACAGACCGAACTCGGTCTTGTTCTTGACTTCGCCCTCGACCACCGAACCGGTCGGGTGACCTTCGACGAAGACCTCCCAGGGATTGCGCATGGTCTGCTTGAGGCCGAGCGAGATGCGGCGCTTGACGGAATCGACTTCCAGCACCTGCACGTCGACTTCCTGCGAGGTCGACACGATCTTGCCGGGGTGCATGTTCTTCTTGGTCCACGACATCTCGGAGACGTGGATCAGGCCTTCGATGCCCGGCTCGAGCTCGACGAAAGCACCGTAGTCGGTGATGTTGGTGACGCGGCCGGTGAAGCGGGCACCCAGCGGGTACTTGGCTTCGATGCCCTGCCACGGATCGTCCAGCAGCTGCTTCATGCCCAGCGAGATGCGGTGCGTCTCGTGGTTGATCTTGATGATCTTGACCTTCACGGTCTGGCCGATCGAGAGCACCTCGGTCGGGTGGTTGACGCGACGCCACGCGATGTCGGTGACGTGCAGCAGGCCGTCGATGCCGCCAAGATCGACGAACGCACCGTAATCGGTGATGTTCTTGACCACGCCGTCGATGACCTGACCCTCTTCGAGGTTCTGCACCAGCTCCTGACGCTGCTCGGCGCGGGTCTCTTCGAGAACCGTGCGGCGGGAGACGACGATGTTGCCGCGGCGGCGGTCCATCTTGAGGATCTGGAACGGCTGCGCGTTGTTCATCAGCGGCGCAACGTCGCGGATCGGGCGGATGTCGACCTGCGAACGCGGCAGGAACGCAACGGCGCCGTCGAGGTCGACGGTGAAGCCGCCCTTGACCTGGTTGAAGATGACGCCCGTGACCTTCTCGTTGTTCTGGAACGCCTTCTCCAGCTTGCCCCAGCTCTCTTCGCGGCGCGCCTTGTCGCGCGACAGCACGGCTTCGCCGAGGGCGTTCTCGATGCGATCGAGGAACACTTCCACCTCGTCGCCAACCTTGATTTCGCTGTCACGGCCGGGGCCGGAAAATTCGCGCAGCGCGACGCGGCCTTCGGTCTTCAGGCCGACGTCGATGACGGCCATGTCCTTTTCGATTGCAACCACCTTGCCCTTGACGACCGAGCTCTCCTGCAGGTTGCCACCTGCGAAGGACTCGTCGAGCATCGCGGCGAAATCGTCACGCGACGGGCTATAGGTATCAGCGGAAGTCGAAGCCATTTGTTCTCCAGTTGCGGAATGTCTTGCCGGCCGTTGGGTTCATGGGCGTATCGCGCACGCAGTGTCGGAAGGCCCGCAAGACCTTCGAGCGACCGCTCGTTGCTCCGGCCTGGAGAGGCGGAACAGCGGAAGCGGGCCGGCAGAGGCCCGCGCGTTCGATACGTGGAAATCCTTATGTCCGGAACCTGGATCGCGTCGGCCCCAAACAGGGACCGAGTGTATCGACCTCAAAGAGCGGGAGCGGGCGCTTCCTCCAATGACATCCGCGGCTTAACCCCGCGAACGGCCCGCTCGGACGGCCTCGATAATGTCGATGGCGGCCCGGACGCCGCCTTCTATATCCAGTTGGGAGTTATCTAGCAAGTAAGCATCCACGGCCGGCTTCAGAGGTGCAATCGGCCGGTTCTTGTCGCGCTCGTCGCGCCGGATGATGTCGGCGAGCACCGCCGCCTCGTCCGCCTCCTCGCCGCGCGCCTTGGCCTCCATGGTGCGGCGGCGGGCACGGACCTTGGGGTCGGCCACGACGAAGATCTTCACGTCGGCATGGGGACAGATCACGGTTCCAATGTCCCGGCCATCGAGCACCGCGCCGGGCGGATCGGCGGCGAATTGCCGCTGGAAATTGACCAGGACCTCGCGAACCCTGGGAATCGCCGACACGATGGAGGCGCCCTCGCCGGCCTCCTGGGTCTTCAGGGCGGGATTGCCGAACTTTTCAGGATCGAGTTCCAGGGCGGCCTGCACCGCCGCGGCCTCGTCCCGGAGATCATGGCCGGACTGCATCAGCGCGTAGGCGACCGCGCGATAGATCACACCGGTATCGAGATGACGGTAACCGTAGTGATGGGCGAGGCGCTTGCCGAGCGTGCCCTTGCCCGAGGCCGCGGGTCCGTCGATGGCGATGATCATGAAAACTCGGCCCCCAACGATCGCATCATCGGAATGAAATCAGGGAAACTGGTGGCGATGAAGGCGGTGTCGTCGACCGTCACCGGCTGATCGGAGGCGCAGCCCATCACCAGCGCGGACATCGCGATGCGATGGTCCATATGTGTGGCGACCGTCCCGCCGCCCGGCACGTGGCCGCGACCCTCGACGATCAGATCGTCGCCGGACACCGTCACCTTCACTCCGTTGACGCGGAGCATGTCGGCGGTGGCCTCGAGCCGATCGGACTCCTTGACGCGCAGCTCCTGCAGGCCGCGCATGATGGTGGTTCCTTCGGCGAACGACGCCGCCACCGCCAGCACCAGATATTCGTCGATCATCGAGGGCGCGCGCTCCGGCGGCACCTCGACGCCGCGCAGCTTTGAGGCGCGCACGCGCAAGCGCGCCATCGGCTCGCCGGCGTCACCGCGGACTTCGCTTTCCTCGATGGACGCGCCCATTTCACGCAGCGTCGTAAACAGACCGGTGCGCAGCGGATTGGTCATCACATCGGACAGAACGATGTCGGAGCCTTCGACGATCAGCGCCGCGACGATAGGAAAGGCCGCCGACGAGGGATCGGCTGGCACGATGACGGTGGCGCCATGCAGCTCGGGCTGGCCGACCAGCATGACGCGGCGGCCGTGGGCC
The DNA here is from genome assembly GCF_030435535.1 of Bradyrhizobium sp. WYCCWR 13022. Classification (NCBI taxonomy): domain Bacteria; kingdom Pseudomonadati; phylum Pseudomonadota; class Alphaproteobacteria; order Hyphomicrobiales; family Nitrobacteraceae; genus Bradyrhizobium; species Bradyrhizobium sp. WYCCWR 13022. Next base: position 283,510 of record NZ_JAUIZJ010000025.1, read on the forward strand.
CCCTCGGCGACAGAGGTGATGTCCGCGCCAAAATGCTTCAGCATCAGCTCGGTGTGGTCGCGGCTGGCCTCGCTCTCGATCACGGTCGTGGTGCCCGGCGCGGCGAGGCCCGCCAGCAGCACCGCCGACTTGATCTGGGCCGAGGCGACCGGGGTCTTGTAGGTGATCGGCAGCGGGTCGCGCGCGCCCTGGAGGGTCAGCGGCAAACGGCCGCCTTCGCCTCCGGACACGACCTTGGCGCCCATCTTTTCGAGCGGATCGAGGATCCGGCGCATCGGGCGGCTGCGCAGCGAGGCATCGCCGTCGAACACCGCGGAGATCGGGCAGCCGGCGACGGCGCCCATGACAAGCCGGCAGCCGGTGCCGGAGTTGCCGAAATCCAGCGCCGCCTTGGGCTGGGCGAAGCCGCCGACGCCCACACCCTGGACCGTCCAGGCGAAATCGCCGGTACGCTCGACCTTGGCGCCGAGCGCCTGCATCGATTTGGCGGTGTTGAGGACGTCCTCTCCCTCCAGGAGGCCGGTAATGCGGGTCTCGCCGACCGCGAGCGCGCCGAGGATCAGGGCGCGGTGGGAGATCGATTTGTCCCCGGGCACCCGTACTTTTCCGGTCAGGGGACCGCTCGAGCGCGACTTCAGCGGCGTCGGCTTGTCGGAATGGGTCAAGATTGTGTCCTTGGATGGGCCCTGTGAGGCTGCGGGCAGGTACCACATGGTCTCCCCGCCGTCACGAGCATGTCTTTCTCTCGTAATGCGCTATTGACAGCGGGCCGCCAACTAGCCAAGTGAAGCACCGCTTTTCAGACATTCCCAGGATTCCTCTGCCGTGGCCAAGTCCGAACTCGGAACCAAACGTATTTGCCCGACCACGGGCAAGAAATTCTATGACCTCAACAAGAATCCGGTGATCTCGCCCTATACCGGCGAGGTCGTGCCGATCGCGCCGATCGCGCCCGCCCGCGCGACCCGTGGCAGCGCGGAATCCCGCAACGTGCCCCAGGATACGGCGCCGGAGCCGGCCGAGAACGAAGAGTTGGTCTCGCTCGAGGAGGCCGATGCCGAGGAGAACACCGGCAAGGTCAAGGCCGTCGTCCCCGAATCCGAAGACGATATCGAGGTCGACGAGACCCTCGACGACGACGATGACGATGATTCGACCTTCATTGCCGACGAAGAAGAGGGCGATGAGGACGTGACCGACATCATTGGTGATGTCGGAGGCGATGAAGAGACTTGAGATCAGTCCTGATCTGTGAAAAAGGGTGCACCGCGCGAGTCACCAGGCTCGCCGGTCGGGAGTGATCCGGAAGGGTCGTCCCAAAAGTTTAAGGGGCCATAGCTCAGCTGGGAGAGCGCTTGCATGGCATGCAAGAGGTCGGCGGTTCGATCCCGCCTGGCTCCACCACGCTTCGCCCTTCGGGCTACGCGTGGCGCAGCCACGACGGAGCCTGCAGGGCGAAGCGTGGTGTCCGGCGAAGCCCACGGGGCGAAGACGGACTGGTGATGAGATCCCATCGAACGACTACCCAGGCGATAGCCGTCAATGTGGTACGTCTACATCCTCCGCAGCATCGAGTTTCCTGACCAAGAGTATGTTGGGGCCACTGAGAATTTGAAGCGACGGATTCCTGAGCACAATGCCGGCAAATCCAGCCACACCGCCAAGTTCAAACCGTGGAAGCTGATCTGGTACTGCGCCTTCCCAGACAAGCACAAGGCGCTCGCGTTCGAGGCCTATCTGAAGTCGCACTCGGGTCGCGCATTCACGAGGAAGCGGCTGTGTTAGGGCGCCCCCCTACTCCCCAATCACTGCATTCAGCCGATCCCTTAGCGCGACGATCTCGTCCTTCATTGCGACGAGCTCCGACACCGAGCAATCCGATGCAGCGAGGATCGACTGCGGGACGCTGCGCGCCTTCTCCTTCAGCGCATGCCCTTGCGGGGTCAGCGCGATCAGCACCTGGCGCTCGTCCTCGCTGGAGCGCGTGCGCTTGACCAGGTGCGCGGCCTCGAGCCGCTTCAGCAAGGGCGTCAGCGTGCCCGAGTCCAAAAACAGCCTCTCGCCGATCTCCTTCACCGGCACGTCGTCGCGCTCCCACAACACCAGCATCGCCAGATATTGCGGATAGGTCAGGCCGAGCCGGTCGAGCAGCGGCTTGTAAACGCGGTTGAAGGCGTGCGCGGCCGAATAGACGGCGAAGCAGATCTGGTTGTCGAGGCGTTGCGGATCGAGCGCCGATAGTTTCCGGGCCATGGAGAATCTCTCGGGATTTGCCTCATTGTGGGGCCAGGCGGCCGTACATTCAATTGCGAACAATTAAATGTGAGGCATGCAAATTTCAATTGCGCACAATCAAATTGCTTGCGATACAGATGCCACCCCAACCCGAAGCCCCCAAGGGAGACGAAAATGTCCGTGAACGTCCTCTACAAGACCAGTGCAAAAGCCACCGGCGGCCGCGATGGCCATGCCGCGACGCTCGACGGCGCGCTCGACGTCAAGCTCACCACGCCGAAGGAGCTCGGCGGTGGCGGCGGCGCCGGCAACAATCCCGAGCAGCTGTTTGCGGCCGGCTATGCCGCCTGCTTCATCGGCGCGATGAAGTTCGTGGCCTCGCAAGGCGGCCCGAAGGTTCCCGCCGACGCTTCCGTGACCTCGACCGTCGGCATCGGCCCGCGCTCGGCCGGCGGCTTCGGCCTCGACATCGATCTGGCCGTCTCGCTGCCGGGCCTGTCCCGCGCGGATGCCGAGGCGCTGGTCGAGAAGGCGCACCAGGTGTGCCCGTACTCCAACGCGACGCGCGGCAATGTCGACGTCCGCCTGACGGTCGTCTGATCCGACGGTGAATCGGCTGGCCCGAGATCCCCTCGGGCCAGCCTCTTCCGTTTGAATTCCCGCGCTGCGGCATTGCCGCGACGACGCATAAGCCCCCAACGCGACAAGCCATTGCTGGCATCCACGAACCTCGCTAGGCCTGTGATCAACATCGACACAGGGGAAGCGAAGGCATGACTGAAGCCGTCTTGGGCGCAATGAGCGGACTGCGCGTCGTCGACCTCACGCGCGTGCTCGGCGGTCCCTACTGCACCCAGATCCTCGCCGACCATGGCGCCGACGTGATCAAGGTCGAGCCGCCCGCGGGCGACGAGGTGCGCGACTGGGGCCCTCCCTTCCACGACGACGACGCCGCCTATTTCATCGGCATCAACCGCAACAAGCGCTCGATCGGCCTCGACCTCGCCTCCGAGGGCGGCCGCATCGTGCTGCTCAAGATGCTGGAGACGGCGGACGTCCTGATCGAGAATTTCAAGCCGGGCACGCTGGAGAAATGGGGCATCGGCAACGACGTGCTTGCCCAAAAATTTCCGCGCCTCGTGCATTGCCGGATTTGCGGCTTCGGGGCCGACGGGCCGCGCGGCGGCAATCCCGGCTATGACGCCATCATCCAGGCCATGACCGGCATGATCGCCGCGACCGGCTCGGTCGAGAGCGGGCCGATGCGGATCGGCGTGCCGCTGGTGGACATCACCACCGGTCTTTACGCGGCAATCGGCATCCTGATGGCGCTCTCCGAGCGGCAGCGCTCGGGCAAGGGCCAGTTCCTTGAGACGACGCTCTACGAGACCGGCCTTGCCATCATGCATCCGCACACCGCGAATTACTTCATGCATGGCAAGCCGCCGAGCCTGACCGGCAACGAGCATCCGAACCTCGTGCCCTATGCGATCTTCCCGACCAAGACCGACAACATCTTCATCGGCGTCGGCAACGACGGCACCTTCCGCAAGCTCGCCAAGGAGATCGGCAAACCCGAACTCGGCACCGATCCGCGCTTCGCCCGCAACAAGGACCGCATCGCCAATCGCGAAGCGCTGCGCGCCGAGCTTGCCGCAGTGTTCAGCCAGCACGAGGCCGAGCCGCTGTGCAATCGCCTGCTCGCGGCTGGCCTGCCCGCAGGTCCCGTGCAGAAAATCGATCAGGCATTGACCAATCCGCACACGATCGCCCGCGGCGATGTCATCGAGAAGGACTGGTACAAGGGCGTGGCCTCGCCGATCCGGCTCGATCGCAGCAAGCCGAGCCTGCGCCGCCTGCCGCCGAAGTTCAGCCAGCACGCCCAGGAGGTGCTCGGCGAGTTCGGCTACTCGAAGGCGGAAATCGACGCGATGGTCGAGACGGGCGTGGTCTGCGGACCCCAGCGCAAGCGCTAGTCTAGGGCCCGGCCTCCTCACCCAACCAAATGCCGCAGTGCGGCGCGGGCACGCATGTGCAGCGCGAACGGCGAAGGTTGCCCGGCACGCCTTCGCCTATTTGACGACTTCCCTTTTGGCCGCGCTTGCTGCTTTCGTTTCGGCCGCTTACACAGTCATGTGAACGTCATACGGCGCTGCTAGCGCAAGCGCTTCGTTTTTGACGGCCAATGGACGGCCAAGGGAGGTTACTTGATGGCTCTTCGACATTTTGGAGCGGCGACCGCGTTCGCCGTCACGGTTGGCATGACGGCTTCGCCGGCACTGGCCGCGACTGAGATCCAGTGGTGGCACGCGATGACAGGCCCGAACAACGACGTCGTGGTCAAGCTTGCCAACGATTTCAACGCGTCTCAGAGCGATTACAAGATCGTTCCGACCTTCAAGGGCAGCTATGCCGACACGCTGAACGCGGGCATCGCGGCGTTCCGCGCCGGCAACGCACCGGGCATCATGCAGGTGTTCGAGGTCGGCACCGCGACCATGATGGCCGCCAAGGGCGCCATCAAGCCGGTCTCCGACCTCATGAAGGAGCAGGGCGAGAAGTTCGACCCGCAGTCCTATCTGCCGGCCATCACGGGTTACTACTCGACCGCAAAGGGCGAGATGCTCTCGTTCCCGTTCAACTCGTCGAGCATGGTGATGTGGGCCAATCTCGACGCACTGAAGAAGGCCGGCATCGATGCGCCGCCGAAGACCTGGCCCGAGGTGTTCGCCGACGCCAAGAAGCTGCATGCGACGAGCCCGACTTGCGGCTTCTCCTCGAGCTGGATCACTTGGGGCCTGATCGAGCAGTTCTCGGCCTGGCACAACATTCCGATCGGCACCAAGGCCAACGGCCTCGACGGCTTCGACACCGTGCTGGAATTCAACAACCCGCTCGAGACCAAGTTGCTCGAAAACCTCGTCGAGCTCCAGAAAGACAAGAGCTACGACTATTCCGGCCGCACCAATACCGGCGAAGGCCGCTTCACTTCGGGCGAATGCCCGCTCTACATGACGTCGTCGGCCTTCTATCCGAACGTCAAGGCGAACGCGAAGTTCAACTACACGGCCGTTCCGATGCCGTACTTCCCGGACGCAAAGGATGCGCCCCAGAACTCCATCATCGGCGGCGCCTCGCTCTGGGTGATGGGCGGCAAGTCGAAGGAAGAGTACAAGGGCATCGCGAAGTTCTTCACCTTCCTGTCCGACACCGATCGTCAGGTCTATCTGCACGAGGTCTCCGGCTATCTGCCGATCACCAAGGCGGCCTACGACAAGACCAAGGCCTCGGGCTTCTACGAGAAGAACCCGATCCTGGAAGTGCCGTTGAAGGAGCTCACCAACAAGCCGCCGACCGAGAACTCGCGCGGCCTGCGTTTCGGCGGTATGGTGCAGATGCGCGACGTCTGGTCCGAGGAGATCGAGGCGGCGCTCGCCGGCAAGAAATCGGCCAAGGAAGCGCTCGACGCCGCGGTCTCGCGCGGCAATCAGATGCTGCGTCAGTTCGAGCGGACCGCGACCAAGTAAGATCGCATCAATCGTGGCTGCGGACGGTCCGCAGCCACGACTTTCACAGGGTGAGGCGGGGGCTTCATGGAGAACCGGGCGATATTCTCAGGCAGGCTGCTGGCCTGTCTCCTGGTGTTCCCGCAGCTTGCAATCTCCCTGATCTTCTTCTACTGGCCGGCCGCGCAGGCCCTCTGGCAATCCTTCCTGGTGCAGGATGCCTTCGGGCTCTCGACCGAGTTCGTCTGGTTCGAGAACTACGTCAACCTGCTGAAGACGCCCGAATACTATCACGCGGTCGGCACCACGTTCCTGTTCTCGCTGCTGGTCGTGTTCTTCTCGCTTGCGATCGGCCTCCTGCTCGCCGTGATGGCGAACCGCAACATTGCGGGCGTGCAGATCTATCGCACCTTTCTCATCATTCCCTACGCAGTCGCGCCTGCGGTCGCGAGCGTGCTGTTCATCTTCATGTTCCAGCCCGGGCTCGGCATGATCGCGCGCGCCCTGCAGCGTAACGGCATCGACTGGAATCCGGTGCTCAACGGCACGCATGCCATGATCCTCATCGTCATCGTCGCCGTCTGGAACCAGATCAGCTACAATTTCCTGTTCTTTCTCGCCGGCCTGCAGTCGATCCCCAAGAGCGTGATCGAGGCCGCCGCGATCGACGGCGCGCGGCCGATGCGGCGGTTCTGGACCATCGTGTTCCCGCTGCTGTCGCCGACGACGTTCTTCCTGATCGTCGTCAACATCACCTACGCCTTCTTCAACACGCTCGGCATCATCGATACCGCGACCGAAGGCGGCCCGAACGGCTCCACCTCGACGCTCGTCTACAAGGTTTTCCTGGACGGCAAGGCCGGCTCCGACCTCGGCGGCTCGGCCGCGCAATCCGTGATCCTGATGATCATCGTCATCGCGTTGACCGCGATCCAGTTCCGCTACGTCGAAAAGAAGGTCCATTACTGACAATGGTCGAGCATCGACGATTTGGAAATCTGTTGCCGCACCTGGTGCTGATCGCCGGCGTGATCGTGGTCGCGTTCCCGGTCTATCTCGCGATCATCGCCTCCACCCACGACAACACCGTCATCGCCAACGGCCAGATGCCGCTCTATCCGGGCAGCCACGGGCTGGAGACCTACTGGAACACCATCATGTCCGGCACCGGCAGGACCACGCGCGAGCCGGTCGGCAGCATGCTGGTGTCGAGCTTCATCATGGCGGTCGGTATCGCGGTCGGAAAGATCGCGATCTCGATCATCTCGGCCTATGCCATCGTGTTCTTCAACTTCCCGTTCCGGATGGCGACGTTCTGGACCATCTTCATCACGCTGATGCTGCCGGTCGAGGTTCGTATCTTCCCGACCTACAAGATCACCTCCGACCTGCACATGCTGGATTCCTATTCCGGCCTGATCCTGCCTCTGATCGCATCGGCGACCGCAACGCTGCTGTTCCGGCAGTTCTTCATGACGGTGCCGAAGGAGCTGGTCGAGGCCTCGAAGATGGACGGGGCCGGGCCGATCCGCTTCTTCTTCGATACGCTGCTGCCGCTCTCGGTGACCAACATCGCCGCGCTGTTCGTGATCCTCTTCATCTACGGCTGGAATCAATATCTCTGGCCGCTGCTGATCACGACGCGCGACGACATGCAGACCATCGTGATCGGCATCAAGAAGATCATCGATGTGAAGGACGCACTCACCGAATGGTCGGTCGCGATGGCCACCGCGGTGCTCGCGATGCTGCCGCCGGTGCTGGTCGTCGTGCTGCTGCAACGCCTGTTCGTCAAGGGCCTGATCGAAACGGAGAAATAGGCCCATGGCCAATGTGACACTGCGCGACGTCCGAAAGGCCTATCCCAACGGCTTCGAGGCCATCAAGGGCGTCGACGTCGACGTGGCCGACGGGCAGTTCTGCGTGCTGGTCGGCCCGTCGGGCTGCGGCAAGTCGACCCTGCTCCGGATGGTCGCGGGGCTCGAGACCATCACCTCCGGCGAGATCGACATCGGCGGCCGTGTCGTGAACCAGGTCGAGCCGGCCGACCGCGACATCGCGATGGTGTTCCAGAACTACGCGCTCTATCCGCATATGAGCGTGTTCAACAACATGGCTTACGGCCTGCGCAATCGCGGCATGAAGGAAGCCGAGATCAAGACCCGCGTCGAGGAGGCCGCGCGCATTCTCGAGCTCGGCACGATGCTCACCCGCAAGCCGGGACAACTCTCCGGCGGCCAGCGCCAGCGCGTCGCCATGGGCCGCGCCATCGTGCGCCAGCCGAAGGTGTTCCTGTTCGACGAGCCGCTCTCCAACCTCGACGCCAAGCTGCGCATCGCGATGCGGGTGGAGATCCGCAAATTGCAGCGCCGGCTCAACACGACGTCGATCTACGTCACCCACGACCAGCTCGAGGCAATGACGCTCGCCGACGTTCTGGTCGTGATGAATGGCGGCCAGGTCGAGCAGGTCGGCAATCCTCTCGCGATCTACGAGAAGCCCGCGACGACCTTCGTCGCCTCCTTCATCGGCGCACCGCCGATGAACCTGATGTCGACGCGCGCGGATGAGATCAGGTCGCAGCTCGGTGGCGCTGACGACGCCGGCATCCTCGGCATCCGTCCCGAAGATTTCGTCATCACCGACCAGACGCCAACAGGCGGCGTCGCACTCGCTCTTACCGTGGAAGCAATCGAGCGCGTCGGCGCAGAGACTTTCGTCTACGGCTCGCGCGCCCATGACGAGCAGCGCGTTGCGGCCACCCCGGGCGAGTTGCCGCCCGGCGAGGTCATCGTCCGCATCCCCGGAACCGAGGCGCCCGCCATCGGCCAGAGGATCCGTGTCGCCGCAGTCCGCGCCAAGCTGCATCTGTTCAGCGGTGACGGCCGCAGGCGGATCGAGGCCTGACCGGTTCTGAAAGACCGCGCCGACCCGAAACGAGAAAACAACCCCAAGCACAGTAGACGGGGCACTGTTTTCATTGGGATAAATCGCACGACAAATTCAGCATCGCTGCGCGACGCCGGAAGCAGTGAATCCACAGCCCCCGCTACGTGCTTGAACCCGCACGGGGATATGCCCATATTGCTGACCAAGGGGTGCCTTGATCGGGCCCCGAAACACCAAAGTCGCTTTCCGCGAGGACTTTGTAAACTATGTCTCGTGTTCCCACGCTTTCCAGTCCGTTCCTTCTGGGCTTCGACGAAATCGAGCGCGTGCTCGATCGCGTCGTCAAGGGCGCCGACGGCTATCCTCCCTACAATATCGAGAGATGCGGCCAAGCGGACGGCCAGCCCGAGCGCTTGCGCATCACGCTGGCGGTCGCCGGCTTCACCCGCGACCAACTCGATGTAACCATTGAGGAAAACCAGCTCGTCATTCGCGGGCGGCAGCAGGACGACAAGACCCGGCAATACATCCATCGCGGCATCGCCGCGCGCCACTTCCAGCGCACCTTCGTGCTGGCGGAGGGGATGCTGGTGCTGGGTGCGGATCTGAAGAACGGGTTGTTGTCGATCGACCTGGCCCGGCCAGAACCGGAGAGGATCGTTAAGACAATCGCTATCAATGAGCACGAATAATGGAACGAGTAGCGGACTCGACCGCTTAGTTTCTGTGAAGGAGTCGAGACCATGAGTGAAGGTCACGTTGTATTCGAACACGAAGCCAGGAACGCCTCGCCCGAGACGCTGGCGAACCTCGGCGAAGGCCACATCGCCTATGTGAAGCAGATCCGCTCCGAAGATGTGCCCGGCCTGTTCCCCGAAGCCCCGAAGATCGCGCCCGGCCTCAAGCTGTTCGCGCTCCACGCCGCCGACGGCACGCCGATCATGCTGACCGACAGCCGCGAAGCCGCAGTCGCCAACGCCTGGAGCAACGAGCTGCAAGCGGTGAGCGTGCACTGAGCGCGACGCACGTCGCACGAAGAGAGATTTGGCGGGCATGCCTTCGCAGGAAGGCGTGCCCGTTTTCATTTGTGAGGTGGTTTTTTCGCGTCGCTATCGCGGGCCAACGGGAATTCGGCGATGTCCCTGCCCGCATGCGGGGCGGCCTCGGCCCATGCGCGCACGGGACCGTCATCAATCCGTGATTTGACAGTTCCTTCATATTTGTCAAATCTGACAAAATGCAGGCCAAGGCTCCTCCCCAGGACCGTATCCTCGACGCCGCCATGCGCGTGTTCCGGCGCCACGGCTTCCGCCGCTCCTCGATCGAGCAGGCGGCGGAGGAAGCCGGGCTGACGCGGCAGGCGCTCTATCATCACTTCGCCTCCAAGGAGGCGCTGTTTCGCGCCGTGCTCGAGCGGCTCTACGAGCGGGGGCTCGCTGCCGAAATCGCGGCAGCGAAGGCGGCGGAAGAAGCGGGCCTCGAGCTTGCCGACATCCTGGTCGCCGAGATCGGCGCGCGGATGCAGTCGCTGCTCGCTTCGCTCAAGGACTCGCCCCATACCGAGGAGCTGTTTTCCGAGCACCTCGCGCAGGCGCGCGACCTCTACCAGAGCTATGCCAACCGCTTCGCCGACGAGATCGCAACCACGATCGCGCGGGTGTGCCGCAAGCGAAAGCTCACACTCCAAAGCGGCGTCAGCGTGCGCGAACTCGCGCGCTGCGTCGAGATGGCGGTCCACGGCACCAAATCCGCTTTCCCTTCCATGCAGCCGCTCGACGCGTTCCTGAAACAGCTCGAGACCATGCTGCGCATGTTGATCGCCGGCGCGATGGCGCCCCTCGCGAAGAAGTCCCCACGCAAAACGGGAGTTCGAAAATGACCACCACGACCATCAATGGAAGGCCTTTTGCGCTCCCCGACGATCCGGATGCGCTCTTGATCGACGTGATCCGCGATGGCGGCCTCACTGGCACCAAGCTCGTCTGCGGCTCCGGCGTCTGCGGCGCCTGCACCGTGCTGCTCGACGGCACGCCCGTCGTGAGCTGCCTGCTGCCGGCGCAGGCGGCCGCCGGCAAATCGCTGACGACCATCGAGGGCATAGGAAGCACCGGATTGCATCCGGTGCAGAAGGCGTTCATGGCGCACGACGCCCTGCAATGCGGCTTCTGCACGCCCGGCTTTGTCGTCGAAGCCACCGCCTTCCATGACGGCTGGCGCGCGAGCAAGGGCGCGGCGACACCCTCGCGCGAGGAGATCGCCGCCGCGCTGTCGGGGCATCTCTGCCGCTGCGGTGCCTATGAAGGCATTTTTCGCGCTGTGGCGGAGGCTTGTTCAGGCCGCTTCGACGGCAATGATCCCATCCCGCCGCGGCTGGAAGCCCGCGACAAGGTGACGGGGCTGGCCCGCTACACCGTCGACATCCACCATGACGGCCAGCTCGAAGGCGTCATCCTGCGCGCGCACGTCGCGCATGCGAGGATCACCGGGCTTGATCTGGCGCCGGCGCGCGCCGTTGCCGGTGTTGCCGCGGTGGTTCCGCTGCTCGACGATGACAACATGATCCGCTTCGTCGGCGCACCGATTGCAGCCGTCGCGGCCAAGGATCGCCGCACGGCACTCAAGGCCATCGCCGCGATCACCTTCAGGCCCGAGCCTTTACCCGCGGTGATCGGGCTCGATGCAGCGCGACGCGACGATGCGCCCGTCGTGTTCGAGAAGAAGGACCGCAAGCGTGCCGGCAACGTGTCCGAGGGCGCCGGCGGCGCTCCGGTGTCGTGGAAGGGCAATGTGCGCGGGCCTTCGGCGCCGTTCTCGCAGAAAGCCAAGCAGGCCAGGAGCTGGCTTGACGAGGCGCGGGCGCAACGCAATCCGCTGCTGGTCGAGGAAACCTTCCGCGTCTCGACGCAACAGCACGCAAGCCTCGAACCACATGCCGCCGTGGCCAGGTTCGATGGCGATCAGCTCACCGTGCACATCTCGACCCAGGCCATTCACGAGAGCATGGAGAAGATCGCCAAGCGTTACGGCCTTCCGCACGACAAGGTGCGTGTGATCGCCGATCATGTCGGCGGCGGATTCGGCTCCAAGGGCAGCGTCGGGCTGGAGACCATCGCCGCGATCGAGCTTGCGCGCGCCGCGAAGGCGCCGGTGCGTGTCGCCTTCGATCGGGAGGAGGAGCTTTCCGTCACCGGCTATCGTCCGGCCGCCGAGCTGAAGCTGTCCCTGCTGCCTTCGCCGGAGGGCCGCCTCAAGGCGCTGTCGCTCACCGCGCATGCCGACACCGGCGCCGCCGTGAATTCGCTGATCGCCGGCCTGGCGCGGCTGATCTATCCGGCCGAAGCAAAAGAGCTCGTCGACTTCGACGTGCTCAGCAATTTGCCGCCCGGCGCACCGTTCCGAGGACCCGGCGGTCCGCCGATGTCGTTTGCGCTGGAGCAGGCGGTCGACGAAGCGGCGCTGCGCATGAAGGTCGATCCGATTCAGCTGCGCAAGCTCTGGGACCCGGATCCCAACCGCCAGCGATTGTACGACTGGGCCGCCGGCCTCGACGTCTGGAAGAGCCGCAAGCCGGCCGCCTCGCAAGAAGGCCGCTACCGGCGCGGCGTCGGCGTCGCCACCGGCTACTGGCTCTATCTCTGGCAGACCGGCTCCTCGGTCGAACTCGCGGTCGAGGGCGGCCGCATCGTCGCAAGCTGCGCGGTACAGGATATCGGCACGGGCACGCGCAGCGTGATCGCGAACACCGTCGCGAAGGCGTTCGATCTCGAGCCGCAGGATGTGGAAGTTCGTATCGGCCGCTCCAACCTGCCGCCCGGACCGGGCTCCGGCGGCAGTCGCGTGACCGCCTCGGTGGTGCCGCCGACCTTGCTCGCCATCGACAAGCTGAAAGCGGAAATCAAGCGCACCGCGTCTCGCACACCTGCTCCGGGCTCGAACGCGCCGTGGCGCGAGATGATCGCGGCTTCTCCCAACATTGCCGTGTCGGCGAGACGCCAGGAGGACGGCAAGCCGCCGCCCGGCGTCAGGCCCGCGCTGCACGAGGCGGGCATCATGGGCCGGGTGTTCGGTTGGGTGCTGCGCCTGATGAACCACATGGTGGTCGGCGCCGGCGTGCCGAGCTCGGTGCAGGTGATGGAAGTCGAGGTCGATACCTGGCTCGGCCATGTACGCGTGCTCAACGCCTATACGGGCCTCGCGATCGGCAAGCTCGCCGCGCCGACGCTGGCGCGAAGCCAGGCCGCAGGCGCGGTGATCCAGGGCATCGGCTACGCACTCTATGAAGCGCGGGAGACCGATCCCTTGAGCGGCCACATCCTGAGCGGCAGCATGGAGGATTACCGCATTCCGGGGATTGCCGACATGCCGAAACTGGACGTGCATTTCGACGAGGCCGGTTTCGAGCATGTGCCGGGCGGCAGCGTCGGCATCGGCGAAGTCGCCACCGTGCCTACCTCCCCGGCGATCGCCAACGCCATCCGCGATGCGATCGGCGTGAGGCTGACCGAAATTCCGTTCCGGCCAGATCGTCTGGTGGCCGCGCTGAAAGGGAGGGATGCAGCATGAGTGTCGGCGTCATGACCGCCAACCCGACTGTCGAGCCCACGCCTGAATTCCGCGCCGGGGGCACCGACTTCAGCGAACGCCGCCGCAGCGGCGTGTCGCAGGGAACGCTGATCGACATCTCGGCCACCGGCGACAAGGCGATCACCTGGGACGCCGATGGAGCAGCCCGGATCGGCGCGCTCAACACCATCGCCACGATCGCGACGGACGCGCGCATCGCAGCTGCCTATCCCGGTATTGCGGCGAGTGCGCAAGGCCTCGCCACGCCGCAGGTGCGCCATGTTGCAACGCTCGGCGGCAATCTCGCGCAGCGTTCGCGCTGCTGGTATTTCCGCCGGGCCGACATCGATTGCCTGAAGAAGAGCGGCAGCACCTGCCCTGCCCGATCTGGCAATCACCTCTACGGCGTTGCCTTCGATCTCGGGCCTTGCGTCGCGCCGCATCCCTCGACCATGGCAGCGGCTCTGCTCGCCTATGATGCGACCATCACCACGGATCGGCGCGGATTGACGATCGCCGGCCTGCTCGGCGATGGCTCGGTCTCGCACGCCGATCATACACTCGAAGCAGGCGAGATGATCAGGAGCATTGACCTTCCTGCTCCGCTCGAAGGCGAGCGCGCTTCCTACAAGCGCGCGATCAGCCGGAGCTATGCGGAATGGCCGCTGGTGGAGCTCTGCGCCCGCGTCGTGATCGCCGACGGCAAGTTCCAGCTCGTGCGTCTCGCGGCCGGCGGCGTCGCGCCCGTGCCGCTTCGCCTCACCGCCGCGGAAGTCGCGCTTCATGGCAAGACTGCCAACACGGCATCGATCGCAGAAGCGGCGAAAGCGGCGATCTCGGGCGCCAAACCGTTGCCGATGACGGCCTACAAGCTCGATCTTCTGCAAGGGCTGGTGCGCGACGTGCTGGAGCAGCTTTTGGACTAGCTGGTCGCGCACGTGGCACCCCGTCACGCTCTAGACTAACCGCCTGAGCGGCCCGCCAGCCGCGCACGGATGTCGGGCTTCAGCACCTTGCCGACCTTGGAGCGCGGCAGATCGTCCCAGACCTCGATCTGCTTCGGTGTCTTGACGCTGCCGATCCGCTGCTTGACGAACGCCGCCAGCGCCGCCGCATCGACGCGCTGGCCGGCGCGGGGCTGCACCACGGCGACGATCCGTTCACCCCATTTCTCGTCCGGAAGGCCGATCACGGCGCAATCCTGCACCGCCTCGTGCGCCCGCAGCGCGTTCTCGACCTCGATCGAATAGACGTTGAACCCGCCGGTGATGATCATGTCCTTGGCGCGATCGACGATATAGAGGTAGCCGTCGCCGTCGATGTAGCCGATGTCACCGGTGTGGTGCCAGCCATGCGCGGAAGCCTCCGCCGTCGCCTCCGGGTTCTTGTAATAGCCCTCCATCACCAGCGAGCCGCGGACCACGATCTCGCCGCGTGCGCTTGACGGCAGCAGATTGCCCTCGCCATCCATGATGCCGGCCTGCACCAGCGGGCTGATCCGCCCGGCCGAAGCGAGGCGCTCCATGGCGATGGTGCCATCGGCATTGTAATGCTCGCCAGGTGCCATCATCGAGATCATCATCGGCGCTTCGGTCTGGCCGAACAACTGCGCCATCGGCCCGATGCGCTGGAGCGCCTCCGCAAGCCGCGTCGCCGAGATCGGCGCAGCGCCGTACCAGAAGCATTGCAGCGATTCGAGGTTGGCGGAGTCGAGCCGGGGATGATCGAGCAGCATGTAGATCACGGTCGGCGGCAGGAAAGTGTGCGTGACCTTGTAGCGTTCGATCAGGTCGAGGAACTCGCCGATATCGGGGTGATGCATGATCACGATGCGGCCGCCGAGCGCCATGATCGGGAAACACAAGACACCGGCGGCATGCGTCAGCGGCGCCAGCGCGAGATAGACCGGGCGGCCCCTGAAGGGATAGCCCATCAGCGTCAGTGCGGTCATAGCCTCGATGTTGCGGCCCGACAGCATGACGCCCTTCGGCTTGCCGGTGGTGCCGCCGGTGCCGGGAATCATCGCGAGATCGCCGACCGTCTCGCGTTGATAGGGATCCTCAGCGAGGCCGGTGAGCCAATTGTCGAACGAGGGCGCGAAGGGCAACTCGGCATCGAGGCAAACGAGGACGCGCAGCTTCGGCAGCTCCGCACGCACCGCCTCGACCATCGGCGCGAAGCTTGAATGAAACAGCAGCAGGCTGCAGTCGAACTGATCGAGGATGATGCGGTTTTCGGCCGCCTCGTTACGCGGATTGACCGGGCACCAGACCGCGCCCGCGCGGGAAATGCCGAACACGCAGGCAAACGCGACCGGATCGTTGCCGGAGAGGATCGCAACCTTCTCGCCGGGCGCGATCCCCGATCGCGCGAGCCCGCGCGCGATGCGGTAACTCAAACGCTGCACTTCGCGATAGCTGAGATCGCGCCCGTCCATGGTAAGGCACGGCGCATCGGCGCCGAGCGAGGCACCTTTGTCCAGGTAATCGATGAAGCGCATGGTCGCCCCCGAAGCATCGTGATGTTGGCTGGACACGTTCCGCGGCGAAGGTCCACCTCTCCCTTGGGAGAGGTCGGCGCCCAGCGCCGGGTGAGGGTTTACGGTCTCTCGTTGAGCCGCGGCCCCTCACCCGATTTGCTGCGCAAATCGACCTCTCCCCGATGGGGAGAGGTAAAGAACGATCGCTCGCGTCTCCTAATCGTGCACAGTGAGAATCGGCTTGCTGACCAGGCCAAAACTGCGCAATTGCCCGAGCAGTTCGTGGTGACCGAACGCCTGGCAGCCGGAGGCGAAGCCGACGCGCCTGGGCGGCTGCTGCAGCAGGTGCGCCGCGGCATAGGCCTGCAGCAAGCCGGTTTGCTTGTAGTTGCTGTTGCCGTTGATGACGCAGTGCGCGCGCCCCAACGGGCCGGAGGCGTGCACCGAATCCAGCGACTTGTTGACGCGCGGGTTCTCGCGCGGCGGCATGGTGTTCATGACGCCGGCGGCGGTCTGCGCCAGCGCGGCGTAGCGGTCGTCGGGGTTCATGTCCTTGGTCGCATCAAGCGCGGCGGCAACGATCTGCGGCACGCCCAGCATCAGCGCGCGGTTGAACACGCCGCCAAGCACCTTCACATTGGCCACGCGCGGGTCGCGCTTGAACCACACCGGATGCGAGGTGCCGCCCCAGGGCAGCGCCAGTGCCAACTCGTGCTGGCCGGGGATGGCGAGGTTGTAGAGGCCGGCATCCACCTGATGCTCGACATATTTGTTCTGCTCCAGATAGTAGGCCTTGGCCATCGCGGCGTTGACCAGGATGGTCTGCGTCGATGCGATGGTCGGGCTGCCGCCCCAGAACACGGCGATATCGAGCGTATCGAGGCCTGGAGTCTCCAGGCATAGCTGCGCGGCGATCTCGCCGGTGGTGTACATCTGCGCGATGCCGGGCGCGAGCAGCAGGCCGGCATTGGCGAACTTGGTGCCCCACTCCTGCTCGAGCGTGATCAGCCAGTCCTGCTCGCCTGTCGTGTCGGTGTAGTGGCATCGGGACGCCCAACACGCCTGCACCACCTCGCCACCGAACTTGGCGAAGGGGCCCACGGTGTTGAGCACCACCGAGGCGCCGTTGAACAACTCCGTCAGTGCGCTCACGGTGTGCGGCACTTCCACCACCTGGTAGTCGGCGGTCTCGATGCCGGGCACGTTGGCCTTCATCGCGGCGTTGAGCTTCTCGGCGCTGCGCCCCGCGGCGATGAAGGGGATGTTGTATTCGCGCAGATATTCGCAGACCAGCCGGCCGGTGTAGCCGGACGCGCCGTAGACGATGACGGGCTTCTTCGCGCTCATTGCGTTCCTCCGAAGTGTTCGTGGTTCGGTTCTTTGCTCACATGCCCATGCCGCCATCGACCGGCAGTCCGATGCCGGTGATGAAGCGTGCCTCGTTCGAGCACAGGAACACCGCGGCACTGGCGATGTCGCCGACCTCCGCGAGCTTGCCGAGTGGAGTCTGCTCCACCACCGAGCCGACCGCGGCGTTGACGTCGGGCGCAAGACCGATCTTCACGATGTCGTTGGCGAGCTGCAGGCCCATGTCGGTCGGGATCAGGCCGGGATAGATGCAGTTGACGCGCACGCCGAAACCAAGCTTGCCGGCTTCCATCGCGCCAACCCGCGTCATGCGGTCGACCGCGGATTTGGTGCCGGAATAGACCGCGATGCTCGGAAAGGCGATCGTCGCCGCGACGGAGGCGATGTTGACGACAGCGCCGCCCTTGCCGGCCGGTCCGCCCGGCCGCATCGCACGGAAGGCGTGCTTCATGCCGAGCACGGTGCCGACGATGTTGACGTCGCACATCCGCCGCGCGTCCTCGGCCCTGACCTCCGAGATCAGCGAGGTGATCTCGATGCCGGCATTGTTGATCAGGATGTCGTAGCCGCCGAGGGTGGCGATCGTCGCAGCGGCCGCTTTCTCCCACTGCGCATCGTCGGTGACGTCGAGATGCACGAAGCCGGTCTTCACGCCGAGCCTTGCGATCTGGCCGGCACTGTCCCTGCCGACATCATCGAGGATGTCGCCGATCATGACCGCCGCACCGGACCGCGCCAGTGCCTCCGCGATTGCAGCTCCTATCCCGCGGGCTCCGCCGGTGACCAGGGCTTTGCGGCCATCAAGACTCTTCTCACTCATCGCACGTCCTCCCTTTGCTTGGACTGATCTGTTGGACTGATCTCTTCGCTGATGATCGGTGCGTGCTGCGATCGGCAGCACGGTGCCGGCGCAGTGCGCAACGGCATGCGAGTCCGTTCCGGCGGCGCGGCGCCGGTGGGTGCATTTCCTCCATTGGCTGACGTCTTGACGACTGTCCAAATTCTTGACGCGCACCCTCCTCCCGGAACTTGACAGTTGTCAAGGTAAAAATTTGACAGTTGTCAAAGAGGATGGTCTGTAGAGATGACAGATCGTGGTGACCAAGAGACCGGAGACAGCGCAACGATGGCGCGGCAGGCGACAGGAGCGGCGAAGCGAGAGGCCGTGGCGGAGATCGTGCGGGACGACAAGTTCAACGCGCGACGCATCGAGCTTGCGGAGGCCGCGTTGGAGACGCTCGGAGAGCTCGGCTTCGCCCGCACCAGCCTGCGCGAGATCGCGCAGAACTCGGCGTTCACGCACGGCGTGTTCCACTATTATTTCAGCGACAAGCTCGATCTCATCTGCTGCTGCGTGCGCCACTACAAGGCGAAGTGCGTGACGCGATACGACGAGGTCGTCGCGACGGCTACGAGCCGCGACGAATTGACGGAGGGTTTTCTCGCGAAGCTCGCGGCAACGCTGCAGAACGAAGCCCGCATGCACCGGCTCTGGTACGATTTGCGCTCGCAGGCGATGTTCGAGGCGGCATTTCGCAAGGACGTGCTCGAGATCGACAAGAGCCTGGAAGCGATGATCTGGCGCATCGCCTGCCGCTATGCCGAGCTCGGCGACAGGCGGCCGGCGTCGTCGCCAGCCGCGCTCTATGCGCTGTTCGACGGTCTATTCCAGAGTGCGCTGCTCAAGCACCTCGCGGGTGACAAGACGGCTGTCCCCGAATTGCTCGACGAAGTCCGGCGTCTGCTGCCGACGGTCTGCTGACGCGCGGGAGCGGCGTCCACGAAGGCGTGGCTGAAAACTTCAGTCCGGGAATGGCCGCGGTGAATGCGAGGCTTTACGCCGCGGTCGCCGGCGGCAGGGCCAGCACCGAGTAGATCGCCTGGGCGTCGCGCGAGGCGCGCAGCTTCTTGGCGATGTCCTGGTCGCGCAAGAGACGGGCGATGCGGGCGAGCGCCTTGAGGTGATCGGCGCCGGCGCCTTCGGGGGCAAGCAGCAGGAAGACGAGATCGACCGGCTGGCCGTCCATCGCCTCGAAATCGATCGGACGATCGAGCCGGGCGAACAGGCCGAAGATCTTCTCGAGCTTGGGCAGCTTGCCGTGGGGAATGGCGACACCGTAGCCGACCGCCGTGGTGCCGAGCTTCTCGCGCTGGAGCAGCACCTCGAACACGGCGCGCTCATTCTGGCCGGTCAGCTCGGCGGCCTTGGCCGCGAGTTCCTGGAGCGCCTGCTTCTTGCTGTTGACCTTCAATGCCGGGAGAATCGCCTCGGGTGCGACCAGATCGGTAATCGGCATGGAAGTTTTCCGAGGTGAATTAAACCGTCAGGTTCCGAATTGGCCGGCTCGATCGGATCGAGCCCGGCCGGCGTCAAGAAGGTCAAGCAGAAGGGGGACTTAGCCCCGGTCTTGATGTGGGGCGCTTCTACTCCAACGCAATCCCGGTGCCAACTGCTGCGTGCGGCTTTGCCCCGGCATTGTTAAGACCTGTGGTTGATACGGGGATACCCCTTCCGCCGGCCTAACCGCCTGATTTGTCACCCGGCGGGTCGATCCAGCCGACATTGCCGTCCGCCCGGCGGTAGATGATGTTCACCCGGCCCGACGAGCCATGCTGGAATACCAGGCAGGGTGCCCCGCTGAGGTCGAGTTCCATGACGGCTTCGCTGACCGAGAGCTGCTTGAGCGACGTCGTCGCTTCCGCGATGATCACGGGGCTGTAGCCGGTCACCTCCTCCTCGTCGTCCCCCTCGCCGGGGGCCTCGAGCACGTAAGCCGTGGCGTCCAATGCGGCCAGCGCCGCGGAGGCGACATGGGCCTTGCGGGCCGAGCGATCCTTGAGCCGGCTCTTGTAGCGCTTGAGCCGCTTCTCGATCATGATCAGCGCCTGATCGGCGCTGGCATAGGCATCCTGCGCATTCGAATCGGCCTCCAGCGTGATGCCGGAATCCAGATGCAGCGCACAGTCGGTGCGGAAACCGAAGCCGTCCTTGCTGAGCGTGATGTGGCCGGAATAATTGCCGTCGAAATACTTGCGCAGGACCTCTTCGGTCCGGTCGGTGACGCGGCCGCGGAGGGCCTCGCCGACGCTAACGCTCTTGCCCGAGATCCGAAGAGTCATGTGATGCCTCGCTTGGTTTGCTCGCCCAGCTTGGATCGGTCGCGATGGGGAAGTGAGAGTAGCGCGATTTCGCGCCAGCGCAATCAGGCCGGTTCGGTGTTGCGGGGGCGATCGGACATTGCGGTGGAAAGGACGTTACCAAGAGCGCTCTGCTTGTCACGACGGCGTTGCACCGAGGACGGAATGCGCATGGCTTCGCGATACTTCGCGACCGTGCGGCGGGCAATATCAATGCCCGAGGCGCGCAAGCGTTCCACGATGGTGTCATCCGACAGGATTGCGGACGGTTCTTCCGAATCGATCAGTTGCTTGATGTGGTGCCGCACGGCTTCGGCCGAGTGCGCCTCGCCGCCGTCGGCCGAGGCGATCGACGCCGTGAAGAAATATTTCAACTCGAACGTGCCGCGATTTGTCGCCATGTATTTGTTGGCGGTGACGCGCGACACCGTGGACTCGTGCATCTGGATGGCGTCGGCAACCGCCTTCAGGTTCAGCGGCCGCAGGTGCGCGACACCATGGGTGAAGAAGCCGTCCTGCTGGCGCACGATCTCGGTCGCAACTTTCAGGATGGTGCGGGCGCGCTGGTCGAGCGCGCGCACCAGCCAAGTCGCGTTCTGCAGCGCGTCGGTGAAATAGGATTTGTCGCCGTCCTTGCCGATCTTCTTCGACAGCTCGGAATAGTAGGTCTGGTTCACCAGCACGCGCGGCAAGGTGTCGCTGTTGAGCTCGACGTGCCAGCCGCCGTCGGGACCCGGGCGGACATAGACGTCGGGCACCATGGTCTGAAGCCGCGCCGAGCCGAACTTCATGCCGGGCTTGGGATTGAGCCGGCGGATCTCGCCGATCATGTCGGCGATGTCCTCGTCGTCGACGCCGCAGAGCTTGCGCAAGCTGGCGACGTCGCGCTTGGCGAGGAGATCGAGATGCTCGACGAGGGCCTGCATCGCGGGATCGTAGCGGTCGAGCTCGCGGAGCTGGATCGCCAGGCACTCGCTCAAATTGCGCGCGCAGACGCCGGGCGGATCGAATTTTTGCAGCACGGCAAGGACGTCTTCGACATCCCGTTGCGTTGCGCCGAGACGCTCGGCCGCCTGGCCGAGATCGGGCGGCAGATAACCGGCTTCGTCGACGAGGTCGATCAGGTACTGCCCGATCATGCGCTGCGCCGCGCCGGTGAAGGCGACCGAAAGCTGCTCGGCCAGATGGTCGGAGAGCGTCATCTCCGCCGCGACGAAGGCTTCGAGATTGTAGTCCTCGTCACCGGAGGCGCCGCCGCCCCATTCCGTATAGGTGGTCGGCGCGGCGTCCTGGGCGTTGCGGGCGGCGGCCTCGGCCGGCTCCTCGGAGAAGACGTTGTCCAGGCCCGTGTCCAGGGTCTGCTCGATCTCGGCGCGGGTGCCGAGATCCTTGCTCATCCATTCTTCCTGGCCGGGCTCGAAGGCGTCACCGCTGCCGCCAAAGCCGTCATCGGCGCCATGACCGTCACCCTGGCTGCCTGAATCATCGCCATCGCCGTCGCTGAACTGGGCGGTCTCGGCTGGGGCGTCGCCGCCGGGAGCCTCGTCATTGGCCCGCTCAAGCAGAGGATTACGCTCGAGCTCCTCCTCCACAAAGGTCGTGAGATCGAGATTCGACAGCTGCAGCAGCTTGATCGCCTGCATCAGCTGCGGCGTCATGACCAGCGACTGCGATTGCCGGAACTCTAATCTCTGCGTCAGCGCCATCTAACAAGAACCGTTCCCGAAAATTGGTCCGATTCTTGCTTATCCTAGTCCTGGCGCGATGTACACGCCTTGACGCGGCGGAAAAAAGGGCTAGAGGCGAAATTCCTCGCCAAGGTAAAGGCGGCGAACATCCGGATCCGCGACGATCTCGTCCGGGCTCCCCTCCGTCAGGATCTCACCGGCATAGACGATATAGGCGCGATCGGTGAGGCCGAGCGTCTCGCGCACATTGTGGTCGGTGATCAGGACGCCGATGCCGCGATTGGTGAGGTGGCGGACGAGGTCCTGAATGTCGCCCACCGCGATCGGATCGATGCCCGCGAAGGGCTCGTCGAGCAGCATGTAGTTCGGACGCGTCGCCAGCGCGCGCGCGATCTCGACGCGGCGACGCTCACCACCCGACAGCGCGATCGAAGGCGATTTTCTAAGGCGCGTGATGTTGAATTCGTCGAGCAGCGAGTCGAGTTGCTGCTCGCGCTTCTTGCGCGACGGCTCGACCACTTCGAGCACGGCGCGGATGTTCTGCTCGACGGTGAGGCCGCGGAAGATCGAGGCTTCCTGCGGCAGATAGCCGATGCCGAGCCGCGCGCGCTGATACATCGGGAGTTTCGTGACGTCGTGGCCGTCGAGCTCGATCGCGCCGCGATCGGCCTTGATCAGGCCTGTTATCATGTAGAACACGGTGGTCTTGCCGGCGCCGTTCGGGCCGAGCAAGCCGACCGCTTCGCCCCGGCGCACATAGATGCTGACGCCCCGCACGACCTGACGGCTGCCGAAACTCTTTTCCACGCTATGCACAGCCAGGAAGCCCGGCCGCCGCAACAGCTGCGGTCCGCCCGTGCCGTTCGTCTTCGAACCGGACTTGGCGCCGGGTCTGGCTTGGGGCGGCTGGGGGGCTGCCGGCCGCGCCCGCGGCGGCGCCTCGACGCCATAGGGATCCGGGGCCTGCATGGGCTGGTCACGTGCAATCGGCGGCGCGTCCCTGACAGGACTCGCCACCAGGCCGCCGACGCTGTCACCGAGTGCGGTGATGTCCTGACGGGCAAATCCTGGCCGGCCGCGTTTGGCGGGGCGCCGACGGAACATGCTGAATAGATCGACCATCCCCGCCTTCCAGCGTTTCGCGATCGTCACGCGATCTGCCGCGCCGGCCTTTCGATTCGCCGACGCAGCATGAGTTTAGGGATGTCTCATGCCCAGTGAAACACGCCCGAAAAGCGGCGGACCCCGCTTCGAAAGCCCTGCGCGCTAGATACAGCCTCGCCGCGCAAGCTTCAACCTCGGATCGGCTTAGTGAAAGCCAAACTATTGAAGTTACACCTGGAATTTACTTTTTCTTGGTCGAGCCCGGCAATTGCAAGGGTGAACCCGCGCTCGGGGCCACGGGCGTTCCGCATTTGCCGTCCCCGCCCCCCTGGGACTGGATGAACAGGCCCTGCACCTTGCCGCTGTCGGATTCCACCCGGGAGACGCCGGTGGTCATGTCGACCATCAGGCGGTCGCCACGCAGCACGTTCTGGCACTGGGTCAGGACCACCTGGCCCCCGGCTCCGCCGAGCATGGTGATGAGGTTGGTCTTGGTGTCGAACACGGCGGTCTCGCCTGTCACCACCTGGTCCTTCTGGGTGACGACGACATTGCCGCGCGCTTCCAGCCGCTTGATCGAGGAGGCGCCGCCCGGTCCCGGCGTCGCCGACTGCATCGGCGCCGCCGCCTTCGCGCCCTTGGCAGGAGCCGCCTGCGGCGCGGCCGGCTTGTCGCTCTTGGATTCGTAGAACACCACCAGCGTCTTCGAGGTCATGGTGGTGTCGCCCTGCACGACCTTCACATTGCCCGCGAAGGTCGCTTCCTTCTTCTTGTCGCGCATCTCGAGCGAAGCGGCCTCGATCTGGATCGGCTGATCGCGGTTCTGCGAGAAGCCCTGCATCGCGTTGGGCACGCCTTGCATCGCGGTCTGCGCCACGGCAGCACCACCTGTCACGATCAACGCGGCCGCCGCGACGATGGCGCGACGCTTGACGACGTTGCGGGAAAAAAGACCGATCATGAAAATCACTTTGAGTTCGCAGACTTGTTCTTCTTCGCCGGCGGCGGCGGTGCGGGCTGCTCGACGGGCGCGGGCGTCGCCTCATCCGTGCTGATCTTGTCGAGGTGCATCACCACGTTGCCCTCGAAGCGGACGACGTCGCCGCCTTCGGTAATGCGCAGCTTGTCCGCCGTCAGCGTGCCGTTGGTCAGCTTGACGTCGACACGCTCGTCCGACGAGACGGTGCCCTTGTTCATGTCGACGAAGGCCGAGTTCAGCCGCGCCTCGTAGCCGGTCGAGGTGCGCAGGAAGATGTCCTTCGCAAGGCTGAGCTGCTGCTGCTTGTTGTCGAAGCGGCCGTAGCGGGAATCGAGGAACAGGGTGGACTGATCTTCCATCAGCACTTTCGCGCGCAAATCATTGAGGTCGACATGATCGGCGTCGGTAATGTCCTGCGTCGCGGTCTTGGCCCAGAGCTCGTAGGGGCGCTGATCCGGCGTGTAGCCCGAGAGATGCGGCGTTTCCATCGTGATCTTGGTGCCGGTCACCACGAGGTTTCCGGAGTCGAGCTTGATGGGAATCTTGAAGGGATTGAGGAAGGTCGAGACCGCGACGATCGCGGCCAGGGATGCAGCCACCGTCGCCGGCACCGCGATGCGCAGAATCCGCACTAGGCGGCTGTGGCGCGCCGCGCTGGCAAACTTCGCCGCAAGCGCGGCGTCGTAGGCGGGATTGTGGGCCGAATTCACCGCTGCTCCGGGGTGTCGCTCGCCTTATCCGGTTGAAGGCCGCGCCATTGTACCCGGCAACGCCCGAATATGCAGCCTTGGACATATCGGCCCTGGAGAGGCCGCAGGAAAGTGTCCGAAACGGGGCGTTGCCCGAGCCCAACGGTCGAGGGCTCAGGAATGCGCGAAAATGTCCTCTTCCTCCCAGCCCTGGAGGTCGAGCAAAGCGCGGGTCGGCAGGAAGTCGAAGCAGGCCTTGGCCAGCGCGGTGCGGCCCTCCCGGACCAGCATGGCGTCGAGCCGCTCGCGCAAGCCATGCAGATGCAGCACGTCGGAGGCGGCGTAGGCGAGCTGAGGCTCGGTCAGGCTGTCGGAACCCCAGTCGCTGGATTGCTGCTGCTTGGAAAGGTCGACATTGAGCACCTCGCGCACGAGGTCTTTCAGGCCGTGGCGATCGGTATAGGTGCGGGTCAGGCGCGAGGCGATCTTGGTGCAATAGATCGGCCCGGTCATGACGCCGAAGGTCTGGTACAGCACCGCGACGTCGAACCGGGCGAAATGGAAGATCTTGGTGATGGCGGGGTTGGCGAGCAGGGCCTTCAAATTCGGCGCATCGGTGTGACCCTTGGGGATCTGCACCACGTCGGCGCTGCCGTCGCCCGGCGAGAGCTGGACCACGCAGAGCCGGTCGCGGTGCGGGTTGAGCCCCATGGTCTCGGTGTCGATCGCCACCGCGCCGGTGTAGCGGGAGAGGTCAGGCAGGTCGCCGCGATGCAGGCGTACGGTCATGGCGTTTCAAACCCTTTGGTCAAATCGGTCGCGTCGTCATCATAGGCCAACCGGATGGTCCGCGATGTATCCACTGCGGAGGGGCGGCGCAAGCGCAGATACGGGCCTGATCAGATCGCCGCCAGCATGATGCAGACCATCGCCGCCACCGTGGTGCGGCTCGCACTGTCCCGGAAGGCGTAGATGATGGGGTCGTCGGGCATCTCGCGGCGATGCGCGATCATCAGCGCCCGGCCGAACCAGTAGAGCAGCAGGGGCGCGAGCAGCCAGAGCATCCAGGGGCGGCTGTAGAGCGGCGTCACCGCGGAGGACGAGACGTAGAGCGTAAACACCGTCACCGCATTCATGGCGCTCGCCGCCGCCATCGCGGCGATGATGTGCAGATCGCTGATGCGGTAATCGCGGTTGGAGGGATCGGAAAGGCCCTCGCCCTGGCGCATGCTCAGCTCGCTGAAGCGCTTGATCAGGGCGAGCGAGGTGAACACGAACAGCGAGAAGACCATCAGCCATTCCGACAGCATGACGCCGGCCGCGACCCCGCCGGCGACGATGCGCAAGGAGTAGAGACCGGCGAGCGTGACAACGTCGACCAGCATCTTGCGCTTGAGCACGAGCGAATAGGCGATCGTGGTGGCGAGATAGGCGGCGAGCACGCCGAGGAACAGCGGCGAGACGCAGAGGCTCGCGGCAAGCGCGAATCCCCACAGCGCGGGGATCGCAAGCAGCGCCGACGAGATCCTGAGGTCGCCCGAGGCAAGCGCGCGATGGCGCTTGGTCGGATGCTGGCGATCGGCGGCGAGGTCGAGCAAATCGTTCATCAGATAGGCGCCGGACGCACAGGCCGAGAACGCCAGGAACGCCAGCAGCGTGATGCCGAGTGTGGCGAGAGTCATCTGATGCGCGGTTATCGCTGGCACGAACAGCAGCGTGTTCTTGGCGTATTGATAGAGCCGCAGCGCCTTGGCCCAGGTTTTCAGACCGGCGCCACTTTCGCGAAGTGACTCGATGCGCTCGATCGACACGCGATCGAACGGCAGATTGACACCGTCCGCGAGAGCGGCTGGCGTCACGACACCGTCAAAACCGAGATGCGCGGCGATGCCCGCGGCATGACCGGCGAAGCGGCCCGCGACCAGAAAGATCTTCGCATCCCGCGCCCGCGCCGCCAGCGCCCGGTTCAGCACGTCGGCATCATAGGGCAGGTGAGCGTAGTCGAGTTCGGCACGCGCCAGGATATCCGTGAGCGCCGCCATGCCGGCGCGGCCGCCCGCCCCGAAGCGGGCCAGCATCCGTGCGGGGCTGGAGAACAGCGCTTCCATCAGCAGCTCGGAGCGCAAGAGCGCGCCTTCGAGATCGATCACCAGCGTGCGGCCGGGCACCGGGACAGATTCCGGTGCGGCTTCACTCCGATCATGCTGCCAGGCGGGCTGCTCCATCCGAAAACGCTCTGAATTGAGTGCGAAGGCCGGCCTGCGGGCCGGCCGTTTCGCGGGAAAAGGACCGCCGCGAGCCTAGGCGGCATTGGCTAAGGGCGGCTTAACCAGCTGGAAACGGATCGGGCGCCGGCCTGTTGCGGGGATCCCACAATCCGGCGCCGGCTGGATATACCAGCGGAACTTCGGCCCTCCGCCGGTGGTAATCGGCCACGCCCACCCTATCTGAGGCCAGCTTCCCACCACGCTCCAGGTGCCATGACAGACCAGACGCTCGCCGCGCCGATCGACGATCAGCAGGAACGCCAGCGCGGCTTTTCGCGCTACCAGTCACTCCTGGTGGCGCTGCTCGCGTTCGCCCAGTTCACCATCATTCTCGACTTCATCATCATGTCGCCGCTCGGCGCCATCATGATGCCCTCGCTCAACATCACGGCCGGGCAATTCGGCGTCGCGGTGTCGGCCTACGCGTTCAGTGCCGGACTATCGGGCATCCTGGCCGCCGGCTTTGCCGATCGCTTCGACCGCAAGCGGCTGCTGCTCTTCTTCTATGCGGGCTTCACGCTCGGCACCCTGCTCTGCGCGCTGGCGCAGACTTATCATGTGCTGCTGCTCGGCCGGATCGTGACCGGATTGTTCGGCGGCGTAATCGGCTCGATCGTGCTCGCCATCGTCACCGATCTGTTCGCGCTGCACTTGCGCGGCCGCGTGATGGGCTTCGTCCAGACGGCATTTGCCGCGAGCCAGGTGCTCGGCGTGCCAGCCGGCCTGTTTCTCGCCAATCACTGGGACTGGCATGTCTGCTTCTTTGCGATCGTCGGCCTGTCGATCCTGGCCATCGCCGTGATCGCCTTTGCGATGGAGCCGGTCGACGCGCATCTGAAGCTGAAGCAGGACCGGAACCCGTTCCATCACCTGGTCGCGACCATCTTCGAGCCGCGCTACACGCTGGCCTTCGGCGTCACGACGCTGCTGGCGACGGGCGGCTACATGCTGATGCCGTATTCCAGCGCCTTCACGGTGAACAATGTCGGCATCGACATCACGCATCTGCCGACGATCTACCTGGTCTCCGGCCTGTTCAGCATCGTCACCGGACCGCTGGTAGGCCGCGCCAGCGACACCTTCGGCAAATACCCGACCTTCGTGTTCGGCTGCGCGATGACCGTCTTGATGGTGCTGATCTACACCCATCTCGGCCACGTCTCGCTGGTGACCGCGATCACCGTCAACGTGCTGATGTTCGTCGGCATCTTCTCGCGCATGATCCCGTCGCAGGCGATCATCTCGGCGATCCCCGATCAGAGCCAGCGCGGCTCGTTCAGCGCGGTCAGCGCCTCGCTCCAGCAACTCTCCGGCGGCCTCGGCTCGGTGCTCGCGGCTGCGATCATCGCCCAGCAACCCGACGGCTCGCTGCTGCATTTCGAGCGGATCGGCTACGTCGTCGTCACGACGACGATCATCACGCTGGTCGCGATGTATTTCGTGCAGAAGGCGGTGGCGAAGAGGGCGGGGAGGAGCGTGGTGTGAGGGATTCTGGTCCCATCACGATCCCCGCGGCGAGCGGTGCGAAGGTCGCCGTCCGACCAGCTACGATGATCGAAAGCAGGCCTATTTGGGGACCAAATCCCGCAAAATGGTGCCCAGGAAAGGACTCGAACCTTCACGGCCGTTAAGCCACTGGCACCTGAAGCCAGCGCGTCTACCAATTCCACCACCTGGGCATGCCGTTTGGGGCACGGAGGCGGTTACTACGGTTCGGTGACGCCGTTGTCAATTCATGGTTCTGGATGCCGATTGCGCATTGCACACCGGGCCGATACAAGCCTGATATCTCGCACTTCTTCGCAGGAACGGACCTATGGCATCGAATCTGGAAACGCTCGTGACGGTTTTCGGCGGATCGGGGTTTTTGGGCCGGAACGTCGTCCGCGCGCTGTGCCGGCGGGACTACCGCGTCCGGGTCGCGGTACGGCGGCCGGAACTGGCCGGATACCTCCAGCCCTCGGGCAAGGTCGGCCAGGTCCACACCATCCAGGCCAATCTGCGCTATCCTGGATCGGTCGAGGCGGCGGTGCGCGATTCGCATGTCGTGATCAACCTGGTCGGCATCCTCGCCGAGAGCGGTGCCCAGACCTTCGACGCGGTCCAGGCCAGGGGCGCCGAGACTGTCGCCAAGGCGGCGGCGGCTGCGGGGGCCAGCCTGATCCACGTCTCGGCGATCGGCGCCGACGCTGATTCGCCCTCGCACTATGCCAGGGCCAAGGCCGCCGGCGAGGCCGCGGTGAGCGCGGCGGTGCCGTCGGCCACCATCTTCCGTCCCTCCGTGATGTTCGGCCCCGAGGACCAGTTCACCAACCGCTTCGCGGCGCTGGCGCGGATGTCGCCGGTGCTGCCGCTGATCGGCGGCGAGACCAAGATGCAGCCGGTCTATGTCGGCGACGTCGCCACCGCGATTGCGGACGCCGTCGACGGCAAGGCCAAGGCGGGCGCCACCTACGAGCTCGGCGGACCCGAGGTGCTGACGATGCGCGAGATCATCGAGGCGATCCTCGAGATCACCGACCGCGAGCGCGCGCTGGTGCCGCTGTCGTTCGGCCTCGCCCGCCTCAAGGCCGCCTTCCTGCAGTTCGCCCCGGGCGCGTTCAAGCTGACACCGGACCAGGTGACGCTGCTCCAGCGCGACAATGTCGTGTCCGATGCGGCGAAGGCCGCCGGACTGACGCTGGAAGGCCTCGGCATCACGCCCGATTCGCTGGAAGCGATCGCCCCGCAATATCTCTGGCGCTTCCGCCCGCAGGGCCAGTTCCAGCGCAAGAGCGCATAACCTACGTCAACGGCGGTCCTTCTTAACCTCTCCCGCAAGCCGGGCGAGGGAGCGCACCGTCCGCGCGGCGATAGCCTCAGAACTTCAGCTTCTTGAACACCGCCTCCGGCAGCGTCTTGATGATCAGCATCACGAGGCGCCATTTGCCGCTGACGTAGACGACATCCGTCTTCTTCTCGACCGCGTTCAGGATCGCATCGCCGACGACGGGCGCATCGACGGTGAGCGGGCCGATCAGCTTCATGCCATCAGTCATCCTGGTACGGACGAAGCCGGGCTTGACGGTGACGACATGCACGCCGCCGCGGCTGGCGCGGGCGCGCAGGCCCGAGAGGAATGCGGAGAAACCCGCTTTCGCCGAGCCGTAGACATAGTTCGAGGCGCGGCCGCGATCGCCGGCCACCGACGACACGCCGACGACAGTGCCGCTGCCGCGCGCAAGAAATTTTTCGGCGAACAGGCCGAGGATCAGCGACGGTCCCTCGTAGTTCGAGCGCATGATCGTGGTGGCATGGGCGAGATCGCTCTCCGCATTTTGCTGCACGCCCAGCAGGCCGACGATCGAAATGACGACGTCGGGCAGGGCGGGAAGGCCGGCAACGAAACCCTCGAACAAGGCGGTGTCGAGCACGTCGAATGTCCAGGTGTTCGCTTCGATGCCGTAGCGCGCGCGCAGATCGGCGGCGTCAGGCTCCAGCGCGGCCGCGTCGCGACCTGCGAGGCCGACATCGTATCCGGCCTTGGCAAAGGCGCGCGCCGCGGCGCGGCCGATATCGGAGGAGCCACCGAGCACCAGAACTGACATGCGTGACGTCACGGATTAAACCTCATCGAACAGGCGTTGTGACAATTTCGAGCGGATGTTTCCTGCGGGATCGAGCGATTTGCGGATCGCGTTGAAGCGCGACAGCGCGCCATAGCCGGCCTCGAACGTCGCGCGCGACTGCCGCGCATCCTTGGCGAGATAGAGCCGGCCGCCGGCCGCGACGACGATGCGATCGATCTCGTCGAGGAAATTCAGGATGTCGCCCCTCACCGGGAAATCCAGCGCCAGCGTGTAGCCGGGCAGCGGAAACGACAGCAGGCCGTCGCCGTGGCCGAGCTTCTTCAGCACCGCGAGGAACGAGGCATCGCCGCGCCTGGAGACACGATCGAGGATGTCAGCGAGCACGGCGCGCGCGTCGGCTTGCGGGATCACGCATTGATGCTGCAGGAAGCCGCGCCGTCCATAGATGCGATTCCAGTCTGCGATGCCGTCGAGCGGAAAGAAGTAAGGATAGAGCGAGACCACGTGGTCGCGCCCCGCGCGCCTTGCGCCCATGCGGTAATAGAGCTCGTTGAAGGCCCGGATGCTCCAGCGGTTCAGCGTCATCGACGGCAGGTCGACGGGCACAGCCAGCCCGGGAGTCTTGCCGAGGGGAAATCGATCGGCGCCGTCGGCAAGTTCATCGGCGCGTGCGTGCTCGCCGAGATAGATCAGCGAGCGGCCGAGATCGTTGCCGCGCGCCACGCAATCGATCCAGGCCACCGAGTAGGTCGCGGAATCGCCGGCCTCGAGCGCGCGCATGGCGGCACCGAGATCGGATGCGGAAATCACGTGCTCGCGGATCCAGCCGGTTTCGACGGGGCGCAGCCGCATCGTCGCTTCGAGAACGACACCGGTGAGGCCCATGCCGCCGACGGTTGCGAAGAAGGCATCGGAATTCTGCTCGCGCGAGATCTCGAGGGTCTCGCCCTGCCCGGTGCGCAGCAGGATGCTGTCGACATAGCGGCCAAAACCGCCCTCGCCATGATGGTTCTTGCCGTGGACGTCGGCGGCGATGGCACCACCGACCGAGACGAACCGCGTGCCGGGCACGACGAAGGGCAGGAAGCCGCGCGGCCCAAAGGTATCGATCAGGTCGGACAGCAGCACGCCGGCTTCCAGCCGGATGCGTCCCGTCGCCGGATCGAACGACCTGATGCGGTCGAACCCGGTCATGCCGATGGTCCTGGCAACGCCGATCGCGGCATCGCCATAGGCGCGGCCGTTACCCCGCGCCACGGAGCCGGCGACGACAGCCTCTCCCACCGCCCCGAACGAACGCGGTCGCAGCACTTCGCTATCGACGACCGGGAAGCGTCCCCAGCCGCTGACGAGGGTCATCGTTCAGCTCCGTCCGCGGGCCACCCCCGCTTTCGGACACTGCCTACCGGTCAAAAGCTGATATTGCGTTGAGGCGTATCAGCTGGTTTTCGAGAAGTTAACGGCCCAGCGCCAGCGCGATCAGGCCGAGCGTGCCGACGATGACGCGCCACCAGGCGAACACCACGAAGCCGTGGCGGGTGACATATTCCAGAAACGACTTCACCACGATGATCGCAGTGATGAACGACACGATGAAGCCGATCGCGACGATACCCATGTGGTCCATCGTCATCTCGGCGCGGCTCTTGTAGAAATCGTAGGCGAACGCGCCGATCATGGTCGGAATGGCGAGAAAGAACGAGAACTCCGCCGCCGCCCGCTTGTCCGCGCCCAGGAACATCGCGGCGACGATGCTGGCGCCGGAGCGCGACACGCCGGGAATCATCGCAATGCACTGCGCGATGCCGATATAGAGATACATCAGCAGCGGAAACTTCGTGGCGTCATGCTCGCGCGGCTTGAGGTCGAGCTTGTCGACCCAGAGCAGGATGGCACCGCCGACGATCAGCGTGAAGCAGACGACCCAGGGGTTGAACAGCAGGGTCTTGATGTACTTGCCGGCGATGAGGCCGACGACGACAGCCGGCAGGAACGCGACCAGCACGCCGATCACGAAGCGGCGGGAATAGGAATCGCCCGAGAAGAAGCCGATCACGACGTCCCACAGCTTCTTGAAGTAGAGCCCCACGATCGCGAGGATCGCGCCGAGCTGGATCAGAACCGTAAACGAATCCCAGAAGGCGCCTTCGCCGAGGCCGAAGAATCGCTCCGCAAGCAGGAGGTGGCCGGTCGAGGACACGGGAAGGAACTCGGTCACCCCCTCGATGATGCCGAGGATCACTGCCCGTATTGTATCTGACATATTTACGGTCCATTTCCGCTGGAAAAGCGGGGTTCTTCTCGCCTATTCGCCCCTCGCTCGCAATCGCAAAATGCGCTATCGCGCCCTTGCCTCGCGGTTTTGAAGGACTAGTGTGGCGCCGCACAAACATTGATGGATTCTTAAGCACCATCAAATAGTCAAAGGCTTCATGTTTACGCTGTTTCATCATCCGTTCTGTCCGCATTCGCGATTCATCCGCCTGATCGCGGGCGAATACGGGCTCGAACTGAAGCTGGTCGAGGAGCGCAGCTGGGAACGGCGCGAGGCGTTTCTGCTGCTCAACGCGGCCGGCACCACGCCCGTTCTGGTGGACGACGAACAGCCGCCGATCCCGGGCGGGGCCATCATCGCCGAATATATCGACGAGGCCTACGGCGCCGAGATGGGCCCCAAGCGGCTGATGCCGGAGACGATCGCCGAGCGCGTCGAGGTGCGCCGGCTGATGGCCTGGTTCAACGAAAAGTTCTTCGAGGAAGTCTCCCACCCGCTCGTCACCGAGCGCATCTACAAGCGCTTCATGAGCGAGGGCAATGGCGGCGGCCCGCCCTCGCCCGACGTGATGCGCGCCGCCAAGGCCAACGTGCGCTATCATCTGGCCTATATCGGCTGGCTGGCGCAGACCCGTAACTTCCTCGCCGGCGACCGGCCCACTTACGCGGATCTCGCCGCCGCGGCGCATCTCTCGGCGATCGACTATCTGGGCGACGTGCCATGGAGCGAGGACGACGCAGCAAAGGCGTGGTACGCGCGGGTGAAGTCCCGTCCGTCGTTCCGCCCGCTGCTGAGCGAATGGCTGGCGGGCGTGCCGGCGTCGCGGACCTACGTGGACCTGGATTTCTGAACTCCGATCCGACTGAACTGAAGACGGCGCTGGCGCGCGAGGCGCACGTACTCGGCTTCGACTGCATCGGCATCACGGCGCCCGGCACGATCGACTGTGCCGGACGGCACTTCCTCGAATTCATCGCCTGCGGCGGCCATGGCGACATGGACTGGCTCGCGAGCCAGCCGGAACGCCGCGTCGATCCGCGCGGGCTGTGGCCGGATGTGCGCAGCGTGATCATGCTCGGCGTCAATTACGGCCCCGACTCCGATCCGCTCGCAATCCTCAAGCAGCGCACGCGCGCGGCGATCTCGGTCTATGCGCAGGGCGACGACTATCACGACCTCATCAAGAAGCGGTTGAAGGCGCTGGCCCGCTGGCTGGTCGCGACCGCGCCGAGCGAAGTGAAGGTGTTCGTCGACACCGCGGCGGTGATGGAGAAGCCCCTGGCACAGGCCGCGCATCTCGGCTGGCAGGGCAAGCACACCAATCTGGTTTCGCGCGAGTTCGGATCGTGGCTGTTTCTCGGCGCGATCTACACCACGCTCGACTTGCCGCGCGACGATGCCGAGATCGATCATTGCGGCTCGTGCCAGGCCTGCCTCGACATCTGCCCGACCTCGGCGTTTCCCGCGCCTTACCAGCTCGATGCGCGGCGCTGCATCTCCTATCTCACCATCGAGAACAAGGGACCGATCCCGCAGGAATTTCGCAAGGCCATCGGCAACCGCATCTATGGCTGCGACGATTGCCTCGCGGCGTGCCCCTGGAACAAGTTTGCGCAGGAGGGACGTGAGGCCAAGCTCGCCGCGCGCGACGAATTACGCGCGCCTGGTCTCGCCGAACTTTCACGGCTTGACGACGCAGCGTTTCGCGCGCTGTTCACGAAGTCACCGGTGAAGCGCATCGGGCGTGACCGGTTCTTGCGGAATGTGCTGGTTGCGATTGGTAACTCGGGCGATGCGGCGCTGGCGAAGGACGCGTGCCGCTTGCTTGATGATGCGAGCCCGCTGGTGCGCGGCGCTGCGGTTTGGGCGCTAGGGCAGTTGGTGCCGCAGGACGAGTTTGCGGCGGTGAAGAACGCTGCGATGAGCAACGAGCCCGATGAGAGCGTGCGTGAGGAGTGGCGCACCGCCTCCTAGTTCTCGCTCTCACCACCCTTGATTTCCGCGCACGTTCCCGCAAAGTCGCGCACCATGACAACAAACATGCCTTTCTTCACCCGCGACGGCGATACATTCCATCCGACGGAAGTGGCCAACGGTCCGTGGGACCCGAAATCGCTGCACGGGCGCGTCATCATCGGCCTGATCGGCTTCGCCATCGAGGAGCGCCATTCCGGCCCTGAGTTCGTGCCCGCGCGGCTCACCGTCGACATGTTTCGGCTGCCGACCATCGACAAGCCGATTCACGTGACGACGCGGCTGGTGCGCGACGGAATGCGCATCCGCGTCGTCGAGGCGGAGTTCCTCTCCGGCGGCATCAGCATGGCGCGCGCCTCCTGCCAGCTGCTGCGGCGAACGCAAAACCCCGAGGGCAATGTCTGGTCGCCGCCGAACTGGGACGTGCCGAAGCCATCAGACATTCCAAAGCCGACCGACCCCAGGCTCGGCATGAACGGCAAATGGACGACGCGCCCCATCGTCGGCCACATGGGCTCGCTCGGTCCGCGCCGGCTCTGGATGAGCGAGGTGCGCGAACTCGTTGCCGGCGTGCCGATGACGCCGTTTGTCCAT
Source organism: Bradyrhizobium sp. WYCCWR 13022 (assembly GCF_030435535.1). Taxonomy (NCBI): domain Bacteria; kingdom Pseudomonadati; phylum Pseudomonadota; class Alphaproteobacteria; order Hyphomicrobiales; family Nitrobacteraceae; genus Bradyrhizobium; species Bradyrhizobium sp. WYCCWR 13022. Next base: position 318,827 of record NZ_JAUIZJ010000025.1, read on the forward strand.
GTCGCCACCGGCGCCGACTTCGCAAGCCCGTTCGCCAATGCCGGCGACAAGGGACTCGGCTACATCAACAGCGACGTCACGATCTATCTGCACCGCCTGCCGGTGTCGAACTGGATCGGTTTCGACGCGGTGAACCACCAGGCCACGGACGGCGTCGCGATCGGCGAATGCTGGCTCTACGACGAGCAGGGCCCGATCGGCACCGCGACGGTGGCCGCGCTGGCGCAGCGCAAGCCGATGGCGAAGCCACCTCCGCCGTAGTTCGACGACGTCACACCAGATGCCGCTTCATCTCCGTTCGCGCCTTCAGCTCGGCGCCCTGCTTGGCGACGATCTTGGCGATCCGCTCCGGCGCGAACTTCAGATCGACGAACGCCGGCGCGGTGTTGGCGACCTCGTGATAGCTCACGATCTTGCCGCCGCGCAGCGTCATGATCGCGACACCCTCGAACATCGCGCGCGCGCCGCTCGCTTCCGGCAGGGTTGATTTGTAGCTGAACGTGTAGCGCGCATACAGCGTGGTGCCGTTGCCGACGGGGTCATGCATGTCCCAGCGGAAATCGGTCGCCGTGCGATAGAACCAGTCGTCGACCATTCCAGCGATTTTGTCGCGCCCTTCGAAAGCGCCGTAGAACACGTCGTGATAGACGCCGTCCTCGGTGAAGAGATCGGCAAAGGCACGACCGTTGCGCTGTTCGACCGCGTCGCAGAAAGCACGCAGCATGGCGGTGGTGGTCATGAATTGCCTCCCGTGTTTCTTGTTGCGGCCTACTTCACCCGATCTCCGCCACCGCGGCAAGAATGCGCGCGATGTCCTGCGGGCGGGACAGGCGGTGATCGCCGTCCTGGATCAGGGTGAGCACGACGTCGTCGGCCGGCAGGCGGTGCGTCAACGAAAACGCGTGCTGCCATGGCACATCAGGATCCTGCGCGCCTTGCAGGATGCGGACGGGACAGCCGAGATCGATGGCGCTGCCGAGCACGAGATGGTTGCGCCCCTCCTCGATCAGCTTGCGCGTGATCGGATAGGGCGTGCCGTCGCCATATTCGGATGGCCTGAGCCAAAAGCCCCTGGTCTCGATCTCCTTCTTCACCTCGGGTGAAAAATTCTTCCACATCAGCTCTTCGGTGAAGTCGGGCGCCGGTGCGATCAGCACCAGGCCCGCCAGCGAGGCTTTGCCGGAACGCTTCCTGATCTCCCGCGCGAGCAGCAGCGCCATCCAGCCGCCCATGGACGAACCGATCAGGATTTGCGGACCGGTGCAGAACCGCTCGAACACCGCGACGCTGTCCTCGAGCCAGCTGCCGATGGTTCCGTCGGCGAAATCGCCGCTGGATTCGCCATGGCCGGAATAGTCGAACCTGACGGCGGCACGGCCGCGCTCGCCGGCCCAGGCGTCGAGCGCCACCGCCTTGCCGCCCTGCATGTCCGACTTGAAGCCGCCGAGCCAGACGACGCCGGGCCCTTGACCAGATCCCTGGCCGGCGCGGTGACGCACCGCGATTTTGCGCGCTGACGGTCCCTCGCCAACATCGATGAAGTCGAGCACGGCATCGGGAATTGCTGGGGTCATGGAACGTTTACTCTTGCTGTGGGGTTTGAGGGCGTGGTCCCCGTTCCGCGAAGCAACCCTATATTGGTATTGTCCCTTTGGGACGCTTGCGGAACAGGGGCAAGGTGTCTATGTCGAGCACCGTGCCGATGGGCGTGACCAAAATGCCTCGCATTTGAGGGTTTTTCGCTTCTCGCACGAGCGACTTGCTTGCCGGCAAACGCATCTTCCTTCAAAATAGCCGCTTCCTTTCACAACTTTGGAGAACCACCCATTCGCCGTCCCAATAGAGCCCCGGCCCCTGCCGCCAAAGACGGGCCGCGCATCAATGATGATATTCGCAATGCGCAGATCCAGCTGATCGACGCTGCCGGTGACAACAAAGGCACCGTCGAGACGATGCTCGCCATCAAGATGGCCCAGGAAGCTGGCATGGATCTCGTCGAGATTTCGCCGAATACCAGCCCTCCCGTCTGCAAGATCATGGACTACGGGAAGTATAAGTATTCCGCCCAGAAGAAAGCCGCCGAAGCCCGCAAGCGGCAGAAGACCGTCGAGATCAAGGAGATCAAGCTCCGCCCGATGATCGACGACCACGATTACGACGTGAAGATGCGCGCGATGCTGCGGTTCTTCGAAGAGGGCGACAAGGTCAAGATCACCCTGCGCTATCGCGGCCGCGAAATGGCGCACCAGGAGATCGGCACCAAGCTGCTGGACAAGATCAAGACCGACGTCGCCGAGCTCGCCAAGGTCGAGCAGGACGCCCGGTTCGAGGGCCGTCAGGTCGTCATGGTACTGGCGCCGCGCTGAGTGCAGCTTCTCGGGACTGAGAATTCAACGGCCCGTCCGGATCGTCCGGCGGGCCGTTTACGTTTTCAGGACCGCGTCGCCTGCCAGGTGCCGCTGCACTGGTCGCCGGAGATGACGCCCCGCCAGGAGCCGGCTCCGGCTGCGCCGCCGAGACGACCACCGCCACTGGCATGGGAGGCGCCGACCGACACCTGGACCGCTACGGCGCCGCCGCGATTGACGGTGCCGGACACCCGGCCGCCACCGGCGGACGAGACCCGGCTGCCAGTCACGGTGAAGGGGACGCTGTAGCCCGAGCTGCAGACGCCGCGGGTGGTGGCGAAGGTGACGTTCCAGACACCGTCATAGCCGGCGATGCGGGCATCGGCAGTCGATGGGACGGCCGCCGCGGCGAGCACGGCCAACAGCGCCAGGTGGCGCGGACGCGTGACAATGGACAAAATCGATCGGGAAAAATGGGCCATTTTGGTCCTGCTCCGGACGGGACGGCGTGAACAAGGGGTGGCAACACCCAATAGTCGGCGGGCAGGTTTCGCCGGTTCATCATCGTTGCCAATTCGCCCGTTCTCTGTCATAAGCCCGACCTTCATCGCCCGGCTGATTAAGGGCTGCCGTGGCGGTGTTTCGTGCGGGTTTCGCGCTTGTTCGCAAAAACCTGAGCACAATCAACGCTCTAACGAGCATTTTTGACGGCCACGCCGCCTTCGCGGGCGGATGTCGTTGGCCATTAGGAGAGCCAAATGCCCAAGCTGAAGACCAAATCGGGCGCTAAAAAGCGCTTCAAGGTGACTGCCACCGGCAAAGTGATGTTCGCCCATCGCGGCAAGCGTCACGGCATGATCAAGCGGACGAAGAAGCAGATCCGTCAGCTTCGCGGCACCAGCGTGCTGTTCAAGACCGACGGCGACAACGTCAAGAAGTACTTCTTGCCGAACGCCTGATCGCGTCCAAGATCGACGAAGATCATTGCCATCTCTGCCGCACCTTTCGCGGCAATCCGAAACAAAGTCATCTCTGAAGGATTTTTGTCATGTCTCGCGTCAAACGCGGTGTGACCGCCCACGCCAAGCACAAGAAAGTCTACAAGGCCGCCAAGGGCTTCTACGGCCGCCGCAAGAACACCATCCGCGCCGCCAAGCCGGCCGTGGAAAAGGCCCAGCAGTACGCCTTCCGTGACCGCAAGCGCAAGAAGCGCACCTTCCGCGCGCTCTGGATCCAGCGTCTCAACGCGGCCGTCCGTCCGTTCGGCCTGACCTACAGCCGATTTATCGACGGTCTCGCCAAGTCGGGCATCACCGTGGACCGCAAGGTGCTGTCGGATCTCGCGATCCACGAGCCCGCGTCGTTCCAGCTGATCGCCGAGAAGGCCAAAGCTGCGCTAGCCGCCTAAAAGGCTGCTCTCGCGGCCTGAGGCTTGCGCTAGCGGCCGGTCTGGCCCGCAGCCTTCAGCGCGCGTTGCGAGTAACACTGGGCGACCTCCGCCCGGCAGAAAGCCGTAAACGAGAGATACATGGTGCCGGACTTGTTCCGGTACTTGACGTCGCATGCGTGCATCTCGCGCTTGTAGGCCTGGCTCTGCGCGGCACTGAGGCCGGACTTGAAGTCCACCTCGCATTTCCTTTCGACAGCGGCGCCGAGCTGAACATCGCCGCTCGCGGTCAGTTCGCAATCCTTGAAGACCTTCATCGCGCTTTCGCAGCCCTTCTGCGCGCTGATGGTGTCCGCGACCTCGTCCAGCGTCATGGATTTGTCCATGCAGACCATGGCGCGCGCAGGCGTCGCGGCAGCCGACAGAACGATGGCCAGGACGGCCAAACAGCATTTCGAAAGCATCGCAAAGGTCTCCTCGTATCCTGTCTTGGTGCCGGGTCCCCGCGCGAGGTTCAACCCAGCCGCTCGAGAAGCGGAAATGACCGGCTTTTTGCTTGACGTTACGCCCTTCGGGCGGCGACAACCCAGCCGAATTTGGCAGCAAGGATTTGACTGTGTCCGACCTCGCAACGCTTGAAACATCCATCCTCGACCAGATCGCCGCCGCCGGCGACGAAGCCGCGCTCGAAGCGGTGCGCGTCGCAGCCCTCGGCAAGAAGGGCTCGATCTCGGCGCTGCTTGCCACGCTCGGCAAGATGTCGCCCGACGAGCGCAAGACGCAGGGCGCGGCGATCAACCAGGCCAAGGACAAGGTCACCGAGGCGCTCGGTGCACGGCGCGACGTGCTGAAGTCGGCAGCGCTCGATGCGCGGCTAGCATCCGAGACCGTCGACGTCACGCTGCCGCTGCGCGATGCACAGGCCGAGGCCGGCCGCATCCATCCGCTGAGCCAGGTTTGGGACGAGCTGACCACGATCTTCGCCGACATGGGTTTCTCGGTCGCCGAAGGTCCAGACATCGAGACCGACGATTACAACTTCACCAAGCTGAATTTCCCTGAAGGCCATCCGGCGCGCGAAATGCACGACACGTTCTTCTTCCATCCGAAGGAGGACGGCTCGCGCATGCTGCTGCGTACCCACACCTCGCCGGTGCAGGTGCGCACGATGCTGAGCCAGAAGCCGCCGATCCGCGTGATCTGCCCGGGCCGCACCTACCGCATCGATTCGGACGCGACCCACACGCCGCAATTCCACCAGGTCGAAGGGCTCGTCATCGACAAGCATTCTCATCTCGGCCACCTCAAATGGATCCTGCACGAGTTCTGCAAGGCGTTCTTCGAGGTCGACCACATCAACATGCGCTTCCGTCCCTCGTTCTTCCCGTTCACGGAGCCGTCGCTGGAAGTCGACATCCAGTGCCGCCGCGACAAGGGCGAGATTCGCTTCGGTGAGGGCGAGGACTGGCTCGAGATTCTCGGCTGCGGCATGGTGCATCCGAATGTGCTGCGTGCCTGCGGCATCGATCCCGACGAGTACCAGGGCTTTGCCTGGGGCATGGGCATCGACCGCATCGCCATGCTGAAATACGGCATCGCCGATCTCCGCCAACTGTTCGACAGCGACGTCCGCTGGCTCAGCCATTACGGCTTCAAGCCGCTCGAAGTGCCGACGCTCGCGGGAGGGCTGAGCTCGTGATGCTCGCCCGCACGAAGATTCTCTCCGTTCCCTCACCCCGTGTGGGGGAGGGTCAGGAAGGGGGGTAGCCGCGGATGCCGCACGCAGTTGTGAGCGAGCGTCAGCGCAGCCGGGCGAAGCAACTTCGCCGGTCGATGACGCGCGCTGAAACGCTGCTGTGGAGCTACCTGAAGGCTAATCGCATCGACGGTTTGGGCATCCGCCGTCAAACGCCAATCGGAAACTACGTCGCCGACTTCGTCTGTTCCTCGTCCAAACTCATCATCGAGCTCGACGGAGAATCGCACGACTTTGAAGAGCGGCAAAAAGCAGATCAACGTCGCGACGCGTTCTTCACCGCAGAGGGTTTTCAGGTTCTTCGCTTCACCAACGAGCTGGTGATGACGAACCTCGAGGGGGTTGTTCAGACGATCGGCCAGGCAGCTTCTGTCGGAGCCCGCGGCTTACCCCCCTCCCTGACCCTCCCCCACAAGGGGGGAGGGAACAATAGCACTGACCAGAGCAATTCAACCGACAAGAGCCGAGGCAAACAGCCATGAAATTCACCCTCTCCTGGCTGAAGGATCATCTCGACACCGATGAGTCGCTGGAAAAGCTTGCCGACAAGCTCACCATGATCGGGCTCGAGGTCGAGAACATCGAGGACAAGGCGAAGGCGCTGAAGCCCTTCACCATTGCGAAGGTGATCTCGGCCGAGCAGCATCCCAACGCCGATCGCCTGCGCGTCTGCTTGGTCGACACCGGTGACGGTGGCGCGCCGGTGCAGGTGGTGTGCGGCGCGCCGAACGCGCGCGCCGGGCTCGTCAGCGTGTTCTCGCCGCCCGGCACCTACATTCCCGGCAAGGACATCACGCTCGGCGTCGGCACCATCCGCGGCGTCGAAAGCCGCGGCATGCTGTGCTCGGCGGCCGAGTTGCAGATCTCCAACGACCATGACGGCATCATGGAATTGCCGGCGGACGCGCCGATCGGTGCCGGTTACGCCGAATGGGCCGCGCTCGGCGATCCCGTGATCGAGATCAATCTGACGCCGAACCGGCAGGACTGCACCGGCGTGCACGGCATCGCGCGCGATCTTGCCGCCGCCGACATGGGCAAGTTCAAGGACCCCACCGTCAAGCCGATCAAAGGCGAGTTCCCCTGCCCCGTGAAGGTCACGGTCGAGGACGCCAGGCTGTGTCCGGGCTTTGCACTGCGCCTCATCCGCGGCGTGAAGAACGGACCGTCACCGGACTGGCTGCAGAAGCGGCTGACTGCGATCGGACTGCGTCCGATCAATGCGCTGGTCGACATCACCAACTTCATGACCTACGACCGCGCGCGCCCGCTGCACGTGTTCGACGCCAGGAAGGTGAAGGGCAATCTCGTGGTGCGGCACGCCCGCGACGGCGAAACGCTGCTCGCGCTCGACGGCCGCACCTACAATCTCGATCCCTCGATCTGCGTCATTGCCGACGAGCACGGCGTCGAATCGCTCGCCGGCATCATGGGCGGCGAGGCCTCGGGCTGCGACGAAAACACCACCGACGTGCTGATCGAATCGGCACTGTGGAACGAGATCAACATCGCCCAGACCGGCCGCAAGCTCGGCATCAACTCCGATGCGCGCTACCGCTTCGAGCGCGGCGTCGATCCGGCCTTCATGGTGCCAGGGCTCGAGCTCGCCACGAAACTCGTGATGGAGATGTGCGGTGGGACGCCATCGGAGAACGTCGTGGTCGGCAAGGCCTTCGGCGATGACCGCATCATCGACTTCCCCGTGACCGAGGTGAAGCGCCTGTCCGGCATCGAGGTGCCGATGCCGGAGATGAAGCGCATCCTGACCCATCTCGGCTTCATGATGGCGGGCCCCGGCCCGGTCGTGAAGGTCGCGGTGCCATCGTGGCGCTCCGACGTGCATGGCAAGGCTGACCTCGTCGAGGAAGTCGTCCGCATCTACGGCGTCGACAAGGTGCCGATGACGCCGTTCGAGCGTGGCGAAGACGCCCGCAAATCCGTGCTGACGCCGCTCCAGCTCCGTACCCGCCGCGCACGGCGCGCGCTCGCGAGCCGCGGTATGACCGAGGCCGTGACGTGGTCGTTCATTACCAAGTCGGCGGCCGAGCTCTTCGGCGGCGGCCAGCGCGAGCTCGAAGTCGCCAACCCGATCGCGGCCGACCTCTCCGACATGCGGCCGAGCCTGTTGCCGGGCCTGGTCGCCGCGGCACAGGCCAATGCCGACCGCGGCTATGGCGACGTCATGCTGTTCGAGGTCGGACAGGTCTTCAAGGGCGATCGTCCGCAGGATCAGTTCATGGCGGCGAGCGGCGTGCGGCGCGGCCTTGCATCGTCGGAAGGATCGGGACGGCACTGGTCGGGCTCGGCGCAGACCAACGTGTTCGACGCCAAGTCCGATGCGCTCGCGGTGCTGGCTGCGGCCGGCGCCCCGATGCAGGCGCTGCAGATCGTCGCCGGCGGTCCCGCCTGGCTGCATCCGGGCCGCTCCGGCACGATCCAGATCGGGCCGCAGAACGTGCTCGGATACTTCGGCGAGATGCATCCGCGCGCGCTGGAGGCGCTCGGCGCCGACGGCCCGCTTGTCGTGTTCGAGGTCACCCTCGACCGCATTCCGGAAGCCAAGAAGAAGCCGACCCGCGCCAAGCCGCTGATCGAGCTGTCGGCATTTCAGCCCGTGTCACGCGACTTCGCCTTCATCGTCGACCGCACCGTGAAGGCCGGCGACATCGTCCGCGCCGCGCAAGGCGTCGACAAGAAGCTGATCACCGGCGTCATCGTGTTCGACGTCTATGAAGGCAAGGGCATCGACGACGGCAAGAAGTCTGTTGGCATCGCGGTGACGATCCAGCCGCGCGAGAAGACGCTGACCGACCAGGAAATCGAGGCCGTCGCCGCGAAGATCGTGGCTGAGGTCACGAAGAAGACGGGCGGCACGTTGAGAGCATGACGCCGAAAAGTGTGAAGCCGCTTTCGGACAACGTCATGCTCGAGAGACATGGAGCATGACGCTTACGGACTTCCTTCCCAGGGACGTCAGTCTCACCATCGCGATGGCGCTCTGCGCCATCGCTTTCGTTTCGGGCACCGCGCGCGGCTTCTCCGGCTTCGGCTCGGCACTGATCTTCATGCCGCTGGCGAGCAGCGTCGCGGCGCCGCGGCTGGTTGCGGCACTACTTCTCGTCATCGATTTCGTCGCGGCCGCGCCGCTGCTGCCCGACGCGTGGCGCAAGGCGGACCGCAAGGCGACCGCGGTGATCGTGCTGGGCGCCCTTGTCGGCGTACCCGTCGGCACCTATTTCCTCAACGTGCTCGAGCCCGTCACCACGCGCTGGATCATCTCCTGCTTCGTCGCCGCGCTGCTTCTGCTGCTGCTGTCGGGCTGGCGCTATCGTGGCAAGGACCACGTGTGGCTCTCGGTCGGTATCGGCGGTCTCTCCGGCTTCTGTAGCGGGCTGGCCCAGACCGGCGGGCCGCCGATCGTCGGCTATTGGCTCGGCCGCCCCATCGCCTCGATCGTCGCCCGCGCCAACATCCTGCTGTTCTTCGGCGCCTCGGACTTCTTCTCGATGGTCAGCTATGCCACGACCGGCCTGATCTCGCGCGAGTCGCTGGTGCTGTCGCTGATCGTCGGGCCGGTCTACGCGATCGGCGTCGCCTTCGGCGCATCGCTGTTCGGTCGCGCCAGCGAGACGATCTTCCGCAGGATCTGCTACGCTCTGATCGCAATCGCGGTCATCACCGGGCTGCCGGTGCTGGACGGGATTTTGCGGTAGCTCTCGTCACCGCCGTGGTGCGCGGCGCTTTTTCGTCGATTGCGTCGGCACGTCGGCCGGCTCGGCCTTCAGCGCACCGATCTTGCGCAGCGCGGCGTCCGCGGCGCGCTCGCCGCTGTCCCAGGCGCCGTCGACCGTGCCCCACAGCGTGTCATGCGTGGCTTCGCCGGCGAGGAACATGTTGCCGATCGGCTCGGTCAAAACTCTTCGCGCGAGTTGTCCGCCGGGCGAGGCCGCCGACATCGCGCCCATGACATAGGGCGAGGCGTTCCAGCGCGTCACCGCGGTCTTCTGCACGGCGGCCGCCGCCTCGCTGCCGAACAGTTTTGTGATCCACTCCTTCGCGAAGGTCGTCATCGCCTTCTCGCCCTGCTCGGCGAGATCGCGGCCGAACGAGCCGCCGACGTCGATCGAGCACAGCGAGGATCCCCCGATATTGGCGTACATCAGTGCGGTGCGCGTCGAAGTGCTCTGCTCGACGAGAACATCGTCGCGCGCGAGGCCCAGCGGGTTGCCCGGCAGCTGCAGCACGATGCGATCGTAGCTGCCGAGGGTGAGCTTCGATACCGCATCGAGCGTGCGCTTGGGAATGTCGGGCGCGAACTTGAGCGCACCCGACGTCAGCACATTGGTCGATACCGTGACGATGGCCGCGCGCGCGGCGATCTTGCCGGATGGCGTCTCCACGCTGACGTCGCGGTTGCTCCAGGCGATGCGGCTGGCCGGCGTCGAGAGCACCGTCGGCACCTGCTCGCCGAGCCTGGCGATCAACGTGCCCAGACCCTGGCGGCAGGCGATCGGGGCATTGCGGTCCTGCGCGCGCGCCTTGTCGATCGCCGACAGCTCCTTCAGATCCTTGCCGGCAAAGCTCGCGCCGAGCACGAATTCGGCGGCCCCCGCCCAGTCGCCGAGATCCTTCGGCAGCACAGACGCGCAGGAGGTATCGAGCTTGCCGCGCGCGGCCTCGTCGATGGCACGGTTGGTGCGCACCAGTGCCGCCAGAAACTCCTCGGTCTCGCCCGCGCGCGCATTGCGGCGGCCGATGCGCATCTTCTGACCCGACGGTGCAGGGGAAACATCGAGCCCGGCACTGCGCGCGAGCCGGATCATCGGATTGGTGTCGGGATTGTGCATCCAGCGTGCGCCGCGATCGAACGGCACGTCGAAGGTGGTCGTATCCGTGATGCAGCGCCCGCCGACTTGCGACGCCGCCTCCACCACCACGACCTTGCGATTGGCTGCCATGACGCGCCGCGCTGCAGCGATGCCGGCCGCTCCCGCACCGATCACGACAATGTCAGCCTCGCGCGGCAAGGGTGCGGCTGTTGCGCGCAGGATCGGCGCTGCGGCAAAGGCTGCCGACGCCGATAGGAAGCTGCGGCGCGTGATTGTCATGTCATGGTTTCCGGGGACTTGCAGCGAACGGGAACAGCCAGCGAACCTTGCCGTATCTGATGTTGCGCAGCAACCATCATGGTGAATCAATCGTGCTCGACCTCACAGACCCATGAACCGAATTGCAACAGGTTTCGACCATGATACAGATGGAAAAAAGATGGCCAGAAAGGCCCGGGGGAGTTCATGGGGACGGTCCTAGATTCAGTCGGCAAATTGATAGCCGCGTACCTCTCGAAGGAGGTGCCGGGCTACGAGCCGTTCACGCCGAGCGACCCCGAGCACCTGCGCGGCGTGATCCAGCCCGGCGACGTCATGCTGGTCGAGGGCAACAACCGCATCTCCGGCATCATCAAATATCTGACGCAGTCGACCTGGTCGCATGCCGCGCTCTATGTCGGCCCGGTCGAAGGCGCGCAGGAGCCTGATGGCGAGCCGCATGTGCTGATCGAGGCCAATATCGGCGAGGGCGTCACGTCCGCCCCGCTGTCGAAATATTTCCCCTATCACACCCGCCTCTGCCGCCCGGTCGGGCTCTCCTACGAGGATCGCACCACCGTGTGCCGCTATGCGATCAACCGCATCGGCTTCGGCTACGACACCAAGAACATCATCGACCTGATGCGCTTCCTGTTCCCGCTGCCGGTGCCGCAGCGCTGGCGGCGGCGCATGATCGCGATAGGCTCGGGCGATCCGACCAAGATCATATGTTCGGCGCTGATCGCGCAGGCCTTCGACGCCGTGCGCTATCCGATCCTGCCGAAGATCACCAAGGCCGGCAGCCGCGCCGCGCGCCGCGAGATCCTGCACATCCGCGACTCCTCGCTCTACATGCCCCGCGACTTCGACATCTCGCCCTACTTCGAAGTCGTCAAACCCACCATCGTGCACGGCTTCGACTACACAGCCTTGCACTGGGCCGACAAGCAAAAGCCGCTCGAGGAGGTAGCGGGCTCATTCGGTGTGTTTCCAGAAACGGTCAGTTCGCCGCCGCTCGTTCCTGAAGCGATTGACGAAGAAGCGCCGGCTGAGGTTTCGGCTGAGCAAATGAGCGCCGCGCATGTCTCGTTCCTGAAGAAGCTGGCGATGTATCGCCCGCGGCGCCGAGGTCGGACGAGAGAGCGGGCGGCATAGCTCTGCCGTCCCCTGGCGAAGGCCAGGACCCATCACTCCAATCGGCAGATTGCGAAGATTCGGCGTGCGGTACGGCTACCGGACGCAATTGATGGATTCCGCGGGATGGTGCTGGCTTGCGCCAGACGACGGAAGAACCTACCGCTCCGCCCTGCCAATCACCGCCATCAGCTCCGCGATCTTCTCGCGCTGATCCGCCTTGTCGCCGCTCGCAATCGCGTGCTCGACGCAGTGCGCGACGTGGTCCTTCAAAACCTCTTCCTCGACCCGGCGCAGTGCGGCGCGCACCGCCGAGATCTGCGTGACGATGTCGATGCAATAGCGGTCTTCCTCTACCATTTTCGACAGGCCACGAACCTGGCCCTCGATCCGGCCGAGACGTTTTCCGACGGAAGCCTTGATGTCCTTGCGCATGGCGTCTATATACCCCTACCGGGTATAGGTTACAAGGCCGGAGTGCAGGAATGAGCGACACGAACCACAGCCATCATCACCGGAACACGCAGTCCGGATGCGGCTGCTCCACCAAGATCGCGGCGACCGCGCCCAAGCCCGCCGTCTCGTCCTGCTGCGGCGGTCACGGCGATCATGCTCAGCATCACGGTCATCACCACAACGCGACAAAGGTGCTCGATCCCGTCTGCGGCATGACGGTCGATCCCGCGACCTCGAAGCATCGCTTCGAGCACCACGGCGAGACTTTCCATTTCTGCTCCGCCGGCTGCCGCGCCAAGTTTGCCGCCGATCCCGCCAAGTACCTCTCAAGGGACAAGGCGTCCGAGCCGGCGATGCCTGAAGGTACGATCTACACCTGCCCGATGCATCCGGAGATCCGCCAGGTCGGACCCGGCAGCTGCCCGATCTGCGGCATGGCGCTGGAGCCGGAAGTCGCGAGCCTGGAGACCGGACCCAATCCGGAACTCGCCGACATGACGCGGCGGTTCTGGATCGGCGGTACGCTGGCGCTGCCAGCCGTCGTACTGGAAATGGGCGGCCATCTCGCGGGGCCGCACAACTGGATCGATCCGACATTGTCGAACTGGATCCAGCTCGTGTTCGCCACGCCCGTCGTGCTGTGGGCCGGCTGGCCGTTCCTGGTGCGCGGCTGGCAGTCGCTGCTGACGCGCAACCTCAACATGTTCACGCTGATCGCGATGGGTACCGGCGTTGCCTATGTCTACAGCCTGATCGGCACCATCGCGCCGCAGATCTTCCCCGCCACCTTCCGCGGCCACGGAGGCGCAGTCGCCGTCTATTTCGAAGCGGCCGCCGTCATCACCGTCCTGGTCCTGCTCGGCCAGGTGCTGGAACTGCGCGCCCGCGATGCGACGTCGGGCGCGATCAAGGCGCTGCTCCAGCTCGCGCCGAAAACCGCGCGGCGCGTCGATGCCGATGGCTCCGAGCACGAGGTCGAGATCGATACGCTTCGCGCGGATGACCGTTTGCGCGTCCGTCCCGGTGAGAAAGTGCCGGTCGATGGCGTGATCCTCGAGGGTCGCTCCTCGCTCGATGAATCGCTCGTCACGGGCGAATCGATGCCCGTCACCAAGGAGGCCGGCGCCAAGGTCATCGCCGGTACGCTCAATCAATCCGGCAGCTTCGTCATGCGCGCCGACAAGGTCGGGCGCGAGACGCTGCTGTCGCAAATCGTGCAGATGGTCGCTGACGCCCAGCGCTCGCGCGCACCGATCCAGCGGCTGGCCGATCAGGTCGCGGGCTGGTTCGTGCCGACCGTCATCGCGGTTGCCGTCATCGCGTTCGCAGCATGGGCCTGGTTCGGACCGGAGCCGCGGCTGGCGTTCGGTCTGGTGGCTGCCGTCAGCGTGCTGATCATCGCCTGCCCCTGCGCGCTGGGCCTCGCGACCCCGATGTCGATCATGGTCGGCGTCGGCCGCGGTGCGCAGGCCGGCGTCCTGATCAAGAATGCCGAAGCGCTGGAGCGGATGGAGAAGATCGACACGCTCGTCGTCGACAAGACCGGCACGCTGACCGAGGGCAAGCCCAAGGTGGTATCGATCGTGCCCGCTACCGGCTTTGCCGAGGACGACATTCTCCGACTCGCGGCCAGCGTCGAGCGCGCCAGCGAGCATCCGCTGGCCGACGCGATCGTGCGCGCGGCCAAGGAGAGGCAGCTTGCGCTCGGCCAGGTCGAAGAGTTCGATTCGCCGACCGGCAAGGGCGCGACCGGCCAGGTCGACGGCAAAACCATCGTGCTCGGCAACGCCAAATACCTGACGTCGATCGGCATCGACACCAGGGCGCTCGATGCCGAGGCCGAACGCTTGCGCGGCGACGGCGCCACCGTGATCAACATGGCGATCGACGGCGCGCTTGCCGGCCTGTTCGCCATCGCCGATCCGGTCAAGGCCTCGACCCCGGAGGCCCTGAAGGCGCTCGCAGCCGAGGGCATCAAGGTGATCATGCTGACCGGCGACAACCGCACCACGGCGGAGGCGGTGGCGCGCCGGCTCGGCATTGCCGATGTCGAAGCCGAGGTGCTGCCCGACCAGAAGAGCGCGGTCGTGACGAAGCTGCAAAAGGCCGGACGCAGCGTCGCGATGGCCGGCGACGGCGTCAACGACGCACCGGCGCTGGCGGCGGCCGAGGTGGGCATCGCCATGGGCACCGGCACCGACGTTGCAATGGAAAGCGCCGGTGTCACCCTGCTGAAGGGCGACCTCACCGGCATCGTGCGTGCGCGAAAGCTGTCGCAGGCGACGATGAGCAATATCAGGCAAAACCTGTTCTTCGCCTTCATCTACAACGCCGCCGGCATTCCGATCGCCGCCGGCATCCTCTATCCCGCCTTCGGCCTACTGCTGTCGCCGATCATCGCGGCCGCGGCGATGGCGCTGTCCTCGGTGAGCGTGGTCGGCAATGCGCTAAGGCTGCGTGCGACGAAGCTGTGATGGCGACGAAATCCGTGTAGAACAAGTCCATTCGGCGGTACCCGCAGAGAGGGCCTGATGCAGCGGATTACGATCACGATCGAGGACGATCTTTTAGCGGAGATCGACGCTGCCGCCGAGGCGCGCGGCTACCAGAACCGCAGCGAGGTCATCCGCGATCTGGCCCGCGCCGGGCTGCAGCAATCGAGCGAGGACACCGCGCAGAGCGGCCCCTGCGTTGCCGGCCTCGTCTATGTCTACGATCACGCCGCGCGCGACCTCTCGAAGCGGCTGGTGCAGGAATTCCACGGCCATCACGACCTCGCGCTCGCCACCCTGCACGTCCATCTCGACGACGACAATTGCATGGAGATGACGGCGCTCCGCGGCGACGCCGCCGAGGTCAGACACTTTGCCGATCACATCATCGCCGAGCGCGGGGTGCGTTATGGCCGCGTGGTGATGATTCCGACGGGGGAAGGCAAGCCTTCCAAGATGCGGAAGCACGGGCATCGGCACGATTGATTCTTCCCCCTCTCCCCGCAGGCGGGGAGAGGCGCACCACTCAAGCCGCCTTCGCTGCAGTCCCGCTCGGCAATCCTGCGCGCGCGAGACCACCATAGAGCTGCTCGTTCGGCATTTCCTCGCGCAGGATCTTGCGCACCATAATCAGCTTCTCGAGATCGATTCCCGTCGCAAAACCCTTGCTCTCGCACAGGAACACGAGGTCCTCGAACACGACATTGCCGGTCGCGCCGGGCGCGAAGGGGCAGCCGCCGAGGCCGCCGAGCGAGCCGTCGAGGATGCGGACGCCTTCGTCGAGGGCGGCAGCGGCGTTGGCGATGCCCATGCCTCGGGTGTCGTGGAGATGGATGCAGATCGGCCTTTTCCCCGCGAGCTTGACCGCGGCGCGCGACAAGTCACCGACCTGCTTCGGCCCGGCATAGCCGACGGTGTCGGCGATCGCGACGAAATCGACGCCGGCCTCGAGGCACTTGTCGACGAGCCGCAGCACTTCCTCGGGATCGACCGCGCCTGTTATCGAGCAGCCGAGCGCCATCGAGATCGCGGCATTCACCAGCGGCTTGTGGGTGCTGGCATCGCGCATCTCGCACAGGCGCTTGATGTTGGCGATTGCGGACTCGCGCGAGCGATGCGCGTTGGCCTGGCTGTGCTCCTCGGTGGCTGAAACCACCGAGGCGATCTCGCCGACCCCTGATTCCAGCGCCTCGTTGACGCCGCGCTCGTTGAGCGCGAGCGCGATGCCGTGGGCACCGGGCAGGCTCGCCACCGTCGCGATGACATCGCGGACATCGGCGAATTGCGGAAAGGTCTTTGCCGGGAGGAACGAGCCGACCTCGAAATGCCTGACGCCCGCGGCGTATTCCTCGCGGACCCAGCGCTGCTTGGCCTCGGTCGACGGAAACTTCTTCACGAGCTGGAGCCCGTCGCGCAAGCCGACTTCGCGCACGCTGACGCGATCCGCGGGATAAATCGTCTCGATCCGGCTCATGCGCGCCTCCCAGCGGCTTTTGACGTGACGTCGTTGTTGTCGTCGATCTCGGCACGGACAGCGGACGTGTCGGCGCCGAGCGGCGCGACCTTCAGGCCTTCGCCGAGATGGTTGCCATTCCACTCGATCGGCAGCGTCGGCACATGGAACGATTTGCCGTCGGCGTTGACATTCGTGACAAGCCCGCCGGGCCGCAGCACATGCGGGTCGGTCAGCAGATCCTCGGGCCGGTTGATCGGCGAGAAGCAGATGTTGAGCGCGTCGAGCTTTCGCGACAGCTCGCCCACGTTCCATTGCCGGATGATCTCGGCGACGCGCGGGAGAATCCGCGGACGCGCCAGGATGCGGTCGGTGGTGGTGCGCAGGGCGGGATCGTCGAGAAACTCGCTCAAGCCGAACTCGCGGCAGAACGCCTGCCAGTGCCCCTCCGTCACGACGCCGATGAAGATGCGGCCATCGCCGGCGGCGTCGAAAATATCGTAGATCGGCCATGCATGCTCGCGCTCGGGCATCGAGCGCGGCTTGTTGCCGGTCATCTCGTACTCGACCATGTGCTGGGCGACCAGGAACAGGCAGTTCTCGAACAGACCGATACGGATGTCGGCGCCGTCACGCTTGCCACCGCGCTTCTGGTAGAGCGCAGCCAGGATGGCGATCACGCCGAACATGCCGCCCATGATGTCGTTGGCGGAGGAACCGACGCGCTGCGGCTTCTCCTTGGTGCCGGTCATGGCAGCGAGCCCCGACATCATCTGCACGACCTCGTCGAGCGCCGGACGATGCTCGTAGGGGCCGGACAGAAAGCCCTTGTGGCCGGCGACGATCAGATGCGGATGACGGCGGCGCAGCTCCTCGACACCCAACCCCTGCTTCTCGAGCAGGCCGTCGCGAAAATTCTCCAGGAACACGTCGGCCGTTTCCAGCAGCCGATGCATGGTGTCGCGATCCTCTGGCTTCTCGAAATCCAGTACCACGCTGCGCTTGCCGCGGTTGAACAGCGGGAAGAACGCCGTGCCCATGCCGCCGAGGGAGCGGGTCTTGTCGCCGGCGAGCGGTTCGACCTTGATCACCTCGGCGCCAAGCTGCGCCAGGATCATGCCGCAGGTCGGGCCCATCACCATGTGGGTCATCTCGACGACCCGCACGCCTTCGAGCGGCAATCCGGTTTCAGCCATCCGTCACTCCATGTCCGTACGGGTTCGAAGACTAGGCCTTCACAAGCCTTCTTAAAAATATAATCTGTCGAAGAGTGCCTTCGCGCTTATAGAACGCTTCACCGCCAATGGCGATCTGACATGGATTCGCGCCAGCTCCGCTATTTCATCGCCGTCTACGAGCAGCGGAACCTGTCGCGCGCCGCCGACCAGGTGAATGTCGCCCAATCCGCGCTCAGCCACCATATCTCGAACCTGGAAGCCGAGTTCGCAACGCCGCTGTTCGAGCGCAAGTCGCGCGGCATGGACCCGACCGCGGCCGGCGAGCGGCTCTACGAGCACGCCCGCATCATCCTGCGTGCGATGGCGGAGGCCGAGACCGAGGTGCGCGAGGGCGCCCGCGTCATTGCCGGCGAGATCTCGATCGGCATGGCGAATTCCGGCGTCAAGGCGATCGGCGTCGAACTGATGCGCACGGTGCTGACCAAGTATCCCAAGCTGAAGCTGTCGCTCACCGAGAGCCTGTCCGGCGCGACGCTGATGCATCTCATGGTCTCCAACGTCGACCTCGCGCTGGTCTACAATCCGCCATCGGAGAAAGAGCTGATCACGGAGGCCGTGCTCGAGGAGGAGATGTTCCTGGTCGGCATTCCCAAGCTCGTCGGCAAGGCCAAAACGCCCATCCGCTTCGAGGAGCTGAGCCGGCTGCCGCTGATCCTGCTGCGCTACGGCCTCGGCCTGTCCTCGCGCGCGCTGCTGGACGATCCCGTGCTGCTCAAGCGGCTGGAGGGCGGCGCGATCCTGCACGCCAATTCGATCACCGGCATGACCGGCGCGCTGGTGGAGGGGCTCGGCTGCACCATCGCGACCAAGCTGTTCGCGCGGGAAGAACTCGCTGCCGGCCGCCTTGTCGCGCGCGAAGTGATCGCCCCGAAACTCACCCGTACGCTCTATCTCTGTCGCCTGCGCAACCGCCCGATGACCTACGCGATGGAAGAGATGCGCCGCCTGATGCTGTCGCTGATTGCCGAGCAGGTGCGCAACGGCGGCTGGCAGGCGACGCTGGTGGAGTAGGGAGACGCGGACTCTCCCGAGTTCGAAAATCTCGAACGCTTCGATCGATATGTTCGTCTGGATTTCTGGCGTCGCCCGGCCAACATGGCGCGGTCCGGCAAGGTTCGCGAAAACCACAGAGATGAGCCGCCGGGAACCGCGCGCGATTGGCGCGCCACGGGGAGGACATCATGAGCGTTGTCGGCATCGACACAGGCTTTGAGCTGGGCGCTGCACCTTCAGGACCGGACGAGATCTCGCGACGACTGGAGGCGATGCCGGCGACGGGCCATGTCTGGCGGCTCGTCATCCTGCTTTCGCTCGGCGGCTGCTTCGAGATCTACGATCTGTTCCTGACCGGCTACATCGCGCCGGGCCTCGGCCGCAGCGGACTGTTGAGCACGACGACGCAGGCCTTCTTCGGCTTCTCCGGCATCGGCGCCTTCGTCGCCGCGACCTTTGCCGGCCTGTTCGTCGGAACCTTCTTCCTCGGCTTCCTCGCCGACCGGTTTGGTCGCCGCGCGATCTTCACCTATGCACTGCTCGGCTATACCGCGGCCTCGGCGATCATGGCCTGCCAGACCTCGTCGGGCGGACTGTTGCTGTGGCGCTTCCTCGCCGGCATCGGAATCGGCATCGAGATCATCACCATCGACGCCTACATCACGGAGCTGGTGCCGAGCCGGATGCGCGGCCGTGCCTTCGCGGTGAACCAGGCGATCATGTTCGTCGCCGTGCCCGTGGTCGCCTTCCTCGCCTGGTGGCTGGTGCCGCTCGCGCCCTACGGCGTCGAAGGCTGGCGCTGGGTGGTGCTGATTGGCGCCGCCGCCAGCATGATCATCTGGGTACTGCGCCTGTTCCTGCCCGAGAGCCCGCTCTGGCTGGCGCGCCACGGCCGCACCGATGAGGCGTTCCGGATTCTCACGACGCTGGAATCCAGAGGCGGCAGCGCAACGGCGAGCCCCTCGGCTTCGCTCGCGCGGCCAACGGCGCAGATCACGGCACGCGTCGGCTTCGCCGATCTGTTCCGGCCGCCCTATCTCTCGCTCGTCGTCCTGTTCATGGTGTTCAACCTCTGCCAGGCCTTCGGCTTCTACGGCTTTGCCAATTGGGTGCCGACGCTGCTGGTGGAGAAGGGCATCACCGTCACCAAGAGCCTGCAATATTCCTTCATCGTCGCCTTCGCCTACCCGATCTCCCCGCTGCTCGCCGCAAGCTTCGCCGACAAGTTCGAACGCCGCTGGATCATCGCCGTCGCCTGCCTTGCCATCATCGTGTTCGGCATGGCGTTCGCGCAGCTGACCGAGCCGGCGCTGCTGATCGTCTGCGGCGTGCTGCTGACCGCCTGCAACACGACGATGTCCTACGCGTATCATGCCTACCAGACCGAGGTGTTCCCGACCCAGATCCGCGCGCAGGCGTCCGGCCTCGTCTATTCGATGAGCCGGCTGAGCGCGACATTCTCGGGCTTCATCGTCGCCTACATGCTGAAGGAGGCCGGCGTCATGGGCGTGTTCGGCCTGATCACCGTGGCCATGCTGATCGTGGTGATCGCGATGACGCTGTTCGGCCCCAACGTGCGCGGCAAGGCGCTGGATACGGTTTGACCCTCCCCCCGTAAGAACGGGGAGAGGGTCGAGGGAGCGTCGATACGCTCACGCGGCGAGCAGATTCTGTAACGCCGCGCCGTTGGGAACGCCGAGGCCGGAGCAGGCATCCCAGCCGGGGCCGGCCTTGTACATGCCGTGCAAGGAACCGGTGATGTCGTTGTTTCCGACGGTGATGTCGCGGAACACGCCATGCGCATGCGAGGCGTAGATCAGCGGATTGATGAAGCCGACCGTCTTGCCGAATTTCCTGGTCGTGGCCTCGTTGATGCGGGCGATCAGTCCGGCCATCAAGGGCGCCACCGCACTGGTGCCGCCGATCGTGGTCATGACGCCGTTGAGGAAGATCTGGTAGCCGGTCGCGGGATCGGCATCGCCAGCAACATCGGGCACGCCGCGCCCGACTGAATGCGACGGCGATTTCGGCACATGCGCGTTGGCCTGGTATTGCGGCCGCGGGAATACGATGCTGACGCCGCCGCCGCCCGCGCCGTCCTGCGGACCGCCGTTCCAGACCGTCTCGGTAATCGCACCGTTCGAGGCCTTCAGATTGGTGCCGCCGCAGGCCAGTGCGAACGGGCTCGAGGCCGGGAAATCGGCATGCGGCTTGCCGTCCCATCCGTCGGCCATGTCAGCCGAGCCGTTGTCGCCGGAGGCGACGCAGACTGTGACGCCCATCGCGGCGCCATCCCGGATCGCCTCATTGAGGCCGTCGACGAATTGCTGCGAGCCGGCCGGATCTTCCGGTCCGCCCCAGCTGATCGAGATCACCGAGGGCTTTCGCACGGTGTCGTGGACGGCGGCCTTCACCGCATCGATGAAGCCGTTGGTGGTGTTGGGTGCAAAGTAGACCACGATCCTGGCGCCGGGTGCGATCGCGCCGGCCACCTCGATGTCGAGCACGACCTCGCCATCCGCTTCGGAATGGCCGGGC
This sequence comes from Bradyrhizobium sp. WYCCWR 13022, assembly GCF_030435535.1. NCBI lineage: Bacteria > Pseudomonadati > Pseudomonadota > Alphaproteobacteria > Hyphomicrobiales > Nitrobacteraceae > Bradyrhizobium > Bradyrhizobium sp. WYCCWR 13022. Next base: position 339,709 of record NZ_JAUIZJ010000025.1, read on the forward strand.
TTGTTGGCGCCGCCGTCGACGCTCGCGGGCACGATCTGCGGCATCGGGATGCCCGCCTTCTTGAAGAAGGTTTTCAGGTCCGAGGTCTTGTAGCCGGCGCCCGTGGGATGGCCCTTGGTGTCGATGTCGTTCAGCTCGATGATGGCGATGCACTGGCCCGCGCCGGTCTCGCCGCCCGGGAAGTCGTAAAGCTTTGCGATCTCCTCGACCGAGAAGCTGCCGCCCTGCCCCGCGCGCGCCGTGGCGCCCTTCTTCGCTGTCTTGCCAGTCGTCTTGCCAGCCATCCTGCGCCGGAAATGCGGCTGCGCCACCGGCCGGTTGTCAAGGCCATGCACGCCGACCACGATGCCTTCGAGTTCGGCCGGGATCTGCACGTTGCCCTTGCGCATGCGATAGGTCGCGCCCTCGTGCTTGACCTTGTTGAGCTTGACGCCGAAAGCCGCGCCCATCGCCTTCACTGTGCCGGTCAGCTTCACCGTGCGGGAGGCCAGATGCACGCTCTTGACGTTGAGATCGTGGTGGTGGGCGAAATCGTCGATCTTGGCGACGTCAGCCGTATCGGCGCCCATCTGCTCGGCGAACTCGGTGCGGGAGAGATATTGCCGCTCGCGCGGCGGTTGTGCGCCGAGCGCCATCACCTGTTCGTCGTCGGCGCGCTTGGCGCGTAGGCGGACGCTGATCTCGATTTCCTGCTTGGGATCGGCCGCGCCGACGAGCTTGGCCCCCCGTCGGCAATTTCCGGGCGCTGTTCGCCAGCGTGACACGCTTAGTCGAGCTTGCCATGACTTCCTCCGTTTGTGATTGGAAGGCGGATTGATGCACTTCAACTATAGGTGTAATCTCAAATTCCGATTGGTTCAGATGATTGATCGATTTTTTTCAGAAAAGCACTTGTTTTGCAGAGCAGTTGCTCTGCCGTCTCAAATCGGCACGGAATTGGTCAATAACCCCGACCATTCTGTGAATAGGTTTTCGATCTAAAATTGCAACCGTCGGCTGATCCGGCCGACCCATGAATGACGCTTGTCAAAATCAATTGGCGGAGACCGTCTAATGCCTGCTGACCGCAAATGGGTTGAGAGAAATCTCGGGTTCGATCCGATCACCACGCCGCCGCCGCGCCAGACCTTCGTCGTCAAGCGCATCGCGGATGCCGCCGTGAAGAAGACCGCGAAGGTCGCGCCCGAGGACTTTCAGCGCGAGATCATTGATTTCGATTCCGAATCGATCGAAGGCCGCGCGTTCATGGCCTTCTCGACCGCGACCGGGCTGTCGCGGTTCACCGACATTCCCTGGCCCAAGGGGCTCGCGCCGCAGACCGGGCCGAAGCCGGGCAACGGCAAGGGCCCGCTGCCGCGCGCCGACGTGCTGGTCGTGACCTGGACCGTCGACGAAGGCCACGCAACCAGCCGCGTGCTGACGCCGGGCAAGGATTCGCACAACGACTACGTGCCCTACACGCACAATTACGCGACCATCTCCAAGAAGATGCGCAACGGCTGTCCGGCCAGGGAGCTGAAGCGGCTCGGCGCCTTCTGGACCACGACGATCGGCGGGAAGAAGGTCGTGGTGTTCAAATCCGACTCGCACATGTCGCAGGACGGGCCGCAGCTGCCGAACATCGACGTCTGGCGCCAGATCATCACCGAGGTGCAGCCGACGCTCGTGATCACCACGGGCACGGCCGGCGGCATCGGGAAACGAGTCGAGGTCGGCGACGTCGTGGTCAGCCCGATCGTGCGTTTCGACTGCCTGTCGAAGTTCAAGAAGCAGCCGTTTGCGCAGGCGCATTTCTCCAGCAAGCCGGCCAAGACGACGAAGTTCGCCACGGCGAAGACGCTGTTCAAGGCCAATGCCGGGCAACTGCCGAAGACAAACACCCGGCCGCCGAAGATCTTCGTGGTCAAGCCGAGCGAGCTGTCGTCCTCCGTGGTCACGACCGATTTCTTCGGCTTCGACACCTCGGACAATCACTTCAAGCTCCAGGGGCTCGGCGACGTCTCCGAGATGGGCGATGCCATTCTGGGCCTCGTGGCGCAGGACATGGGTGCAAAGGCGCCGCGCTGGCTCGCCATCCGCAACGTCTCCGACCCGCAGATCAAGGCCGAGGGCACGCTGAAGCAGCAGGAGCAGGTCGCAGCCCAGATCTACAAAGGATTCGGCCGCTGGAGCACGGTCTGCAGCGCCATCGCCTGCTGGGCGAGCATCGTGGCGGAGCCATAGGGCATGATCCGGAAAAGTGTGACGCGGTTTACCGACAAGATCATGCCCAAAATATAAAGCCGCAGAACCTGGCAGGTCAGCCTCCCTTGCCGAAGCGAGCCGGGGTGTCTACCTCTCGCTGGTGATTTCGTGAGAGGTTCCCATGCTGGATGCCGCCGTCAAGGCGCTGTCGCAAATGATGTCGCCGCCGATGCGCTCGATCCTGTGGCGGTCGATCGGGCTGGCGCTCGTACTCATCGTCGTGCTGGCGATCGGGTTGCAGCGATTGCTGAGCTGGTTCGCGACCTATGGCGAGGTCTGGCTGGAGGGCCTGCTCGGGCCCAGCTGGCACTCGTCGCTGGAAGTTCTGTCCTGGATCATCTCGATTGCGGCCGGTTTCGGCGTCGTGTTCGGCAGCGTGTTCCTGATGCCCGCGATCACCTCGCTGGTGGCGAGCTTCTTCGTCGACGATGTCGCCGACATCGTCGAGCGCGAATATTATCCGGCCGAGCGGCCGGGCACGGCACTGCCCTTCAACCAGGCCATCCTCGAAGGCATCAAGACCGCGCTGCTGACCATTTTGGTCTATCTCCTCGCATTGCCGCTGGTGTTCCTGGCGGGCGCCGGTTTCCTGATCTTCTTCCTCGCGGCCGCCTGGCTGCTCGGCCGTGAATATTTCGAGCTCGCGGCGATGCGCTTCCGCTCGCCGGAAGACGCCAAGGCGATGCGGCGCGACAATGCCGCGACGATCTTCACTGCGGGCCTGTTCATCGCGGCCTTCGTCTCGATCCCGATCGTGAACCTGGCGACGCCGATCTTCGGCATGGCCTTCATGGTCCACATGCACAAGCGGTTGTCAGGACCGCGGCCCGAGCTGATCGAGCCGGCGCGGCAGATGCGGTGACGATGCCCTCCCTCTCCCGCTCGCGGGAGAGGTGAACGGGCGCTACGCGACCTTGACTCCGCATTTCCGGAGCACTGTCTTGGCAAAGCCGAATGGCGCCGGCGTGAACGGCCCCGGCGGCGCGCGGGTGATCAGCGCGATGAAGCCGAGCGCTGATATCGCCAGCCAGAAGCATAGCCAGAAGCCGTCGATATAGGCGAGCACATTGGCCTCGCGCGCGACGAAACTCGCCAGCGTCCCGACCGCGCGTGCCGGCGCCGAGCCGGCGCCATGGGCCGCAAAATGCTCGGTGAGCTGCTTCAGCGCGCGCACGACGTTGACGTCGCCAACCTCGAGATTCTGACCGATATAGAAGGAATGGATCTGCTCGCGAACGCGCAGCCACGTTCCCATCAGCGCCACGCCGATCTCGGCGCCGCCGAGCCGCATGATCTGGATATAGGCGGCAAAGGCCGTGGCACGGCTGGGATCGGAATTCGACAACAAGGTGATGATAAGCGGCAGCAGCGTCAGCGACTGTCCGACCGCTTGGAGCAATACGATGCCGATGAAGTCCTCGCGCGCCCAGTCGTGGGTGAGTTGAGTCCCCCAGAGATTGGCCGCAGCAAAGCAGGCAAATCCCACGACCACCACCGTGCGCGTATCGAAATGCCGGAGCAGCCATATCGAAACGGGCACCAGCACGAACATCGGCAACGCGCCGAAGGTGAGCAGCAGCCAGCCGCTCTGCTCGGGCCTGAGCTGCCCGACGGCGCCGAGGAAATTCGGCACCAGCGACGCGTTGGATAGGCTGGTCAGCGTGTAGAGCAGGATCAGGATCAACCCCAATCCGACATTGCGCGAGAACAACACGTTCACATGCGCCCAGGGCTGCCGTACCAGTGATTCGTTGGCGAGGAAGGCGACGAACAGCGCGCTGCCGCCGACCAGCAGCGCCATCACCGTGCCGGAGCCGAGCCAGTCCAGGCGATTGCCCTGGTCGAGGCCGGCATAGATCATCCCGACGCCCGCACCGAGCAGCAGCATGCCGCCCCAATCGGCCTCGCGCAGCAGTGCGCGATTGACCGGCTCGCCGGGCGTGCCGAGATAGACCATCAGGCCCATCAGCGGCGCGATCACCACGCCCTGCCAGTACAGCCATTGCCAGCCGAGGTGATCGACATAGAACCCGACCAGCGAGGTCGACGAGTCCAGCGCAAAGCCGACGCGGATCGAATAGAGCGCGATCGCCGGCAGCCACCAGCGGATCGGCAGGTTGCGGAACACGATCATCAGCGTGGCCGGCACGAAAGTGCCGAGCAACAGGCCGTGCACGACGCTCAGCGCGATCAAGGTCGGATAGTCGCGCACGAGCGGAATGATCAACGAGACGAGCGCGTAGACGAGGCTGGGAATGCCGAGCACACGGCGCAGGCCAAACACGGTCGCGAGCCAGGCCACGGCTGGCGCAATGAAGATCTGCGAGCCGATGCCGGCGGTCGAAAGCCAGGCACCCTCGTCGAAGCTGAGTCCGAAGGCACCGCGCAGATCGGGCAGGCCGACCGTGGTCAGCCGGCTGTCGAAATTGGCGAGGAACGAGCCGAGCAGCACCGCGGCCACCGCAAACAGCGGCTGCGGCGCGATGCCTCCGCGCGAGACGGGCCCGCGACGGGCATCGTCATTTTCCGCCATCCGCGCCCTTCGTATCGATGCTGGTGACGACGGACATGCCCGGTACGAGCCGCGCCAGCAGCGGCTGGTTGTCGTCGAACTGGATGCGGACGGGAATGCGCTGCACGACCTTGGTGAAATTGCCGGTGGCATTGTCCGGCGGCAGCAGCGCGACCTGCGCACCGGTGGCCGGCGCGATGCGTTCGACCTTGCCGCGCAACTTCTCGCGCGGGAAGCTGTCGACGGTGATCTCGACCGGCTGCCCCGGCGCAACGTGCGTGAGCTGGGTCTCCTTGTAGTTCGCGATTACATAGACCTTCGGCAGCGGCACCACATTGATGAGGTTGGTTCCGATATTGACGTAGTCGCCGGGCTGCGCCTGCCGCTCGCCGACAACGCCGTCGAACGGCGCCGTGATCCTGGTGTAGCCGAGCTTGAGTTTTGCGCTCGCCAGCGTCGCCTTGGTGGCGTCGAGATCGGCGGCGCGCTGCTTCTTGGTACCTTGCAGAACCTCGAGCTGATGCTGCTGGGCGGCGATCACGGCGCGGCTGGCGCGCACATCGGCCTGCGCCTTGGCAAGGCCTGCGACGGCCTGCTCGAGCCGCTGCCGCGTGCCGGCTTCGGTCTGCGACAGCGATTGCTGGCGCTCCTGCTCCTGCTTGGCCTCGACCTCCAGCGCCTCCGCCGACACGCGCGAGGCTTCGGCCTGAGCGATGGTCGCATATTGCAGCTCGATCTGGTTGGAGAGATTGTCGAGCACGGCTTGCGCGGCGGCAACGGCCGCCTCGGACTGCGCGACCTGGGCCTGATAGTCCGCGGGATCGATCTGGATCAACAGATCGCCGGCCTTGACGCGCTGGAAGTCGGTGACTGCGACCGTCAGCACCTCGCCGGAGACCCGGCTCGCGAGCCGCGTCAGCTCGGCGCGGACATAGGCGTCGTTGGTGGTCTGGACCACTTCATTGCCGACCCATTCGTCGAAGCGCAGCGTCGCCAGCGCGACGAAGGCAAGCGCGACGATCACCGCGAACAGCGGGATCGCCAGCCGGCTCCAGAGCGAGCTCGCCGGCCGCCGTGTCGACTTGGGCGGCGGATCCGGTGGGGCTGTGGGCGGTGACGTTGAAACCTGTTCCTGCTGACTCACGCCGTGTCCCCAAAACCGCTTTGCCTTCTCAGACCGTCTTCTCCGGCCACCGGCAGAGATCGTTGATCAGGCAAACCTCGCAGCGCGGCTTGCGCGCGAGGCAAGTATAACGGCCGTGCAGGATCAGCCAATGATGGGCGTGCAGCATGAACTCGGCCGGGATCACCTTTTCGAGACCAAGCTCTACCTCGAGCGGCGTCTTGCCGGGCGCGAGGCCGGTGCGATTGCCGACGCGGAAGACGTGCGTGTCCACCGCCATGGTGTGCTCGCCGAAGGCCATGTTGAGCACGACGTTTGCGGTCTTGCGCCCCGCGCCGGGCAACGATTCGATCTCCGCGCGCGTGCGCGGCACCTCGCCGCCGAAATCGCTGAGGACTTTTGCCGACAGCGCAATCACGTTCCTGGCCTTGGTACGGTAGAGGCCGATGGTCTTGATGTAGTCGCGCAGGCGCTCCTCGCCGAGGTCGAGCATCTTCTGCGGCGTGTCGGCGACCTCAAACAATTCCCGTGTCGCCTTGTTGACGCCGGCGTCGGTTGCCTGCGCCGACAGCACCACGGCCACCAGCAGCGTGAAGGGGTTGACGTGCTCGAGCTCGCCCTTCGGCTCGGGATTGGCCTTGCGGAAACGGCTGAAGACCTCGCGAACTTCCGCCGGCGTCCAGGGTTTTGTTGCCTTGAGCGATTTCCTGGCCGGCGCCTTCGGTTTGGCGGTGGCCGCCTTTGCTTTTTTCTTCGGCACCGCTTTGCGCGAGGCCGGCTTGCGGGTGATTTTCGCCATGATCGGGATATACTGAGGGACGATGAGCACAGGCAACGAAATTGAGCGCCAGGATCTTGAAGGTCCTGCCGAGCAGCAGATCTTCTCCGCGCTGCTGACGCCGCACCGTTCGCTGAACCGCACCGGCTTCCTCGCCGTGATGCTGTTCCTGAGCGTCGTCAGCTTCGTCACCGGCATTGTCTTCCTGATGAAGGGCGCCTGGCCTGTGCTCGGCTTTTTCGGCCTCGACGTGCTCGTGGTCTGGTGGGCCTTCAAGGTCAATTTCCGCAACGCCCGGGCGCGCGAGGAGATCACCGTCACGACCTCGGAATTGCGCGTGCGCCGCATCAGCCATCGCGGCCAGGTCGCCGAATGGAGCTTCAATCCGCTCTGGGTGCGCCTCGACATGGAGGTCGACGAGGACTTCGGCATCGAGCATCTCTATCTGATCTCGCGCGGCCACCATATCCGGATCGCAAGGTTCCTCGGACCTGACGAAAAATCTAGTTTCTACAAAGGCTTGGTTGAGGCGCTGAACGCCGCCAAGCGCGGCCCGACCTACAATCCGATCAGCTGATTCCCAGTCGGAAATCGGGTGGTTTCCAAGCCTGCCCTCACCTACATTTCCGGTCATGATGACCCTCGCCATACATGACCAGCGCCTGGCCAAGCCGGGCTCCCAGAACGCCGCGCTGCGCGACTATGATTCGGTACGCCGGGCGATCGCCTTCATCTCGGAGAACTGGCGCGCGCAGCCGACCATCGAGGCGATGGCGGATGCGGCCGGCGTCACGCCGGATGAGCTGCATCATCTGTTCCGTCGCTGGGCCTCGATCACGCCGAAGGCCTTCATGCAGGCGCTCACGCTCGACCACGCCAAGGGACTCTTGCGGGATTCCGCGAGCATCCTCGACGCCGCGCTCGATTCAGGGCTCTCCGGTCCCGGCCGGTTGCACGATCTCTTCGTCACCCACGAAGCGATGTCGCCGGGCGAGTGGAAGAACGGCGGCGCGGGCCTCACCCTGCGCTACGGCTTCCACCCCTCGCCGTTCGGCACCGCCATCGTGATCGCGACCGACCGCGGTCTCTCGGGCCTCGCCTTCGCCGATCCCGGCGAGGAGAAGGCCGTGCTCGCCGACATGACGCGGCGCTGGCCGAATGCGATCTACGTCGAAGATCACGAGGGCACCGCACCGCTCGCGGCGCGCATCTTCGATACGAAGCTGTGGCGGCCGGACCAGCCGCTGCGCGTTGTCATGATCGGCACCGATTTCGAGGTGCGGGTCTGGGAGACGCTGCTGAAGATTCCGATGGGCCGCGCGGTGTCGTATTCGGACATCGCCTGCAACATCAACAATCCAAAGGCCTCGCGCGCCGTCGGGGCGGCCGTCGGAAGGAACCCGGTCTCCTTCGTCGTGCCCTGCCACCGTGCGCTCGGCAAGAGCGGCACGCTGACCGGCTATCACTGGGGCATCACCCGCAAGCAGGCGATGCTGGGCTGGGAAGCCGGGCAGCTGGGGATGCAGTGAATTCTTCTCCCTCGCCCCGCTTGCGGGGAGAGGCGAAGAAGTCAGCCCGCCAGATCCAGCTTCGACGCCACCGTCGAATCCGCATTGAGCCGGTAGATGATCGGCACGCCGGTCGCGAGTTCGCGTTTCAGGATGCCTTCGGGCGACAGCTTCTCCAGCACCATGATCAACGCGCGCAGCGAATTGCCGTGCGCGGCAACCAGCGTGCGCTTGCCGTTGAGCACGCCGGGCAGGATCTCCTGCACGTAATAGGGCAGCGCGCGCGCCAGCGTGTCCTTGAGGCTTTCGCCGCCGGGCGGCGGCACGTCGTAGGAGCGGCGCCAGATCAGCACCTGGTCCTCGCCCCACTTCTTGCGCGCGTCGTCCTTGTTGAGGCCGGACAGATCGCCATAGTCGCGCTCGTTCAGCGCGAGATTCTTCGACGTCGGCAGGCCGGTCTGGCCGAGCTCGCCGAGGATCAGGTCGAGTGTGCGCTGCGCGCGCGTCAGCACCGAGGTGTAGGCGACGTCGAACACCAGGCCTTGTGCTTTCAGCTTGCGGCCGGCTTCCACCGCTTCCTTCACGCCGAGCTCGGTGAGATCGGGATCCTTCCAGCCGGTGAACAGGTTCTTCAGATTCCATTCGCTCTGGCCGTGCCGCACGAGCACGAGAAGACGTTCGCTCATTGAGTGCTTTCCGTTTGGTTCTTCTAGATGTCAGCGAGGCCGAGCACGTCGGCCATGGAGTAGTGCCCCGGCTTCTTGCCATGCGCCCACAGCGCCGCCTTGAGCGCGCCGTGCGCGAACAGCATGCGGTCTTCGGCGAGGTGCGACAGCGTCAGCCGCTCGAACGGGCCGAGGAAGGTGACGCTGTGCTCGCCGGCAACCGTGCCGCCGCGCAAGGAGGCAAAGCCGATTGCGCCCGGCTTGCGCGCGCCGGTGATGCCGTCGCGGCCGCGCTCCGAATGCTCCTCCAGCGAGATGCCGCGACCGGCCGCGGCTGCCTGACCCAGCATCAGTGCGGTGCCCGAGGGTGCGTCGACCTTCATGCGGTGATGGGTTTCGACGATCTCGATGTCGAAGCTTTCATCGAGCGCCTTGGCGACGCGCTTGACCACGGCGGCGAGCAGATTGACGCCCAGGCTCATGTTGCCCGATTGCACCACGACCGCGCGGTTGGTGACGCTCTTGATCACGGCGTTGTCCGACGTCGACAGCCCGGTGGTGCCGATGACATGGACGAGCCCGCGCTCGGCGGCGATCGCGACATTGGCAATCGTCGCGGCCGGCACGGTGAAATCCAGAATGCCGTCGGCGTCCTTCGACATCGCCCAGAGGTCGGCGGACAGCTTGATGCCGTTGGCCGGCAGGCCGGCGAGCACGCCGGCATCCTTGCCGAGCAGCTCCGAGCCCGGCGCCTCCAGGGCGCCAGCCAGCACCGCGCCTTTGCTGTCGGCAATCGCCCGCGTGAGGGCGCGGCCCATCCGGCCGCCGGCTCCAGCAACAATCAAGCGCATGTCTGACATGGTGTGATCCTCTCAAGGCCGTTGTAGCGGCGGGATGCAGTTCCGGCAACCGAAGGGGATCAGGTGGCGGTGACGCCACGTTCACCGTCATTCCGGGGCGGCTCGCAGAGCCGAACCCGGAATGACAGCGCGTTTCAACCCTCCGACGGCTGTGGGCCGTCATAGCCCTCGATGATGATGAGGTCGGCGAGCGAGTGCGGCTGGCGCACCTTGATATTGGCCTGGTATTCCGGCGAGTTGTAGCACGCGATCGCGGTCTGATAGTCGGGGAATTCGATCACCACGTTGCGGGTGCGGCTGGCACCCTCGACGGTGGTGAACTTGCCGGCGCGGACGACGAAGCGGCCGCCCCACTTCTTGAAGATCGGACCATTGGCGACGGCGTAGGGCTTGTAGCCCTCGTCATTGCTCACATCGACGCGTCCGATCCAGTAGCCCTTTGCCATTGTTCTTCTCCCTGGTTGTTGGTGGTTAGGCGAGCGCTTGCGCGATCTCGGCCTGGATGGCGTCAGCCGCAGCCCTGGGGTCCGAGGCTTCCACCACCGGGCGCCCGACGACGAGATAATCCGCGCCGGCACTGATCGCACGGCCGGGTGTCATGATGCGCTTCTGATCGCCAGTGGCCGATCCCGCCGGACGGATGCCGGGCGTGACGAGATGCATCTGGTGACCGACGATCTTGCGCAAGGCTCCGACTTCCTCGGGCGAGGACACGAGGCCGTCGATGCCGAGCACCTGCGCCTGCTGCGCGCGCGCTTCGACCAGTTCGGAGACGCCGAGCCGGTAGCCGGCCGCGTGCAGATCATCCGAATTGTAGGAGGTCAGCACCGTGACGGCGAGGATCTTCAATGTCGAAGAGCCGCGGCCCTCGACGGCGCCCTTCATGGTCTGCGGATAGGCGTGAACGGTGAGGAAGGTCGCGCCCAGTCTGGTGATGCTCTCGACGCCTTGCGACACCGTGTTGCCGATGTCGTGCAGCTTGAGATCGAGAAAAACCTTCTTGCCGCTGTCGGCGAGCTTGGCGACCAGCGGCAAGCCGCCGGCATAAGCGAGACGGTAGCCGATCTTGTAGAAGGTGACGCTGTCGCCGAGCCTTGCGATCATCGCCTCCGCGGCATCGACGCTGGGCAAGTCGAGCGCAACGATCAGGCGGTCCTTCGGGGCGATTTCGGCTGGCGTCATGTCACCTCACATCATGCGTTGGGAAAGGTCGATCAACTGCCGCACCATCTCCTTCAGCCCGTCGCGATCGGCCTGGCTCTTGAGCCTGTCCATATCGTCATAGGCCTGGTCGGCAAAGGCGAGCGTGAACTGACCGGCGATCACGTTGGCGTGGCACGCCGTCAAAATCAGCCTCAACGCCTGCAGCGCGCGAGCGGCCCCTAACCGGCTCTGCGAAGCACCGGCGAGCGCGAAGGCGCGGTTGCGGAAGACCTCGCCGCGCGCCTCGTGCGGATCCTGCACGCGGCTCACCCAGTCGATCGCGTTCTTCAGCAGCGGCGGTACCGAGGCGTTGTATTCGGGCGAGACGAACAGCACACCATGATGCGCGCCGATCATGCGCTTGAGATTGATGGCGTGCTTGGGCACGCCCGATTTGGCCTGGAGATCGCCGTCGTAGATCGGCAGCGGAAAATCGGCAAGCGAGATTCGCGTGACCTCGACCCCGGCCTGGGCGCACTCATACGCGGCGACCGCCGCCAGCTTCACATTGTGCGAGCCGGTGCGCAGCGAGCCGGGAATGACCAGGATCTTGGGGGCTGACATCCTCTTCCATACGTTCGGCGAAACGAGCCCGCCGCGCACAGAAGGAAGCCGGCGGGATTAGTCCTTGCGATACACCCAGACGCGGGCCGGCGGAAGGTTCATCCAGATCCGTTCCGAGGCCTCTGTGGACACGCCGGGCAGCGATTTCGGGATCGGCGGCACCACCGCATAGGTGAATTGAACGAAGGGCGCGCCGGGCGCGAGCGCCGTGAACGCATCGCGGATGAGCCGAAGGCGCGTCAGCATCGGTTTCGTCACGAGCGGCAGGCCGGAGACGACGGCGCTGGCCGGCGCGCTCAGCACATTCCAGAGCGTGTCGCGCAGGCGATAGGCATCGCCCTGCACCACCTTGGCGTGCGGATAGCGGTCGCGCAGCAGCGCGCAGAAGCCGGGATTGTATTCGACGAGGACGAGACGCTTCTGGTCGACCCCACGCTCGATCAGGGCCGAGGTGATGGCACCCGTGCCGGGTCCGAGCTCGACCACCGGTGCATCGGAATCGATATCGACGTAATGGGCCATGGTCCGCGCCAGCAGCTTGCCCGACGGCATCACCGCGCCCATGTGCAGCGGCTTCTCGATCCACGACCTGAGAAAACGCACCTCGTCATCGAGACGGGGCTTCTTCAACGCACGCGCGGACGACGACGGCAATGGCATGTCTGGACCGGACGGGACGAGACCGCGTGACCGCGGCGTCAGAAAATGGTCATAAAGACGTATAGGCCGAACACGATACGGTCAAGCCGGCTCAATTCGCCCGGTTACCGAAGAAGTCCTTGACCTTGGCGAAGAAACCCTCGGATTCCGGCTGGGTATTGCCGGAGGAGAGTTTTTCGAACTCGGCCAGCAACTCCTGCTGTTTCTTGGTGAGGTTCTGCGGGGTCTCGACCACGACCTGGACGTACATATCGCCCATCTGGCGCGAGCGGAGCACCGGCATACCCTTTGATGCAATGCGAAATCGACGGGCGGATTGGGTTCCGGCGGGGACCTTCACCTTGGCCTTGCCCTTGTCGATGGTCGGCACTTCGAACTCGCCGCCGAGTGCAGCCGTCACCATCGAGATCGGCACACGGCAATGCAGGTCGGCACCGTCGCGCTGGAAGAACTGGTGCTGCGCCAGCGACAGGAAGATGTAGAGGTCGCCGGGCGGTCCGCCGCGGACGCCGGCCTCGCCTTCGCCGGCGAGCCTGATCCTGGTGCCGTCCTCGACGCCTTGCGGAATGTTGACCGACAGCGTGCGCTCGCGGGTGACGCGGCCCTGGCCCGAGCAGGACGGGCAGGCGTCCTCGATCATCTGGCCGCGGCCCTGACAGCCGGGGCAGGTGCGCTCGAGGGTGAAGAAGCCCTGCGACTGCCGCACCCGGCCGGCACCGCCGCAGGTCGAGCAGGTCTTCGGCTTGGTGCCGGCCTTGGCACCGATGCCCGAGCAGGCCTCGCAGGTGACCGAGACCGGAATCTCGATCTGCGCGGTCTTGCCGCCAAAGGCTTCCTCGAGGGTGATTTCCATGTTGTAGCGCAGGTCCGCGCCACGCTCGCGGCCGCCACGGCCGCGCTGCCCGGCCATGCCGAACAGATCTTCGAAAATGTCGGAGAAAGAAGAAGCGAAGCCCGCGCCGAAACCTGCACCGCCGCCGCCGGGACCGCCCTGCTCGAAAGCAGCGTGGCCGAACCGGTCATAGGCCGCGCGCTTGTCCTTGTCCTTCAGGACCTCGTAGGCCTCGTTGATTTCCTTGAACTTGACCTCGCTGCTGTCGTCCCCGGGATTGCGATCGGGATGAAACTTCATCGCCAGCTTGCGGAAGGACGATTTCAGGACGGAATCGTCGGCAGAGCGTTCGACTTCGAGGGTCTCGTAATAGCAGCGCTTGGTGGACATGTCTGACTCGGCCTATCCAATCGCGATTCAAGTCGGTGCGAAACAATTTCGCCACGCGACGATATAGGCAGCCTTCCGCATCGTGGCAGCGGGCTGCATGGCAGCGTTGAGCATAACGTCTGGGAATTGATTGATCGTAACGCGCGATCCGCCCGTCGTATCGGACGCGACAGCCTCCCCCTCGAGGGGGGAGGCCATTTCAGCGCGTTGGGTCCAAGCCGTCCGCATCATACCCTCTCGGGCTTCAGGCGGACTTCTTGTTGTTCTTGTCGTCGTCGACTTCGGTGAATTCCGCGTCGACGACGTCATCCTTCGCAGCGTCCTTGGCCGCATCGGCTTCGGCCTGCTGCTTGTACATGGCCTCGCCGAGCTTCATCGAAGCCTGGGCCAGCGTGTTGGTCTTGGCCTTGATCGCCTCGGCATCGCTGCCCTTCAGCGCTTCCTTGAGGTCGCTGACGGCGTCCTCGATGGCGCGGCGCTCGGTCTCGGCAACCTTCGAACCGTGCTCGGCCAGCGCCTTCTCGGTGGAGTGCACCAGCGCGTCGGCGTGGTTCTTGGCATCGACCGCCTCGCGGCGCTGCTTGTCGGCCGCGGCATTGGCCTCGGCGTCCTTGACCATCTTGTCGATGTCGGCTTCCGACAGACCGCCGGAGGCCTGGATGCGGATCTGCTGCTCCTTGCCGGTGGCCTTGTCCTTGGCCGAGACGTTGACGATGCCGTTGGCGTCGATGTCGAAGGTCACCTCGATCTGCGGCATGCCGCGCGGCGCCGGCGGAATGCCCATCAGGTCGAACTGGCCGAGCATCTTGTTGTCGGCCGCCATCTCACGCTCGCCCTGGAAGACGCGGATGGTGACCGCGTTCTGGTTGTCCTCGGCAGTCGAGAACACCTGGCTCTTCTTGGTCGGGATCGTGGTGTTGCGGTCGATGATGCGGGTGAACACGCCGCCCAGCGTCTCGATGCCCAGCGACAGCGGGGTCACGTCGAGCAGCAGCACGTCCTTGACGTCGCCCTGGAGCACGCCGGCCTGGATCGCGGCGCCGATCGCCACGACTTCGTCCGGATTGACGCCCTTGTGCGGCTCCTTGCCGAACAGCTGCTTCACGACTTCCTGGACCTTCGGCATGCGCGACATGCCGCCGACCAGAACGACTTCGCCGATCTCACCGGCGGTGACGCCGGCGTCCTTCAGCGCCTTGCGGCAGGGCTCGACGGTCTTCTGGACGAGGTCGTCGACCAGCGCCTCGAACTTGGCGCGGGTGAGCTTCATCGTCAGATGCTTCGGGCCGGTCTGGTCCGCGGTGATGAAGGGCAGGTTGATCTCGGTCTGCGTCGTCGACGACAGCTCGATCTTGGCCTTTTCAGCGGCTTCCTTCAGGCGCTGCAACGCGAGCTTGTCGTTGCGCAGGTTGATGCCCTGCTCCTTCTGGAATTCGTCCGCGAGGTAGCCCACGAGGCGCATGTCGAAGTCTTCGCCGCCGAGGAAGGTGTCGCCGTTGGTCGACTTCACCTCGAACACGCCGTCGCCGATTTCGAGAATGGAAATATCGAACGTGCCGCCGCCGAGGTCGTACACGGCGATGGTGCCGGCCTTGGTCTTGTCGAGGCCATAGGCGAGCGCAGCCGCCGTCGGCTCGTTGATGATGCGCAGCACCTCGAGGCCTGCGATCTTGCCGGCGTCCTTGGTGGCCTGGCGCTGGGCGTCGTTGAAGTAGGCAGGAACGGTGATGACCGCCTGGTCGACCTTCTGGCCGAGATGGGCTTCCGCGGTCTCCTTCATCTTCTGCAGGATGAACGCCGAGACCTGCGAGGGCGAATAGGTCTGGCCGTCGGCCTCGACCCAGGCGTCGCCATTGGAAGCCTTCACGATCTTGTACGGAACGAGCTTCTTGTCCTTCTCGACCATGGGGTCGTCGTAGCGGCGGCCGATGAGGCGCTTCACTGCGAAGAACGTACGCTCAGGATTGGTGACGGCCTGGCGCTTGGCAGGCTGGCCGACGAGGCGCTCACCGTCGTCAGTCACGGCGACGATCGAAGGCGTCGTGCGCATGCCTTCGGAATTCTCGATAACTTTGGCGTTTTTGCCATCCATCACGGCGACGCACGAATTCGTGGTGCCGAGGTCGATCCCAATGACCTTTCCCATGGTCCTGATATCCTTCTTTTTGCGGCAGGTTGGCTGGGCCCAGAAGGCACCCGAACCGAAACCCCCTAAGATCAAACATCCGCGATATTGCGATGATTGAGGCTCATATAGGAGGGGGGGAGGGGGCCGCAAGGACCGAACGCAAGTTTGGACCGTGAAAACATTGGGTTTTGGAAGATCCTATCCGGGCTTCACCGTAGTTGCGGGTGAGGAATTGTTAACAGGTTCGGCCAACTGCCAGCCCCGCCGGCGCGATCCGCCCTGCCCTGTTACCGGCCCACCAAACCCGCTAAAAGGCGGGCCGGCCGGACAGCCTCGTCAAGGGGCTGCTTCGCG
Source organism: Bradyrhizobium sp. WYCCWR 13022 (assembly GCF_030435535.1). Taxonomy (NCBI): domain Bacteria; kingdom Pseudomonadati; phylum Pseudomonadota; class Alphaproteobacteria; order Hyphomicrobiales; family Nitrobacteraceae; genus Bradyrhizobium; species Bradyrhizobium sp. WYCCWR 13022. The sequence goes on from NZ_JAUIZJ010000025.1 coordinate 355,530, forward strand.
CGACAAATCGGCCCGGTGGCCCACCATCGAATGGCCTCAATATGAACCAATCAGAGTGCCCATGAAGCTGATCCGCCCCCTCGCCGCGCTCGCCCTCCTGGTGGCCTCCGCGCTTCCGGCCCTTGCCGCCGACGCCGTGTATCCGCCGGGTCTGCGTCTCGGCATGGTGCCGCTGGTCGGCCTCAGCAAGTCGAAGACCTTTCCGGGTTTCGAGAACGAGGACGGCAGCGTCAAGGTGCTGATCACCGAGTTGCCGCCGGCGGCCTACAACGAGGTCGTCAGCGCCTTCAACGCCAATCCGGCCGGCACCAACGGCGTCAAGCCGGACAAGATCGAGACATCGGCGGGCCTTGCCTATTTTACCGCCGAAAGCGGCAAGGCCGGCGACACGCTGGTGAAGCGCTATTCGATGATCGTGCCGGGCACCGGCTTCTCCGGCTATGTCGCGGTGCAAGTCCCCGAGAACGCCTCGAAGATCTACACCGACGAGGCGGTACGGCAGATGTTTGCGACCGCCACCATCCGCAAGGAGGTGTCGGCCGACGAGCAGATCGGGCTGTTGCCGTTCAAGGTCACCGATCTCGCCGGATTCAAGGACGTTCGTACGCTGGTGCCGGGTTCGAGCATCATCCTGGCCGACGGCAATGAAAGTTCGGGCTACGAATCGAAGCCGTTCATGATCCTCGGCCTGATCGGCGCCACCCCGCAGCAGGCCGACGACCGCGCCCGCTTCGCCCAGGAGGCGGCGCTTCAGATCCCGGGCTTGCGCGAAACCAGGATCACCATGTCGGAGCCGATCCGCATCAACAGCCAGCCCGGCTTCGAGACCCGGATCGACGGCGTCAGCGGCAAGGACAAGACCCCGGTGACGGTCGTGCAGTGGATCCGCTTCGGCGGCGGCACCTCGCTGCGCATCATCGCCAGCGCCCCGCGAGACCAATGGTCCGACGCCTTCACCCGCTTCCGCGCCGTGCGCGACGGCATCCAGCCGAAGGGGTAGGACCCCGGGGCTGACAGCCCAAGCGTTCACCAGAGCCGGCTGTATTTTCGGGCTTTCGTTCGTACACGAACGGAACTAGGCTTCTCTCCGTTGGATCAGCTTTAGATCATCCTGGAGGGGAGGCGGACGATGCTCAATCGACGACAGATCTTGGCCGCGCTGGGGACGACCGCGCTTGCGAGCTTCGCTCCATCGGCGCTGTTCGCGGCAGCGACGATCAAGCCGGACGACGCTTCCGCGCTGCTCGTGATCGACGTGCAGAACTGCTTCCTGCCCGGCGGCAGCCTCGCGGTGAAGGAAGGCGAGCAGGTCGTGCCCGTCATCAACAAGATGGCGAAGGCGTTTGCGAACGTCGTGATGACGCAGGACTGGCACACGCCCGGCCACGTTTCCTTCGCATCTGCTCATTCGGGCAAGAAGCCGTTCGAGACCATCGACCTGCCCTACGGCAAGCAGGTGCTATGGCCCGACCATTGCGTGCAGGGCACCGACGGCGCCTCGCTCTCGAAGGATCTCTCGATCCCGCAGGCCGAGCTCATCATCCGCAAGGGCTTCCACAAGGACGTCGACAGCTATTCGGCGTTCCTCGAAGCCGACGGCAAGACAACGACAGGCCTCGCCGCCTATCTGAAGTCGCGCAAGATCAAGCGCGTCTTCGTTGCGGGTCTCGCCACCGACTTCTGCGTCGCGTGGACCGCGCTCGATGCGCGCAAGGCGGGTTTTGAGGTCTATGTCGTGGAGGACGCCTGCCGCGGCATCGATACGCAGGGCTCGCTGGCAAAGGCCTGGGCCGACATGGCCAAGGCCGGCGTGAAGCGGATCCAGTCTGCGGATATCGCGAGCGCGTAAGGATTTCGCGCAGTCGTTCCGGGCGCGATGCTTCGCATCGCCCCGGAATGACGCCAAAACTCAGTTCGCTTCGTTGCTGTTCGCCGCGGGCGCAGGCTTCGCGCCGCCCTTGGCGACGCCGACCAGCGCCGGGCGCAGCACGCGCTCGCCGATGGTGTAGCCGGCCTGCATGACCTGCACCACGGTGCCCGCGGGCACCGACGCATCAGGCACCTCGTACATGGCCTGCTGGAAGTTCGGGTCGAACTTCTGGCCCTGCGGGTCGAACTTCTTCACGCCGTGCTTTTCCAGCGCGCTGAGCAGCGAACGCTCGGTGAGCTCGACGCCTTCGATCAGCGCGATCAGGCCGGGATCGGCGGCGGCACGCGCTTCGGCCGGAACGGCATCGAGCGCGCGTTGAAGGTTGTCGGCGATGTCGAGCACGTCGCGGGCAAAGCCGGTGACGCCGTAGAGTTTGGAGTCGGCGACTTCCTTGGCGGTGCGCTTGCGCAGATTCTCCATCTCGGCCAGCGTCCGCAGCATGCGGTCGCGCGCCTCGGCGGCTTCCTTCTGCAGCAATTCCACCGAACCGGGCTCGGGATCATCAGGCATGATGTAGGGCTTCGACACCACGGGCTCGCCGGTCGCAGCAGTCGTGTCTTCGGGTTGCCGGTCTCGATCGGTCATCGGCTCTCTTCTCGAACTCGTCTCACGGGATTTTTCTGGCCCGGATATCGTGCTTCGGGCGCTGAAAATCAAGCGCCCGTGATCGGCTCAAATGCCGGTCAGCCCCCCAGCAGGCGACTGACGATGCGGGCGGCGTAGTCCACGGTCGGGATCACGCGGGCATAATTCAGCCGTGTCGGCCCGATCACGCCCAAAACACCGACGATGTGGCCGGCGGCATCCCGATAGGGTGAGATGATGGTGGAGGAGCCCGACAGGGAAAACAGCTTGTTCTCGCTGCCAATGAAGATCCTGACGCCTTCGGCGGTTTCGGCCCGCCCGAGCAGATCGATCACGCCGCGCTTGGTCTCGAGATCCTCGAACAGCAACCTGACGCGCTCGAGATCCTCCAGCGCATGCAGGTCTTCCAGCAGATTGGCGTGGCCGCGAACGATGAGCTGACGGTCCTCGTTCTCGCCGCCCGACCAGCTTGCGATTCCCGCCGAGATCACCTTTTGCGCCAATTGATCGAGCTCGGCGCGGGCCTCGCCGAGCGCGGTTTCGAGCTCGAGCCGCGCTTCGGCGAGCGTCCGCCCCCGAATTCGCGCATTGAGGAAATTGCCGGCTTCGGTCATGGCCGAGGAAGGAACCCCAGGCGGCAGCGTCAGCACGCGGTTTTCGACCTGGCCGTCCTCGCCGACCAGGATCACCAGCGCCTTCTCGGGTTCCAATCGGACGAATTCGATGTGCTTCAGCCGGGCATTGGATTTTGGCGTCAGCACCACGGCTGCGGCGCGCGTCAGCCCCGAAAGCCGGGTCAGCGCCTGGTCCAGCGCCGCTTCCACCGATTGGGCGTGCCCGACGGTGGCGAGCTGGCTCTGGATCGACTGCCGTTCGGCCTCGTTGAGATCGCCGACCTGCATCAGGGCATCGACGAAGAAGCGCAGGCCGAGTTCCGTCGGCAGCCGGCCGGCCGAGGTGTGCGGGGCATAGATCAGGCCGAGCTGTTCCAGATCGGCCATGACGTTGCGGACCGAGGCCGGCGACAGCGGCATCGCGATCAAGCGCGAAATGTTGCGCGAGCCCACGGGCTCGCCGGTCGCGAGGTAGCTTTCGACAATTTGACGAAAGATGTCGCGGGAACGCTCGTTGAGCTGGGCGAGGCCCGCGCGCGGCGCGATCAGATGGATCGGATCGTGATGGGCCACAGACGGTAACTCCTGTCAGTTGCTTGTAATTTGTCCATCCCGGGCGCGTCTGACAAGCGTGGCGTTTGCGGGGTGGACATCAGGGGGTGAAAAAGCCTTGCTGCTCACCCTCACCCCACCTACAAGCACCGCGAACAGCCTATTCCTTGCGAGTTTTGGAGGATTCCCATGCGGCCAAGCCGCCGTGCGCCCGACGAATTGCGCCCCGTGACGCTGGAGCGTGGCGTGGTCAAATATGCGGAAGGCTCCTGCCTCGTGAAATTCGGCGACACCCACGTGCTCGTCACCGCCACGCTGGAAGACCGCCTGCCGCCGTGGCTGAAGGGCCAGGGGCGCGGCTGGGTCACCGCCGAATACGGCATGCTGCCGCGCGCGACCTCCGAACGGACCCGCCGCGAGGCCGCCGCCGGCAAGCAGAGCGGCCGCACCGTCGAGATCCAGCGTCTGATCGGCCGCTCGCTTCGCACCATCGTCGATCTCGAAGCGCTCGGTGAGCGCCAGATCACGGTCGATTGCGACGTGCTCCAGGCCGACGGCGGCACCCGCACCGCCTCGATCACCGGCGCCTGGGTCGCGCTCGCCGACTGCATCAACTGGATGAAGACGCGCAACATGGTCAAGGCCAACGTCATGCGCGACAACGTCGCCGCGATCTCCTGCGGCATCTACAACGGCACGCCGGTGTTGGATCTCGACTATGCCGAGGATTCCGAAGCCGAGACCGACGCCAATTTCGTCATGACCGGCGACGGCCGCATCATCGAGGTGCAGGGCACCGCGGAACGCGAGCCGTTCACGCAGGACGAGTTCCTGAAGCTGATCGCACTGGCGCAGAAGGGTATCGCGCGTCTGGTGGACTTGCAGAAACTGGCTGTCGCGTAGTCAATAGGCCCATGCACCGCCGAATCACCGGAAAGCTGGTCATCGCGACCCATAATCCCGGCAAGCTCGCCGAGATGAAGGAGCTGCTCGCGCCGCACGGCATCGAGGTGGTGTCGGCCGGCGAGCTCGGCTTGGGCGAGCCCGACGAGACCGGCAACGACTTCCGCAGCAACGCCGCGATCAAGGCGATCGCGGCGGCGCAGGCCACCGGGCTTCCGTCCTTCGCCGACGATTCCGGCATCGTGGTCGACGCGCTCGACGGCGCACCGGGCATCTACAGCGCGCGCTGGGCCGGTCCCTCGAAGGACTTTGCCGCAGCGATGGCGCAGATCGAGCGCCTGTTGCAGGAGCGCGGCGCCACCACGCCCGACAAGCGCAAGGCCCATTTCGTCTCCGCGCTCTGCGTTGCCTGGCCCGACAATCATCTCGAGGAGGTCGAGGCGCGCGTCGACGGCACGCTGGCGTGGCCGCCGCGCGGCACTGCCGGTTTCGGATACGATCCGATGTTTTTGCCCGATGGTCACACGCGCACCTTCGGCGAGATGGACAGCATCGAGAAGCACGGCCTGCCGCCGCTCGGTCTCGGCCTGTCGCATCGCGCCCGCGCCTTCGTGAAACTGGCGGAGATCTGCCTTGAGCCGCGCTAATAAGGATGCGTTCGGCGTCTACGTGCACTGGCCGTTCTGCCTGTCGAAATGTCCCTATTGCGACTTCAACAGCCATGTTCGCCACGCCGCGATCGACGAGACGCGTTTTGCTTCCGCCTTCGCGCGCGAGATCGAAACGACCGCGCAGCGCGCGCCCGGCCGCGAGGTCACCTCGATCTTCCTCGGTGGCGGCACGCCATCACTGATGCAGCCGGCCACGGTCGGCGCGGTGCTCGATGCCATCGGCAAGCACTGGATGGTTGCGAACGACGTCGAAGTCACGCTGGAAGCAAACCCGACCAGCGTCGAAGCCACGCGCTTCGCCGGCTATCGCTCAGCCGGCGTCAACCGCGTCTCGCTCGGCGTGCAGGCGCTGGATGATGCCTCGCTGAAAGCGCTCGGCCGGATGCACAGCGCGCGCGAGGCGCTCGATGCCGTCGCCATCGCGCGCCGCTCGTTCGATCGCTACTCGTTCGACCTGATCTACGCGCGCCCCGACCAGACGCCGGCGATGTGGGCCGATGAACTGCGGCTCGCGATCGACGAGGCAGCCGAGCATCTGTCGCTCTATCAATTGACGATCGAGGAAGGCACGCCGTTCTTCGGCCTGCACCAGGCGGGTAAATTGAAGACGCCCGACGAAGCGGTCGCGCGTGCGCTCTACGACGTCACGCAGGAGACCTGCGACGAGCTCGGCCTGCCCGCCTACGAGATCTCCAACCACGCGCGGCGCGGCGCTGAGTGCCGGCACAATCTGGTGTACTGGCGCGGCGAGGAATATGCCGGCATCGGTCCCGGCGCCCATGGCCGCCTCGACATCGACGGTATCAGGCACGCCACCGCCACCGAGAAGCGTCCCGAAGCCTGGCTGATGCGGGTCGAAACCAGCGGCGACGGCGTCGTCACCGACGACCTCCTCAACAGCGAAGAACGCGCCGACGAATTCTTGCTGATGGGGTTGCGGCTTGCGGAGGGCATCGACCCTGAGCGCTACAAGGCGCTGTCCGGCCGTCCGCTCGATCCCGGCCGCATCGCGCTGCTGCGCGAGGAAGGCGCAATCACGGTCGATGCGACGGGACGGCTGCGGGTGACCAGCAGCGGATTTCCGGTGCTGGATGCGGTGGTTGCGGATCTCGCAGCGTAGCGTTACGCCCCAAAACTCTTCGGCGAGCCCGCGACCGCAACACCGCCGCCCGTCGTCACCTTCATCACCGCGAGCCCGCGCTCGTTGGTGCCATCGGCGCGGAAGCGGAACAGGCCGTCGATGCCGGCGAAACCCGAGGGGTTGGTGAGCACGTCGGGCGAGAAGCGCGTGCCGCCCTGCGTGCGCGCGAGCGCTGCGACGAGCGCGACCGCGTCATAGGCGAGCGTCGCCGTGCGGATCGGCTCGGCTCCGTATTTGGTGCGATAGCGGCCGGAGAACGCACGAAAACCGGCGGGGTCCGGTGCGGCGTAGAGGCCGCCCTGCAACGCGGGGCTCGCATAGACACGCGGGCTGTCCCACAACCCGGTGCCGAGCAGCTGGATGTTGCGCAAATTGGCGCCGGCCGCGGTCATCGCATCCGCCACCGAGACGACGGCGTCGCCGTCATCCGCAATGAACAGCGCATCGGCGCTACCGAGCTGCTGTGCCACGGTCCGCGCAGGCGTCGCGCGATCGGCGCCATATTTCTCGAACGCGACGACGCGGCCGCCACGCCGTGGCACCGCAGCCTTCACTGCGGCCTCGACCACATTGCCATAGGCATTGTCAGGCACGAGCACGGCGACGGAGCGCTTTCCGATGCCGGCCGCGTATTCGATGATGCGGTTGACGTCGGACTCCGGCAGGAAGCTCAGGAGATAGACGCCACGGCCGGCGATGCTCGAATCGGTCGAGAACGCGATGACGGAAATGCCGCGCGTGCGCGCGACTTGCGCCACCGCCGGCACCGACTGCGCGAACAGCGGCCCCAGAATGATCTCGGCGCCTTCGTCGACTGCCTGCTGCGCGCCGGCTTGCGCGCCCTGCGGGCTGCCATTGTCGTCCTTGATCAGGAGCTGGATGTTCGGATTCTGGAACTCGGCCAGCGCCATCTCGGCGGCGTTGCGCATGGATTGCGCGGCGAGCCCGGCATTGCCGGCGGCCGAGAGCGGCAGGATCAACCCGACCTTCACCCCGCCGGTGCCGGCGGTCGTCGCCTGCTGCTGGGGGCCGGCCGGCTGCGCCGGCGGCGAGGAACCGGAGAACGGGCTGGAAAACTGGCTGAGGCTCTGCTGCACGCCGGCGCAGGCCGACAGCAATGGCGTGCCGAGCAGCAGGCCAAGCGCACTCCGCCGGGTCGCCCCTGACATCAGGGACCCCTCGACGGGAGATTTCAGATCACGCGGGCCCACCATGGCAGCTTCTCTTCTGACCGGCCGCAAGCCGGCCAGTCATAAAACTCTTTCCCCGACACAAGCCGCGGATTCAGGCATATTGTCGGCAAATAGTTAACCAAAACAAAAGGATAATGATCGCTTAACGCGACAGCCCCTAACGTTCCTGGCCAGCTGTTTGCCGTTCGACGTCCAGCATCAAGGCGCGGTTTCCGCCGCGAATATGGCGCTGGCACTTCATTCCCTGGGGAATGTGATGCCGGGCCGATCACATTCCAGTCCTTCTCCGCTCCGGCTCAGTATCCTGGCCCCCCACGATCTTTTTCGAGGGACCGGTTCCCAGCCCCTGAGATCATGCCTAAGTTCGATTCATTATGCGCGCAAAGCCGGCCCCGATAAATACGACTGAAGCTATGGACGCCGCCCCGCGCGGGTTCTCCATCGACGCCCACCGGCTGGCGGCGCCGAAGGCGGCGGCCGGCCTCCATCTGGTCGCGACCCCGATCGGCAATCTCGGCGATATCACGCTACGCGCGCTGCAAACGCTGGCGGGGGTCGATGTCATCGCCTGCGAGGATACCCGCATCACGCGCCGCCTGACCGAGCGTTACGACATCTCGGCGCAGCTCAAGCCATACCACGAGCACAATGCCGAGGCCGCGCGGCCAAAAATCCTGGAGGCGCTTGCGGCCGGCGGCTCGATCGCATTGGTGTCGGATGCCGGCACGCCGTTGATCTCCGATCCCGGCTACAAGCTGGTGCGCGAGGTCTGCGCCGCCGGCCATGCCGTCTATGCGCTGCCAGGGCCATCGTCGGTGCTGGCGGCATTGTCGGTCGCGGCCCTGCCAACCGACCGCTTCTTCTTCGAGGGTTTTCTGCCGGCGAAGTCCGCCGCGCGACGTTCGCGCCTGGCCGAGCTCGCCCGGATCGATGCGACGCTGGTGATGTTCGAATCCGGCAACCGGATGCAGGCTACCTTGACCGATCTCGCCGAGATCATGGGTGATCGAGATGCCGCGGTCTGCCGCGAGCTGACCAAGCTGCATGAGGAGGTCAGGCGTGCGCCCCTCGCCGAGCTCGCGCGACAAGCGGACGCGCCGGAAACGCGCGGCGAGTTCGTGCTGGTGATCGGCCCACCTGACGCCGACGCCGACGTGCTGGCATCGGATGCGCTGGACGATCTGCTGCGCGCGCAACTCACCACAAACAGCGTCAAGGATGCCGTCGCCCACGCTGTCGCGCTCTCGGGCCGGCCGCGCCGCGAGGTCTATGCCCGCGCGCTCGAGCTCGCCAAGAATCTGCACAAGGATGTGCGAGGCGACGATGGCGAAGACTAGGGATGAGGAACCGAAGGTCGCCTCGCCCGAGCGCGTCGCCGCGTTCCGCACCGGGATCTCCGCCGAGAGCCGTGCCGCCGCCTATCTGATGGCCAAGGGCTACCGCATCCTCGCCAAGCGCTATCGCACGCCGCATGGCGAGATCGACCTCGTGGCGCGCCGCCGCAACCTGATCGCCTTCGTCGAGGTCAAGGCACGCGCCAGCCTCGATGAGGCCGCCTATGCGGTGACGCCACGCCAGCAGCAGCGCATCATCGACGCCGCGCAGGGCTGGCTTGCAGCGCATCCCGAGCATGCGGAATTCGAATTGCGATTCGACGCCATGCTGATTGCGCCGCGCTCACTTCCGCGCCATGTGTTGGCGGCATTCGACGCCTCGACCTGAAAGGCAGACCATGAAACTCAACGTCGCCGTCCAGATGGACCCCATCGCCCGCATCAACGTCAAGGGCGATTCCACCTTCGCGCTGCTCCTGGAGGCGCAGAAGCGCGGCCATGGCCTGTCCTACTACACGCCCGACAAGCTCTCGATGGTCGGCGAGGAAATCGTCGCGCCGGTGCAGATGCTGACCGTGCGCGACGAGCCCGGCAATCACTTCACTCTTGGCGAGCCCAAGCGCGAGGCGCTGAACGGCTTCGACGTGGTATTGCTGCGCCAGGATCCGCCGTTCGACCTCGCCTACATCACCTCGACGCATATGCTGGAGCGCATTCATCCGAAGACGCTGGTCGTCAACGATCCGGCCTCGGTGCGCAATGCGCCCGAAAAACTTTTCGTGATGAATTTTCCGCAGCTCATGCCGCCGACCCTGATTTCGCGCGACCTCGACGAGATCAACGCGTTCCGCGACAAGTACGGTGCCGTCGTCATGAAGCCGCTGCACGGCCATGGCGGCGCCGCGGTGTTCCGCGTGATGCCGCAGGACATGAATTTCGGCTCGCTCTACGACATGTTCTCGGTGACGTTCAAAGAGGCCTGGGTGATCCAGCAGTTCATCCCCGAGGTGAGGCTCGGCGACAAGCGTATCATCCTGGTCAACGGCGAGTTCGCCGGCGCGGTGAACCGCGTGCCGGCGGCCGACGACCTTCGCTCCAACATGGTGCGCGGCGGCGCGGCCAAGGAGACCGAACTCACCCCACGCGAGCGCGAGATCTGCGCCACCGTCGGCCCGGCGCTGCGCGAGCGTGGCCTGCTGTTCGTCGGCATCGACGTCATCAACGGCAACCTCACCGAGATCAACGTGACCTCGCCCACCGGCATCCGCGCCATCGCGCGGCTCGGCGGGCCCGACGTTGCGGCCAGGATCTGGGACACGATCGAGCAGAAGCGGGCGAAGTAAAATTCTGCATTGATTGCGTTGGGGAGCCGACAATCTCTCCCCGCCGTCATCCCGGCATTCACTAAAGCGGGATGGGTTTAATCTGAATCGATTTGGGATTCCCAAATCAGCTTGTTTCTGATTCACCAT
>NZ_JAUIZJ010000026.1:0-927 GCF_030435535.1 Bradyrhizobium sp. WYCCWR 13022
GGCAGCATATTCCACGAGCCGCTCGCGCTGGCGTAGATAGGCTCGCAACGTTGCGATCTCGGCATCGGTCGGAAGCTGCCCCGTAACAGGCCATAGGAGTGGAGCTGGCGTAACCAAGCGGCATCGCTGAGATCGGTTTTACGGCCAGGTACATTCTTGGCGTACCGCGCGTTGACCAGAATGACCTCAAACCCGCGCTGTTCTAGGATCTCGTAGACTGGGATCCAATAGACCCCAGTGGATTCCATCGCGACACTGGTCACGCCGCACATCTTGAACCAGTCCGCCAGTTCATGCAGGTCTTGCGTGAATGTGCCGAATGCACGCACTGGCTTGTCGGTGCAGGCCGGGTTTACCGCGGCCATGTGCATCTTTGATCCGATATCGATAGCGGCCGGGCTGAGGTTGACCAGCTTTAGGTCCGGGCCGCGGTCGGTTGTCCTGTTAGGCATCGCAACTCCTCCGTCCGATGATGGGCTGGAGGGTCAGGGCTATGCCAATTTGTCATCTTCCTAATCGGGATCGCCGTCGAAACGGCGTCACCACTCTCAAGTCCGCATGCGCCCATGGACCACGTTTTTTAACGGGGACAGTGCCTCCAATAAGCTGACGGCCGCTACCCTCCGAGCTAAAGGATAGCACAAGGCTGTTTCTATCCCGCGCAGGCGCGCCACGACGCTGGACAGTTATTTAGGATATCCCGCTCGGCCTTCAGCTTGGCGACCTCACGGCGCAGCCGCTCGATCTCCTGCTGCTCCGGCTTCATCTGCCCGTGACCGGGAAAGGCCTGCACCGGGTCGGAGCCGAACTTGCTGATTCCAATGATCTCGCCGGGGTGTACCGATTTGATCTCGCCCAGGATTGAACGAACCCGCTACGCGGCAGTAGGGGGCAAACCTGCTGAACTGAGGTGTCCTGTCTGAGAGG